>NZ_VFWB01000007.1:0-404473 GCF_006442375.1 Mesorhizobium sp. B2-2-4 | reverse complement strand
GTCTTGCCATGATCAACGTGGCCAATCGTGCCGATGTTCACATGCGGCTTGGTGCGCTCGAATTTACCTTTTGCCATAGTCTCTTTCCTTGGACGGCCTGGACCTTCAGTTCAGTCGAATGCGGGGCGATTAGCGACAAAGGCCAAAAAACACAAGCGTCTTTTGCCCGGGCGCCTTCTCACTCGGCCCGAACCCGTGATCCGATTGCGGGGATATGGCGCTGATATAGGAACGTGTCGCGTGAAATGGAATGGCCTAAACCCCTGCGCAATCGCGCCGGCCTCCCGCGCCCCGCTCGTCGGTCGCTGTCGGATTTGTCGGCGCTTCATGGCCCATTGCGGCGGTGTTCCCGCTCTGATTTCCTGCACCGATGCATTTCATCCCGACAGCCGTTCGCGGCCCTCTGTTCATGATCGTCTCGACCGGGTCGTATCTCGTCAACGATACGATGATGAAGCTCGCTACGGCGGGCCTGCCGTCCTATGAAGTGCTGTTCCTGCGCGGCGCGGCGGCAGCGCTCTGGGGCTTTCCGCTGCTGTTTGCGCTTGGTTATGGCAAACAGATCCCGCTGATCTTCGACAAGCGCGTGCTGCACCGCAACCTGCTCGAACTGGCCGCCATCCTTTGTTACGTCGTGGCGCTCGCCAACATGCAGATTGCCGATTCCACCGCGCTCGGACAGGTCACGCCGCTGTTGATGCTGGTCGGCTCCTCTATCCTGTTCGGCGAGCGCATCGGCGGCCAGCGCATGGCGCTGATCGGCCTCGGCTTCATCGGCGCGCTGATGGTGGCGCAACCGACAATGCAGGGCATCTCGGTCTATGCCCTGCTGGCGCTCGGCAACGCGGCATTGTCGGCTGCGCGCGATCTCACCGGCAGGCGGGTTCCGGCCGAGGTGCCGGGAATGATCGTGGCGATTTCCGCCGTCGTCGTGGTGCTGATCGGCGCCGGTGCGGCACACCTGGTTTCAGAGCGCTGGATCATGCCCGGAGCACATCATTTGCTGCTCATGGCCGGAGCCGGGTTTTTCCTGATCTTCGGCCATTTCTTCATCTTCATGGCCTATCGCGTCGGGCCGACCAGCGCGGTGGCGCCGTTCTACTACTGCTTCACCGTCTGGGCGATGATTTCGGGCCTGCTGGTGTTCGGACAATTCCCGAACGCGCTGGCGATCTGCGGCATCCTTCTGGTTGTCGGCAGCGGACTGGCCATCGTCTCGCTTGACCAGCGCAGGCGCCGGCTGACTGTCGTCGCCTAAGTCGGCTCCAGTTGCGGCCGATTATCGCCGGGGGTCTCGCCGCAAGCTCAACACGCTGTCCGCGATATCCTCAAGAGGGTCAGATAGGACGCGCCAGACGGCGCTCCGCGGTGGCAAACACCGCCGATGATGGACAGACGACGGCGCATGACCCGAAAGGCGGGATCCGGTTTCGGGAAAGGTCATGGACAAGCGAACGGATAAAATCCCATCCCGAACCTTCGGAATGGGACTGGTGCTAAATAGTCCGCTTGCCGGCGAACTGGTGGTAAGCCCACAACACGACCACGGCGCCCACCACCGCGACGATCAGGCTGTAGATGTTGAGACCGGTCACGCCCGACGCGCCGAAAGCGCTGAAGATCAGGCCGCCGACAATGGCGCCGACAATGCCGAGCACGATATCCATGATCATGCCCTGGCCGCTCTTGTTGACGATCTTGCTGCCAAGAAAGCCGGCGATGACTCCCAGAATAATCCAGCTGATGATTGACATTTTTCCTCTCCAATCCCCTGCCGCGTCCATCATTTTCATATGATTGTCAAAAGCTCAAGCCAGCTTGAAATTCCGCCCGATTGCGTCATTGTGACGATGGGACGGGCTTGGTTGACAAGGAGATCCACGATGGGACTGTTTGACAATGCCGTTCCGGGCGGCAACATCACCAAACCCCTGATGATCGCGCTCGGCGCGCTGCTGGTCGGAAAGATGCTGAGCGGCAGGAGTGCCGAACAGCCGGAGCAACCCCAAGCTCCCGTACCGGCCGAGCCCAGTGAAACCACGGCCGGCGATGGCGGCCTGCTTGGCGGACTGGGCGGCCTGCTCGACAAATTGAAGAACTCCGGCCACGGCAACGTCGCTGATTCCTGGGTCGGCACCGGCCAGAACCAGCCGATCAACGCCAACGACCTGGGCAACGCGATCGGACCGCAGGTCATCCGCGAGATCGCGCAACGGACGGGACTCGACGAGCAGGAACTGCTCAAGCAATTGAGCACGGCCTTGCCTGGCATCGTCGACAAGCTGACGCCGAACGGCCAGGTGCCGCAGCAACACCAGGTCGCGTCGGCCTTCAACAGCTGAAGCGAGCGGACAGCCATCCTCTGGAGCGCTGCGCGACCTGGCCGCGCAGTGTTTCAGCTTGCCGATGGCGTGGGTTGGAGATCTGGAGCGGGTAGCGGGAATCGAACCCGCATATTCAGCTTGGAAGGCTGCTGCTCTACCACTGAGCTATACCCGCGCCGTGCACTGAAGTACCGGATTCCACGGAAAAGCGCCATGCGCTTTTCGCCTCCGATGCTTTCACGTTTCAGGGCTTCCGGGCCGGCAGTGGTGGAGAGGGTTGGATTCGAACCAACGTAGGCTAAGCCAACGGATTTACAGTCCGTCCCCTTTAACCACTCGGGCACCTCTCCAGTCTGCCGCCGGAGCCATGCAACGAGGCATTCTTGCCGATCCGGACCCGAGTATCACTTCTCCGAAATCAGCGAAGCGCCTTATGGCGGCAAGGCCAGTGGGTGTCAACCGCGTGGGAAGGGTTTTTCGATGTTGTTCGCCGGCTACGGCGACGGGCCATATCCCTGGCCGCCGGAGACCGCTATAGAAGCCGGCCATGAGCAACAAGACCGGCACCCCGAAAGACACCCACTACGCCAAGCTGCGTCGTGCACACCGCGACGAAAAGAGCGGCGGCGCGCCGGCGTTCCGGCCGCGCCAGCCCATGCCGCCGGGCGAGAACGCAGCCCACGGGCTGGTGCGGCTCTATGGCCTGCATACGGTGCGCGCGGCACTCGACAATCCGCGCCGCAAGATCCGGAAAATGCTGGTGACGCGCAATGCCGCCGAGCGGCTGGGACTGGCCGACCTCGCGGCTCTGCCCTTCAAGGCGGAACTGGTCGAACCCAGGGACATCGACAAGATCACGGGTTCGGATGCCGTGCACCAAGGCGCGTTGATCGAGGCCGAGCCGCTGAAGCCCAAGCGACTCGACGCTCTCGGCGATACAAAGCTGGTGCTGGTGCTCGACCAGATCACCGATCCGCACAATGTCGGCGCCATCCTACGCTCGGCGGTCGCCTTCGATGCCGGCGCGCTGATCACCACGGCGCGCCACAGCCCGCAGGAATCGGGCGTGCTGGCGAAATCAGCCTCGGGCGCGCTCGAACATATCGACCAGATCGAGGTGAAGAACCTGGCCGACGCGCTCGCGCAACTGCACGAGGCCGGCTTCCAGACAATCGGTCTCGATTCGGACGGCCCGGCCGAACTCGAAACGAGCTTTGCCGGCGACAAGCTTGCCCTGGTGCTGGGCGCGGAAGGCAAGGGCCTGCGCCAGAAGACGCGCGAGACGGTGACGACACTGGCTCGCCTCGACATGCCCGGCGCCATCCGCTCGCTCAACGTGTCGAACGCGGCGGCGGTAAGCCTTTATGCGGCACGGAAATTCTTGAGGCAGTAGGGCAGTACGGCAGTAGGGTTTCCAAATCGGCCGGAACGGGCGGCTCCTACTGCCCTACCTCATGCCCGGCCATCCGCTCCAGCGCCCTGACCAGGGCCGAGTGATCCTCCCTGGCGCCGCCATTGGCCGTGCAGGAATTGAACAGTTGCTGGGTGGTCGACGTGTTGGGCAGGGAGACGCCGAGCGCCCTTGCGCCTTCCAGGGCGAGGTTGAGATCCTTCTGGTGCAGTTCGATGCGGAAACCCGGCGCGAAGGTGCGCCTGACCATGCGTTCGCCATGCACTTCGAGGATGCGCGAGGCGGCCAACCCGCCCATCAGCGCCTGCCTGACCTTGGCGGGGTCGGCGCCGGCTTTTGAAGCAAAAACAAGCGCTTCGGCGACGGCTTCAATGGTCAGCGCGACGACGATCTGGTTGGCGACCTTGGTGGTCTGGCCGACGCCGTTCGGTCCGACCAGGGTGATGTTCTTGCCCATCTTCTCGAAAACGGGCCTGGCGCGCTCGAACGCCCTCTCCTCGCCGCCGACCATGATGGTGAGCGATGCGGCCTTGGCTCCCACCTCGCCGCCCGAGACCGGCGCATCGAGATAGTCGCAGCCCAGTTCGTTGATTTTTTTGGCGAAGACCTTGGTCTCGATCGGTGAGATCGAGCTCATGTCGATGGCCAATTTGCCTTTGGAAAGACCTGATGCGACGCCGTTGTCGCCGAACAGCACCTCGGCTACCTGCGGTGTGTCGGGCACCATGGTGATGATGATATCGGCGGCCTTCGCCACGGCGGCATGGCCGGTGACAGTTTTCAGTCCCTTGGCCACCAGTTCGGCCTGTGGCCTGGAGCGGTGGTCGCTGGCGATCACCGTGTAGCCGGCGTCCAGCAAATGTCCCGCCATCGGCGCGCCCATGATGCCAAGGCCGATGAAGCCGATGGTTTCCATTGTGGTTCTCCGTCTTGTTGAGGTTGCGTTCCTTCACGCCCCCCTCTGGCCTGCCGGCCATCTCCCCCACAGGTGGGGAGATTGGCAGTTTCGGCGCTGGCCCCAACTTTCCCGGTTCAAAATTTAGCGAAGCCGCCGGTGACATCCAACCTCCGCCCTTGGTGGGGGAGATGGCCGACAGGCCAGAGGAGGGCGTGAAGGAACGCGAGTTCGATTTCGACAGCTAAGCCGCCGCGCTTCCCTGCCCGGCCAGTTCCCGGAACCACCCCAACCCTTGCTCAGTTCCGGCCTTCGGCTTGTATTCCGCGCCGACCCAGCCGGAATAACCAATGCGGTCGATATGCTCGTACAGGAAGGGATAGTTGATCTCGCCCGTCCCCGGCTCGTGACGGCCGGGATTGTCCGCAAGCTGGATATGCGCGATGCGGCCGAGGTTTGCCTCGATGGTACGGGCGAGATCCCCCTCCATGATCTGCATGTGGTAGATGTCGTATTGCAGGAACAGGTTCTTCGAGCCGACGCGGTCGATCAGCGCCAGCGCCTGGTCGGAATAATTGAGGAAGAAGCCTGGAATGTCGCGCGTGTTGATCGGCTCGATCAGCAATTTGATACCGGCCTGCTCCAGTTTCTCCGCCGCGAAGGCGAGGTTCTCGGCAAACACATCCTCGAGCACCTTGCGGTCGACGCCGGCGGGCGCGATGCCTGCCAGGCAATTGACCTGTGAGCAGCCGAGCGCCTGCGCGTAGGCGATCGCCTTGGCGATGCCCTGGCGGAATTCCGGCACTCGGTCCGGCAAAACGGCGATACCGCGCTCGCCCTTGCCCCAGTCGCCCGCCGGCAGGTTGAACAGCACCTGTGTCAGGCCGTTCTTCTTCAGCCGCGCGGCCACCACCTCGGGCGCATGGTCGTAGGGGCCTATATATTCAACGCCTTTGAAGCCCGCGCGGGCAGCTGCGTCAAAACGTTCGAGGAAGTCATGCTCGCCAAAGAGCATCGAAAGATTGGCTGAAAAACGCGGCATTCTTTTTGTCCTTCTTCCGTCCTAGTCGAGCATCACGATCGCTGTCGGGGCATCCTCTTGATGTTCGGCAAGGTCTTCGAATTCGGTGATCTTGTCGATCTCGGTGCCCATCGAGATATTGGTGACGCGTTCGAGGATGAATTCGAGCATTACGGGAACCTGATGCTCCTTCATCAGCCGCTGCGCCTCCTTGAAGGCACCGGCGAATTCTTCCGGTTTGCGCACCCTGACCGCCTTGCAGCCCATCGCCTCGGCAACAGCGACGTGGTCGACGCCGTAGCCGGCCTCGGGATCGTCCGATCGGTTGATGTTCTCAAAAGCAAGGCTAACCTCGTAATCCATCGAGAAGCCGCGCTGCGCCTGGCGGATCAGGCCGAGATAGGCATTGTTCACGACGACGTGGATGTAGGGCAGCCTGTGCTGCGCGCCGACCGCCAGTTCCTCGATCATGAACTGGAAGTCATAGTCGCCCGACAGCGCCACGATGGTGCGGTCGGGATCGGCGGCGCGCACGCCAAGGGCTGCCGGCAGTGTCCAGCCGAGCGGGCCGGCCTGGCCGCAATTGATCCAGTTGCGCGGCTTGTAGACATGCAGGAACTGCGCGCCGGCGATCTGCGACAGGCCGATCGTGGTGACGTAGGTGACGTCGCGCCCGAACGCCTTGTTCATCTCCTCATAGACGCGCTGCGGCTTCAGCGGCACCTGGTCGAAATGCGTCTTGCGCTTCATGGTCTTCTTGCGGCCCTGGCATTCCTTCGCCCAGCCCGACCAGTCGCGCAGTCTTCCGGCCGTTTTCCATTCGGTGGCGACGTCGAGCAGCATCTTCAGCGCAGCGCCCGCATCCGAGACGACGCCGAGATCCGGGGCAAACACACGGCCGATCTGCGTCGGCTCGATGTCGACATGGATGAACTTTTTTCCCTTGGTGTAGACATCGACCGAACCGGTGTGGCGGTTGGCCCAGCGGTTGCCGATGCCGAAGACGAAGTCGGCTTCCAGCATCGTCGCGTTGCCATAGCGGTGCGAGGTCTGCAGGCCGCACATGCCGGCCATCAGCCGATGGTCGTCGGGGATCGCGCCCCAGCCCATCAGCGTCGGGATGACGGGCACGCCGGTAATCTCGGCGAATTCTATCAGCAGGTCCGACGCATCGGCATTGATGATGCCGCCGCCGGCGACGATCAGCGGCTTTTCGGCGGCGTTGAGCATCGCCAGCGCCTTCTCGGCCTGGGCGCGCGTCATCGCCGGCTTGAACGGCGCCAGCGGCTCATAGGCGTCGATGTCGAACTCGATCTCGGCCAATTGGACGTCGACCGGCAGGTCGATCAGCACCGGTCCCGGGCGCGAAGACCTCATCAGGTGGAATGCCTTCTGAAGCGCCATCGGCACGAGATAAGGCTCCATGACGGTGACCGCCCATTTGGCGACGGGCGACGCGATGGCGGCGATGTCGACGGCCTGGAAATCCTCCTTGTTCAGCCGCGCCCGCGGCGCCTGGCCGGTGATGCAGAGGATCGGGATGGAATCGGTTGATGCCGAATAGAGCCCGGTGATCATGTCGGTGCCGGCCGGGCCCGACGTGCCGATGCAGAGCCCGATATTACCTGCCTTGGCCCTGGTAAAACCTTCGGCCATGTGCGAGGCGCCCTCCACATGGCGGGCCAGCACATGACGGATGGTGCCCCTCGCCTTCAGGGCCGAGTAGAGCGGATTGATCGCCGCGCCCGGCACGCCGAAGGCGCAGGCGATGCCTTCCTTTTCGAGAACGAGAACCGCCGCATCGACAGCGCGCATCCTGGCCATTGTTCCAGCCCTCCACAGGGTTGTCATTGTTGGATGACCGAGAATGTCAGCAAGCGGCCTATTTTTCAATTTTTTCAAAATATTTTTTCATTTCTAGGAAGCTGCCGTTGCCAATTGATTTCCTTTCTCTTTTTGTTTTCCAAAAAGTGGCAATGCAGAACGCGTGAAAAACTTTTTCATTGTCCGTTCGGGAAAATCGTGCATGATGGCGCCATGGAAACCGCTGAAAAACGCCAGCGCGGCCGGCCGCGCGCCTTCAACGGCCCGTCGGAGGCGGCTTCGGTGCAGTCGTTGGACCGGGCCTTGCGCATCCTGGCCATCGTTGCCGAAGGCAGCGGCCTGTCGCTGAGCGAGATATCGGCTCACAGCGGTCTGGCTGCCTCCACCGCCTACCGCATGCTGACGACGCTCGAAAACCACGGCATGGTCGAGTTCGACAGCTCGGACCAGCTTTGGTCGATCGGCGTCGAGACCTACCGGATGGGCGCGGCGTTCCTGCGCCGCCGCAAGCTGGTCGACCGCGCGCGCATCGTCATGCAGGAGCTGATGGAGAAAACCGGCGAGACCGCCAATCTCGGCGTCGCCGAGGACGATTGCGTGGTGTTCGTCAGCCAGGTCGAGACCCACCAGGCGATCCGCGCCTTCTTCCGACCGGGCACGCGGAGCCCTTTTCACGCATCCGGCATCGGCAAGGCGGTGCTGGCCCATCTCGAGCCGGAGCGCGTCGGAGCCATCCTGCGCAAGGCCGGCCTGCAGCGCTTCACCGACAGGACGCTGTCCGACATCCCTGCCCTCGCGCATGATCTCGCGACGATCAAGCTGCGCGGCTGGTCGGTCGACGACGAGGAACGGCACCCAGGCATGCGCTGCGTGGCATCAGCCATCTTCAACGAATTCGGCGAGCCGATCGGCGGAGTCTCGGTGTCGGGCCCGACGGTTCGGGTGACGCCTGAACGGCTGGCCGAGATCGGCCCGCTGGTGCACAGCGCCGCGGCCGAGGTGACCAAGATGATCGGCGGCGTGCAAACCGGATGATCAACCTGCTCCGGGCAGCGCGCTTCTGCTCGCAAGATCGAAGAAATCGAGCAGGATCGCCATGCCGACACCGCAGGCGGTGAAGACGAGGCCGGTGATGAAGATGCGGTTGGCGCGTTCATAGGCGCTCAGCCGCAGGCACTTTGTGTCGAGCAGAAGCGACAATGCCCGCATCTGCAAGGCGATGCCGGCCAGGATGGGCAGCACGGCGACGAGATGATAGGTCTGCCACGGGATCGGATTGGCGGCCCAATGCGTGATGAATCCCAGCGAAAACGCCAGCAGGATGCCGACGGCCGTGACCGTGCCGTTGCGGAAAATGATTTCGACCTGTTCCTCTTTCGGGTCCTGCTCGTCCAAGGATCACCCTCCCCCATATCGCCCGCAGATCATCGCCAAAGCAGATTAGGCCTTCGGGAAATGCCTGTACATTGCCGATCGCATCGACAAAACCGAGGACTTTCAGGCATCTCATTGAAAGTCGGCTATCCAACAGGCGTGCCGCTGTCCAAGCAATAGAAAAGAGGCTCGCCTGAGCCCCTCTTCTGGTGCTGAACGGTGCTCCTCCTCTCAGAGACGGCAGTAATGGCGATAGCCGTCGTAACCGATGTAGGTGTCGGAGTCCGGATCGTAGCTCGAATAGCGATCGAAGCAGCGGCGGACGTGCCACGAGCCGCCGTCCTCATCCACATAGACAGCGCGGGGCTGGGCAAGCAGGCTGCCCAGGACAAAACCGCCGACGCCGGCGGCGATGCCGATGCCGAGGCCATGGTGGTGGTGATGCGAATGAGCCGCCGAAGGCTGAACGGTGCCGACCAAAGCGGTGGCGGCGACGGTGGTGGCGATGAGGCTGGAAACGAGTGCGCGCTTGAACATGATGATCTCCTTGCTTCGTTTGGAGAGGCGACCCATCCGCCTCTTGATCATCTGTCGTTCGGCACAAGAAAAAGGTTCGAATCTTTTTTGAACGTGAACCGAGGAGGTCGTGCTGACGGCGGCCTGCAAGGGCCTGGCTAGACATTGATGACCGGTCCCATTTCGCCCAACGAAAAAGGACGGCCGAAGCCGCCCTTTCGGGAGAATTGGGTCCCTCCATCAAAGAAAGATGATCACCTTGCCGTGCTTGTGGTAATGATGGTTATGGTGCTTCCACCAAAACTTCTTGAAGTGCTTCTTGTGATGGTTGTGGTGATGATGGTGGCCGTGCATGCCGTGGGCCGACGACGTGCCGACGGTGCCGGCGAGCGCGCCGGTGGCGACGAAAATGGCAACGAGGCCTGAAACGAGAGTGCGCTGGAACATGATGATCTCCTGGATCTTTTGATCGAGGCGACCCATTCGCCTCTGACCATCAGTCGGCGCGGCGCGGGAAAAGGTTCGAAAGGTGGAGGAGATTTTTTTCGGCAAGGCCGGAGACGGGATGAATCGTGAGTAGTGAGTAGTGAGTAGTAGGCTATGAGCAGCAGGCTGACTACTGACTACTGACTACTGACTACTGACTACTATTCACCACCCCATGCCCGTGACATGGCGCAGCCAGAAGGCGAGCGCGATGAAGCCGATGATGGTGGTGACGCCGGTCCAGTCGATATTGGCGTTCTTGACGCTCCTGATAAGCTTCACCAGAAGCATCCAGGCTATGACGACGATCGGCAGGATGATGACAAATCTGATCATGCGACAGCCTCGCCCAAGCGATTGCACCTGCCGTAGATATAGGAAGCGAATTGGCCGTTTTCAGGATGCCGTGCCTGTTGCCCGGCAGCGTTCATGAGCGCCTCAAAACCGACATTTGTCTTTACTGGCGCCGCAAATATGGCTAACCGGTGCCGCATGCCCTTGTAGCTCAGCTGGTAGAGCAGCGGTTTTGTAAACCGAAGGTCGCGGGTTCGATTCCTGCCGGGGGCACCACCCTTCGCTCTGTACGGCCCGGAGACATAGGTAACAGAATGTACCTAAGACATGGGTGACAACCTCGTGCCGAACGGGTTGTCGATGGTCT
The DNA here is from genome assembly GCF_006442375.1 of Mesorhizobium sp. B2-2-4. NCBI lineage: Bacteria > Pseudomonadati > Pseudomonadota > Alphaproteobacteria > Hyphomicrobiales > Phyllobacteriaceae > Mesorhizobium > Mesorhizobium sp. B2-2-4. The sequence continues at coordinate 393,961 of NZ_VFWB01000007.1, read as the reverse complement.
GCAAGGTCCTCTGTTCCAAGTCGATATACCCCAGATCATAGTGCATGAAGGAGACGAGCCAAATGCCGTCGTCGACTTCGCTGATTCCGAGCCTCTGGCCGGCGAGCACGGTGGAGATGTTGATTTTCTTCCTGTGCATGCAGATGCGGCCGCAGGCGGTGACGAGGATGTCCTTGTCATGGAAGGGATATTCCAGCCCGGGGAGGCCTTGATAGGCTCTTGAAGAGCCTCTGTAGAGCTCGGCTGGCACCTTCATGCCGATGGCCTCGTGGGGCCTCTCGTCATTGAATTCGCTCATGAAAGCATCGAACCTGGCCTGCTGCTGCAGGACGTTCATGCCCGGCGGCCGGGTCGTTTCGGCCTTGAGCGTGCGGTGCATGCGCCCATGGCGAGCGTTCTCGTGCGGGTTGCCGGGTCTGATGCGCTCGATGGCGATGCCGAGCCTCAGCCAGAACACCGACAGCCTCGATAGATTGTAGAGGCCGTTGGGGCTTGCGAAAGGAAGGCCATTGTCGCTTCTAATCGCTTCCGGCAGGCCACGTTCCTTGAAGAGCCGGACGAAAGCCTCAAGGACGGGAATCTCCTTTGTCGAGTCAAGGGCTTCGCAGGCCAGCAGATAGCGTGAAGCCTGGTCGGTGACGGTCAGGGGGTAACAGTAGCGGCCGTTGCCGAGCTTGAACTCGCCCTTGAAATCGGCGCACCAGAGATCGTTGGGCTGCATCGCCTGTGACAGTTGCGTGCCCGCGGCCTTGTTCGCCCGGTTCCTCTTGCGGGCCTGGCTCACAAGGCCGTGGCGGTCGAGCACGGCATGAACTGTGCTCTTGGCCGGAATGCGCACGTCGCCGGCCAGTTTCCTGATCAGCAACTCCCTGATCTTCCTGGCGCCCCAGTGCGGCTTCTCTTGCTTGTTTTCCACAATCATCCGCTCGATCTGGACCGGCAGTTGGTTGGCATAGCGCACCGGCCGCCGAGAGCGGTCCGTCAGTGCCTCAGGGCCCTCATCCTTGTAGCGATTGAAGATCTTGTAGCCCGTCTTGCGCGAGATGCCGAACTCCCGGCACACATCGCTCATGCCTTCCCCGTCCAGAAGACGGGCCACGAAGCGTAGACGTTCCTCCATCACCGAACACTCTCTCCACGGCATCAACACCTCCGGCCAAAAGCCAAAAGTGTTACCCATGTGTCCGGTACAAAACGTCACCTATGTCTCGGGTCGCTCACTCTTCAAGCTTCGGGTGGCAGGCCACCCAGCCCGTTATAAGAACACCAGATCTCGCAAAACGAAGGAGTGTCCTCCGAAGCCTGTCGCAGGAGGACTGCTCATGCGAAGAGGCGAAACCCAGCGGACTTTCGCTAGGAGGCTGTCGCGACCTGGCCGGCTGCCACTTCGCCGCCGAACGTGTTCTTCACCCTGACGGACTTGTAGACGTAGGCGACCCAAGCCCCGGTGAGGATGAACGACAGGACGGGTGTCGCCAGCGCATCTCCAGCAAGGATCTGGCTCACCGGGACGCCCAGAGTTGATGAGATCAAGATCGTGTCCAGGACGAACACAACCGGTATCGCAATCCACTGAACCAGAAACAATTGTGGAAAGCGTCGGCTTCGCCGCAGCATCGAAATGAGCACAACCAGTTGAAGCGCCAGAAATGCCAGATTGAGGGCAACCTCGCTATACACCGCAACCAGTCCATTTGGCAGGGGCATGAGTTGCCGGTAACCCTCGGCCGAATTGGCCAAGTCGGCGAGCGTGCGCAGCGGCGACAAAACCTGACCGATCGCAAGCAGCATAAGCCAGCCACCGAATCCTACAAGAGCCGCCGGGCCCTGTGACGGCTTCACGGCTGAGCGAACCGCAAAGAAAACAGGCACGCCGATGATCAGCAGTACGATCGTCCAATGCCAGATTGAAAACGTCCCCATTAACCTCTCCCCTTCGCACTCCTATAAGTTGTATCAGATTTCAAATTCAACTCAAGAGGCGACTTCGCGTGCAATGTGGTCGGTGCCGAAGCGGCGACTTTCTCCTGCTGTCCTGAGTCTCGAGCCGCAACCCGGAACCAAACCCGGCCGGAGACGGTTAACGATCGAAGGGACCGCAAACTCTGTAGCGGAACAATGATCGAACTCTTGGACATGGAACTGGCCAGAGCCAGGCAGCGGATTGGCCGAGCGGTACTCGCCCTCAAACGAGCGGAAGAAATGCTGGACGGAGACTGTGGCGTCGGCATCAATCTCGCGCTTTGCAGCAGGATAAGGTCCGCGCAGCGGCGCGTCACCGAAGCGCGAGAGCGCCTGACGAAGATCGATCCGACCGATCACTGATTTTTACCTGCGACACTGCGGCCGCGTCTTTCCTTTCGGTCGATGCTTCGAAGGAATCGCTGATTAGGCCCAGCGGCTACGCTGCCCTGTGCGCGGGGCCCGGCGGTGTAGACGGGCGCCGCCGTTGGCACTCATCGTCAGTCACACTGGCAGCGGAAGCTGGTTCATGCCGCGGTCGCTTCCATCCTCACATCCCGATCGCCGCCACCAGGATCCGGTTCTGCCGTCGGATCGCCGCGCGCAGTTCCGCTATCCTTGCCTCGTCGCGCTTCACGAACTCGATGAACATCATGTTCATGTTGTTGAAGACCAGCTCACCCACCGCCTGCCCGTCGATGTCGCGCCGCACCAGGCCGATCTCCTGCAGCCTTGCGATCAGGGCACGGATCTGTTGCGTCAGAGCGCGGTCGAGCGCCGTGTAGGCTTGGCCGAACGGGCTGTCGGGCAGTTGCGTCGAGATCGCCATCGCCTGGCGCCACATCTCCTTGCTGAGATAGTGCAAGGAGTGCTCGATATAGATGCCGATCAGCGTGTCCAGCGCATCGCCGACATTGGCCGGTGGGCTGTCGACCACGCCTCGCCCGGCATTCAGCACCTCGTTGACCTCCATGGAGACGATGGCGCCGAGGATGTCGCCCTTATTCTGGTAGTAATTGTAAATCGTCCCGATCGACACTTCGGCCTGGGCGGCGATCGTCTCGATCTTGGCACCTTCATAACCGGCCTCGCGGAAAAGCTCGGCCGCCGCCTCGATGATGCGGCGGTGCCGGTCGGCCTTTTGCCTTGCCCTCAATCCACTCATGCCGGCTGGTCTGCCACAAAAACAGAATTGACTCAATTTTAGAATTGGTTCAACTTTTTGCAAGAAGCCACAAAGGCAAGGGAGAACACTCGATGTCCGCACGATCCGCAGCCAACAATCCGCTTTCAATCCTGAAGAGACATCTGGGCGCCGCTTGCGGCGCCACGGCGCTGGTGCTCTCAGCAGCCGGCGCCAGCCAGGCCGCCGATCTCAACGCCCTGATCTGGTGCGATCATGCCGACCCGGCGCTGCTGCAGCCCTTCGAAGAGGCCAACAACATCAAGGTCAACGTCAAGGAATTCGAGGGCACCGGCGCGGGGCTCGCCATCGTCGAACAGTCGCAACCCGGCGACTGGGACGTGATGGTGATCGACAGCATCGACGTGCCGCGCGGCGTGGAAAAAGGCCTGTTCGAGCCGCTGCCGGAGGACAAGCTGCCGTTGGGCGACCTCTTTCCGCAGGTGAAGATGGACAACTCTACCGTGGTCGGCGGCAAGCGCTACGGCATCACCGAAAAGTTCGGCTACAACACGATCGGCTTCAACAAGACCAAGGTCGACCCGGCCGACATGCAATCCTTGGCGTCGCTGACAAGCGACAAGTACAAGCGCAAGGTCGCCATCTACGATTATTACCTGCCGGTCATCGGCATGGCGGCACTCGCCATCGGCAAGAAAACGGCTGAACTCACCGAGGCCGATCTTCCCGCCCTCAAGGCCGAACTGCTCAAGATGAAGGCCAACGCCAAGCTGGTCGGCGAGGTGACCGCCAGCCAGACAGCGCTCGCCACCGGTGAAGTCGATATTCTGGTCGGCGGCGGCGAATGGGTGACGGCGGGCCTGGCCAAGGAGAACCCGGCGCTGGACTTCTCGATCCCCAAGGAGGGAGCGGTGCTGTGGTCGCAGTCGCTCGCCATGTTCAAGGACTCCAAGAACAAGGACGTGGCGCTGAAATTCATCCAGTACATCATGAGCCCGGAAGGCCAGGCGCGTCTTGCCACATCCTCCTGCTATTGGGGCATGCCGGCGAACAGCAAGGCGGCACTCACCGACGACCAGAAGAAGATCCTGCGCTTCGACGAGCAGCCCGAATTCCTTGCCCGCGCCCAGGCCTATCCGGCGCCGAACGCCGACCTCGACAAGAAGATGCAGGACATGTGGACCGAGATGCTGCAGGCGCAGTAGACGGGCGTCGTGAGCACCGCAAACAAGGCCCTGCCCTGGGCGCTGGTTACGCCGGCGCTCGGCTGGACCTTGCTGTTCTTCGTGTTGCCTTTCATTGCCATGGGGCTTTCCAGCCTGACGTCGCATGAGGGCGGCGGCTTCACATCAGCCAATTACAGCCAGTTCTTCACCAATCCTGCCTATTGGCAAGCGATGGTGAATTCGCTGGAGGTGACGGCGATCGTCACCGTGGTCTCGGTGCTGCTCGCCTATCCTTTCGCGTGGATCCTGGCCGAACAGGTGCCGGAACGCTGGCAGCGGCTGGCGCTGATGCTGGCCGTGCTGCCGTTCTGGACGTCCTATGTCGTGCGCTCCTATTCCTGGCTTCTGGTGCTGGCGCAGAACGGCGTCATCAACCGGACGCTGACCGGCATCGGCTTGACCAGCGAACCGCTGCAGCTCGCCAATACGCGCTTCGCCACCGTGACCGGCTTCGTGCATTTCTTCGTCATGCTTTTGACGCTGACGATCTTCGCCAATTTGAAGCAGCTCAGTCCGAGCTACCGCAAGGCCGCCGCTGATCTCGGCGCCGGGCCGGTGCGCACCTTCCTGCATGTCATCCTGCCGCTGACCTTGCCCGGCATCATGGTCGGCGCCTTCCTGACCTTCGTGCTGTGCATCGGCGACTACATCACGCCGCAAATCCTGGGCGGCAACAACGAGCTGGTCATGCCGCAACTGGTGATGATGCAGATCGGCCGGCGCGGCGATTTTCCGCTGGCCTCCGCCCTGTCGATTATCCTGATGGCGGTCGTGACCATCGCCTATCTCGCCTGCGCCCGCTGGCTGAAGATCGAGCGGGCCTGAGATGCGCCTGATCGTCCGAACCGCTTCCTGTCTCTACGCGATCGCCATCTATTCCTTCATTTTCCTGCCGGTGGTCGTGCTCGTGCTGTTCTCGCTGCAGGCAACCTCCTTCCCCATCCCGCCCTTCACCGGCCCGTCGCTGCGCTGGTACCAGGCCGTCCTGTCCGATACGCGGCTGACCTCGGCGCTGGTGAACTCGCTGCTGGTGGCCGTGCTTTCGTCGCTCGCGGCCGTCACGCTCGGCTTCCTCAGCGCCTGGGCGTTCGCGCGTTTCGTGCTGCCGGGTTCGGCCCTGCTGCGAGGGTTGATCACGCTACCGCTTACCGTCAGCTATCTCATCATCGGCATGGGGCTGCTGGTGCTGTTCAACTGGGCCGGCGTGCCGAAATCGCTGATGGCCGCCGGCATCGGCCATGTCGTGATCAACCTGCCGCTCTGCTTCGCCATCGTCTACAGCCAGATGGGCGACCACCAGATCAACATCGAGCGCGCCGCGCGCGATCTCGGCGCGCCGGAATGGAAAGTGCTGCTCTTGATTACTGTGCCTGTCATGGCGCCGGCCATCTTCGCCGGCTTCTTCCTGTCGATGACCTTTTCCTGGGACGAATTCGTGATCTCCTTCCTGCTGACACGCTTCGAAACCACGCTGCCGGTCGAAATCTGGAATCTGCTGCGCTCTGGCCTCAACCCCAAGACCAACGCAGTCGGCTCGCTGGTGTTCGCCGTTTCCATCGTGCTGGTGGTGCTGTTCGAATTGACATTGCTGCGGAGGAAGCCGGCATGAGCGCGCCCCTGGTCGACATCCGCGGGGTCTCGCACCGTTTCGGCCAGCTGGCGGTGCTGAAAGACGTATCGCTGCGGATCGAGCCCGGTAGCTACACCATCCTGCTCGGACCGTCGGGCTCCGGCAAGACGACGCTTTTGTCGATTTTGGGCGGCTTCGTCACACCGAGCGAAGGCAAGGTGTTCATCCGAGGCGAGGACTGCACCGCCGTTCCGCCGGCAAAGCGCCCGACAACGACGGTGTTCCAGGATTATGCGCTGTTTCCGCATATGAGCGTCGGCGGCAATGTCGGTTTTGGCCTGCGCATGCAAGGCGTCGATGGCGCGACACGCGCCGCGCGGGCGCGTGAGACGCTGGCGCTAGTCGGGCTGGATGCCGCCTTCGACAAGAAGCCGCACCAGCTCTCCGGCGGCCAGCGGCAGCGCGTAGCGCTGGCGCGCGCACTGGTGATCGAGCCCGCCGTGCTGCTGCTCGACGAGCCGCTCGGCGCGCTCGACCTCAAGCTGCGCCGGCAGATGCAGGACGAATTGAAAGCGATCCAGAAGCGCGTCGGCACCGCCTTCATCCATGTCACCCACGACCAGGAAGAAGCGATGGCGCTGGCCGACCACTGCGTGGTGATGAGTGACGGCCGCATCGAGGACGAAGGGCCGCCCGAACGCGTCTATGCGCGCCCAAAGACACGCTTTTCGGCGACTTTCATGGGCGAGAGCACCATTCTTCGCGGAACGGTGGCGGAGATGATGGACAGGACAAGCACTGTCGCAACACAGGTCGGGCCGGTCTCGGCGTCCGGAGCGTTGCCGGTGGGATCGGCGGTTGCCTTGGCCATCCGGCCGGAGCACCTTGCCCTGGGCGCGACCTCAGGCGCCACAAAGCTGGGCAAGGCGCAGGTCAGCGATGTCGTTTTCCAGGGCAGCTTCAAGCGCGTGCTCGCGGTCTCCACTGAAGACGCCACGCTGCAATTCATCGCCAAACTGCCCGCGACGTCCGTCGTGCAGCCGGGCGACACGGTCTCGGTTTCCTGCGATACAGACAAGATCATCCTGCTGACGGATTGAACATGGGCATGCTTGCGGTCGTCGACGCACCTGACTGGTACGAAACCATCCGCATGGGCGACGGTGTCACGCTGATCCACGAGCCATGGATCAAACCGTTCTTCCGCTGTAATATGTGGCATGTGCGCGGTCGCGACCGCGACCTGCTGTTCGATACCGGGCTTGGCCATTTCAGCCTCAGGCGCCATGTGCCGCTGGTCAGCGAGCGCAAGCTCACCTGCGTCGCCAGCCACACGCATTTCGATCATATAGGCTGCCACCATGAATTTCCCGACCGCTGCGTGCACCGCGCCGAGGCGGAGATTCTGACCGATCCGCGCAACGAATGGACGGTGGCTGACCGCTACGCCAATGAAGAGATGTTCGATCGCCAGCCACAAGGTTGGGATACGGCGCGCTATCGCATCATGCCCGCCCCGGCGGACCGCCTGCTCGAACATGGCGATATCGTCGACCTCGGCGATCGCGCCTTCGAGGTGATCCACACGCCCGGCCATTCGCCAGGCGGTATCGCTCTGTACGAGAAGAAGACCCGCATCCTGCTTTCCGGCGACATCATCTATGACGGCCCGCTGATCGACGACGTCTACCATTCCGATATCGATGATTATTTGCAGACGCTGCTTGCCATGCGCGACCTCGACGTCTCGGTCGTGCATGGCGGCCATTTCCCGAGTTTCGGCAAGATGCGCTATCGCCAGCTGATCGACGAGTATCTGGCACAGAAACGCCAGGCCGGCTGCCATCTGCAACCACGCTCCTAACAATCAGCTTGTTTTGATCTACAGCGCCCTTTGCGGACAAGGCATTCCGGCAGCATCGCCGCAGCGCGAGGCCGTGGGCAAGGGCCTGAGGCTTGTTTCTTCCGAGCGGCGCACCAGTTCGGCGAAGACAAGCGCGAAGCTTCCCAGCACGACGGAGATGATGATCAGGCGTGTTACCAGCAATATGTTGGTCCCGGCTGGCGCGTGTCCCCGGAATCGGGCTCGACTCTCGAAGGATTCACGCACGATCAAAAGTGCCACAGCGTCTTTCGTATCCTGAAAGGCATAAAATCGCTGTGGGCGCCCCCACGCCACCATGCCGGCTAACATGATCGATGCGGCTTTACGAGAGTTTAAGCCCGGCCTTAACCATCACATTGGCTCGTTCCCTGATATGATTCGCGACTGCCGGTTCGAACCGCACGTCTGTGGGCTCTCTTTGCACACAGGCCCGCCCATGCTACCCCGGCCCAGCCGCCAACCGGTCACCGTCGGGGAGCCATGAGCAAAGCCGCCAACAGCATCGCCTTCGTCTCGTCCGGCACGCCTGACGCCAAAGCGGCGCTGGAAAGCCTGTCGGCGCGCTATGGCCAGCATTCGGTCGCGGAAGCCGATATCGTCGTGGCCCTGGGCGGCGACGGTTTCCTGCTGCAAACTTTGCGCGATACAATGGGAACCGGCAAAAAGGTCTACGGCATGAACCGTGGCACCATCGGCTTCCTGATGAACGAATATCGTTCCGGAGGTCTCGCCGAGCGCATCGCGGCCGCGGTCGCCGAAACGATCCGTCCGCTGGAGATGCAGGCCGTTACCTCGGATGGCGAAACCGTCTCGGCGCTGGCCATCAACGAAGTGGCGTTATGGCGCCAGTCCTATCAGACGGCCAAGATCCGCATCACCATAGATGACCAGGTACGGCTCGAGGAACTGAATTGCGACGGCGTGATGATCGCCACGCCGGCTGGCTCCACCGCCTACAATCTTTCGGCGCATGGGCCCATCCTGCCGCTCGACGCGCCGCTGCTGGCGCTTACCCCCGTCAGCCCGTTTCGCCCGCGCCGCTGGCGCGGCGCTTTGCTTTCCAACAAGGCGACCGTGCGCTTCGACATATTAGAGGCGGAAAAGCGGCCGGTGAACGCCGCCGCCGACCATACGGAGGTCAAGGCCGTAGCTTCCGTGACGGTGAGGGAATCTGCGACGGCGACCGCAACTTTGCTGTTCGATCCCAATCACTCGTGGAACGAACGCATACTGGCGGAACAGTTCCGTTATTGACCCGATATTGAGCCGGCGCGCGGATAAGCGGCCGGATCACACATAGTAATTAAGGTTACGACTTCACAATCGAGCCATTGCCGGCCGTTTGTGTTGACAAATCGCGGGCTTGCGCCTAGTTGCAGTGATGATCTTGCGGGCGCGCGGCGCCTGCCGCGACGGATGCCGTTGCGCTTCCCCGAACAGCCAAAGACAGCCAGAACTTGTCCTCAGACACCCAGACCGCTCAAGAAGCGTTGACTTTCGCGGACCTCGGCCTATCGCCGAAGGTCCTTTCCGCAGTCACCGACGCCGGCTACCTCAAGCCGACGCCGATCCAGGCCGGCGCCATTCCGCACGCGCTTCTGGGCAAGGATGTGCTTGGCATAGCACAGACCGGTACCGGCAAGACCGCCTCCTTCGTGCTGCCGATGCTGACACGACTGGAAAAGGGCCGCGCCCGCGCCCGCATGCCCCGCACGCTGATCCTGGAGCCGACCCGCGAGCTTGCGGCGCAGGTCGAGGAAAACTTCATCAAATACGGCAAGAACCACAAGCTCAACATCGCACTGCTGATCGGCGGCGTGTCGTTCGACGAACAGGACAAGAAACTGGAGCGTGGCGCCGACGTGCTCATCGCGACGCCCGGCCGCATGCTCGACCACCGCGAGCGCGGCAAGCTCTTGCTCAACGGCGTCGAGATCCTCGTCATCGACGAAGCCGATCGCATGCTCGACATGGGCTTCATTCCCGATATCGAGCGTATCTGTGAGATGATCCCCTTCACCCGGCAGACGCTGTTCTTCTCGGCGACGATGCCGCCCGAGATCACCAAGCTCACCGAAAAATTCCTGCACGCGCCGGTGCGTGTCGAGGTCTCCAAGGCCGCCTCCGCCGCGACCAACATCATCCAGCGGTTGGTGAAGTCCGGTTCCAAACCCTGGGACAAGCGCGAGACGCTGCGCAACCTGATCAAGGCCGAGGATGCAGAACTGAAGAACGCCATCATCTTCTGCAACCGCAAGATCGAGGTGTCGGAGCTGTTCCGCTCGCTGCTGAAATATGACTTCGACGCCGGCGCGCTGCATGGCGACATGGACCAGCGCGCGCGCATGCAGATGCTGGCCAATTTCCGCGACGGCAAGCTGCGGTATCTGGTCGCCTCCGACGTGGCCGCGCGCGGCCTCGACATTCCCGATGTCAGCCACGTCTTCAACTATGACGTCCCGATCCATGCCGAGGATTACGTCCACCGAATCGGCCGTACCGGCCGCGCCGGGCGCTCCGGAAAATCCTTCACCATCGCGACCAAGTCCGACACCAAGTACATCGACGCCATCGAACGGCTGATCGGCACCAAGATCGAGTGGCATGACGGTGACCTGTCGACGGTGGTGGCCAGCGAAGGCGAGGACGAAGCACCGCGCCGTGGCCGCGGTGCGCCGCGGCGCGCCGGCCGCAAGGACGACGACCGCAAGGACAGGGGCGAGCGCAAGAGAGGCGGACGCCAGGCCAAGCACGGCGAAGACGCGGCACCGGAAACCGTGCGCGAGGAACAGCCGGTCGCGGCCGAGGAAACGGTCGCCGGCACTGGTGAGCGGCGCACGCGCAAGGACGCTATCCGCTCGGAAAATTCCGAGCGCAAGAGCTCCGCGGCGCGCAGCGAGCGACGTGCACCGGAGCGCGGCGACACCAGGCCCCAGCGCGATGACCGTCGCCCTGCCCGCAACCGAGAAGACGAAAACGACGCCACCGTTGGCTTCGGCGACGACATGCCGGCCTTCATGCGCATCGTCGCCAAGGGCTGACCGACGAGTGGTTCCAAGACAAGACGGCCATCCGGCTTGCCCTCCCGGCAAGCTCCTGGCTGGGCTGGCCGTTACATCGGCCCAGGCATCATCTTGGTCGGTTTCTCCAACATCGGAAACTCGGCCTTGTTGCATTTCACGTTCGGGTTCGTCGGACTGAACATGCCGTTGGGATTATCACCCAGCCAAGCGTGAAGATCGTAGTGGACGAACTCCCTCGGGATGAGCGGATAGTGTCCCTCCATCGGACCCATGAAGGTTTGGCCAAACAGCTTCGGTGGCTCTTTGACGTCCGGCGTCAGCGGCACAAGCCATTCCGCCCCGACCAGGCGCAGACCGTTTTTCGTCGGCTCGTAGATCAGCACATTGGGGCGCATCGGGTCGAGTTTTTGGCTGACACTTGGGACGTTGACGAAATGGATGCCCATGGCGCCTTTCGGGTAGTACATCGCTCCGGATATCTTTTCTCCGCTATAGTAGACGCAGCCGACCGTCGACAGATAAAGGTCGCGGACGGCCGCGGTGTAGTCCTCATATTTGGCGAGCGACTTTTTCAAGGCCTCGATGTCAGCTTTGTTGGCATCCTCGGCTCGAGCCGCCGCGACGCCCAACCATGCGCTTACAAGACCTGTTAAAGCGAAGACGCCGCAGCGCCCAAGGCTGGCTGTTCTTGTCATGCATTCCTCCCAGATTTTTTTGATCTGGCCGTGCAAGACCGAGGCTGAAAAAGAAAATGCTTATTGCGCGGCCAAGTGTACCGCCTCATCCCCTCCGGAACAGCGACGATGCTATTCCTTTCCATGGCTGCGGGAAAGCGCTTATTTAGGACTGGCTAATTCTCTGGCACGCCAATCTCAATCTGAGCGCGGCGGTCGCGGCCGGTGAAGCTGTTGCCGTCATCGCCAAGCGACGCCACCGTTGGCTTCGGCTACGACACACCGGCCTTCATACGCATTGTCGCCAAGGTCTGATATCGTCGTGTGTTGCAAGGACGCACGGCCTCGCCGAAGATGGCGTGATGAAGCGTCTGGTGGAAGATTGGGTCTATGGTGGCGTGCTCGCCGGCCTCACTCTGTTCGTGGTGGCGATCGGGCTGGCCGCTCAATTGGAGATAGCCGAGTTCGCCGTCTTCCTGCTGATTCCGATTTACATGCTCCACCAATACGAGGAGCATGCCGAGGACCGGTTCCGGCTTTTCGTCAACAAGATGCTCGGCGGTGGGGCGCCGCTGCTTACCCGCTTCGATGTCTTTGTGATCAACGTACCGGGTGTATGGGGCATCTATTCCCTGGTTTTCACCCTCGCTGTCACGGTCAATGCCGGGATAGGGCTGATCGCCGCCTACACCACCCTGATCAACGCTTTGGTTCACGTCGCGCAGGCCATCAGGATGCGCAGCTACAACCCCGGGCTCATCACCGCAATTGTCTTGTTCGTACCCGCATCCATCTGGTCGATCCTGACGCTTTCCGGTTCGGGAACGGGCTTCCATATCCTTGGACTTACGGTCGGGCTGCTCATTCATGGACTGATCGTTGCCCATGTCGTCCGGCGGCAGCGCCTGACCCAACGAGCGACGGTCGATAAGCCGACCTCACCGTAACATCATGGAAGAACCCGGGGGCCGCAGGCCTGGCCGTCGGTCGCATTTTGCAAACAAAAACGGCCCCTTGCGAGGCCGTTTTTCCATTCTGATCGATGCTGCTCAGGTGAGCGGCGAAAGCTGGATCTCGACGCGACGGTTTTGAGCGCGACCCTCGGCGGTGGCATTGGACGCTACCGGACGGGTCTTGCCGAATCCCGTGACGGCGAAGCGGCGCGAATCGACGCCCTGGCCAGCCAGGTAGTTGGCGACCGCCAGCGCGCGGCGCTGCGACAGATCGAAATTATGCTGGTCGCCGCCGGTCGAATCGGTATGGCCGAACACGTCGACCGTGGTCTGCTTGAACTTCTTCAGCACCAGCGCGACCGAATTCAGCACTTGGTAAAAGCCGGGCTTCACCGCATCCTGATCGACGTTGAAGGTGATATCGGACGGCATATTGAGGATGATCTGGTCGCCGGAGCGGGTGACGCTGACGCCTGTGCCCTCCAACTGCCGGCGCAGTTCGGCTTCGTTCTGGTCCATGGTGGCGCCGATGGCGCCGCCGGCCAGCGCCCCGATGCCGGCGCCGATCAGCGCGTTGCGGCGGTCATTGCCACCGGCAAGCAGGCCAAGGCTGGCGCCGGCCAGGGCGCCGAGGCCGGCACCGGCCGCCGTATTGGAAATCTTCTGGTCGCCGGTATACGGATCGGTGGTGGTGCAGGCGCTCACTAGCACAGCCGTCGCCACGACGACGAGCACGGTCTTCTTCATAGGATTGTCCCTCTCCAAGTCACGCCTTGCGGTGGCGCCAAATCACCCTTCGCGCGACTTGTACCATGAAATGCGGCGAAAAGCGGAACGGGAAAAGCACCGGCGACGGCTTTTCCCCGGGGCACGATTTCCCGATTGGGCGTCCGGGAATCTACCAGAGATTCTTGCCGTCGATGGCCACCACTTCGACCTTGTCCAGGTCGAAATCGTCGAACAACCGCGAGTTGACGCTGATCTTGGGATTGTCGAAATCCGGCTCTCCGCTCGACCAGTCCGGTGTTTCGGTGAAGGTCCCGCAGCCGCAGGTGTCGCAAAAACCGTGCTTAACGGTCTTCGATCCCCACTGATAGAAGGAAACATTCTTCTGCGGCGTGAGGAGCTTGAACTGCGCAGGAGTGTAGTAGGCCCAAAGCGAGCCGCGTTTCGAGCAGAACGAACAAGTGCACTGCGTCAGCGTCTGCGGTGCTTGCGAAACCTCGAATATCGTCGCCTTGCAGTGGCAGCTTCCCTTGATGATCATGGACGTCACCTCTCCCTTGTCCGCCGCCCGCAGGCAACGCAACACAAAGGAGCGGTCCTGGCAACCGTCCGTCAGCAGGCCCCGCCCATCGCGGTCCGGGCCGGTCGCCGCTGCGCCTCCCGGGCCTAGTAGGAGCGCGGCGGCACGAACAGGCAGATCGTCTTACCGGCGTCTAGACCCGCTTGATGCGCGCACCAGTGGAATTCGCCGTCCGGGCTGTCCTTCACACGCTTGTCGGTCATCGGGACAACTTCCCCCGTGCCGGCGATCACATAACCCTCGGGTTTTTCCAAAACCTCGCCAGTATGGGCCGTGCGGCAATCGTAGTTAGCGCAGCATGCGAATGGATAGCTCCAACCCAGCGGCTTCGCCGCTGTAGGCTTGGCGTCGTGGGCGAAGGCAGGCGCCATCGGCAACGCAATCGCTGCGATTGCAAGCAGGCAGAGCATGAGTCGGCCCACCGCGGCCCGAGCCGATTTTGATGGGGCAGCAGACATGGAAGCGCTCCTTTCGACGAGCATCAAGCGTTTCGCTTGCCCGTTCCTGAAACGTGTCTTCCCAGCGGCCGGATCGTCAGCAGGCATTTCTGCCGCGCCCGGCCATAGATGCTTTTGTCTCCCCTCGACCATGGATGGTGGGCCGATTTGTGAGTCGGCGCAAGAAACCACTGCATGCCGATGTCGCAGGCTGAATGCCGCGCATCGGCAACAGAAAACAGGCGCCGTCTCTCGATTGGATAGGCAGGCACAACCATGCCCAGCAGACGGGATCGCAGATAACGAGATTCAGCGAGAGAAGTTCCGGCCTATTCGCCAGCAGGTCCTGTGATCACGTGTTCGTCATACTGCGGCAGGCCGTCGCTGATCGTGTACCACGGCGCCTTGGAACCGACGAAGATATGCTCGGTCGGGCGGATGCTCGGGTTGTCGACGAGCGTTCCCATCGCGACATGGACGAAGGCGCCCTGGCGCACGACCGAATAGAGCAGCGAACCGCACCGCTTGCAGTGCGCGTCATGGCCGTTGTCGTCGCCGAAGACCAGCAACATGTCGTGGCCCTTGGTCAGGACAAACTTGGCGCGTTCGATGCCCGCGAAGGGCTTGAAAGCCGAACCTGTCGTGCGCCGGCAGTTCGAGCAATGGCAATTCGCCGCGTACAGGAACTCGTCAGCGACCGCATAGTGCACCGCGCCGCAGAAGCACTTTCCAACAAGCTTGCGAGCCATCATCCAATCCAAATGTGTGGCACTGTAGGCGCCGGCCCTAATCCAGGTCCGCCACCGCTTCCCCAGCACCACCCTCGATGCGTTGCGACAGCGAGGCTTCCATGAAGTCATCGA
Organism: Mesorhizobium sp. B2-2-4; assembly: GCF_006442375.1. Classification (NCBI taxonomy): domain Bacteria; kingdom Pseudomonadati; phylum Pseudomonadota; class Alphaproteobacteria; order Hyphomicrobiales; family Phyllobacteriaceae; genus Mesorhizobium; species Mesorhizobium sp. B2-2-4. Next base: position 378,918 of record NZ_VFWB01000007.1, on the reverse strand, counting down.
GGTCGCCATCGAGCACGCTCGACGGGCTGGTGCTTTCGACGCCAGTACGCAGATCCTTCACCAGCTGATAGGGCTGCAGCACGTAGGAGCGGATCTGGTGACCCCAGCCAATGTCGCTCTTCGATGCTTCGGTGGCGTTGGCGACGGCTTCGCGCTTCTTCAGCTCTTCCTCGTAAAGCCGCGAGCGCAGCATCTCCCAGGCCTTTGCCCGATTTTTGTGCTGCGAGCGTTCGGCCTGGCAGGCGACCGCGATGCCGGTTGCGAGATGGGTAATGCGCACCGCCGAATCGGTGGTGTTGACGTGCTGGCCGCCTGAACCGGACGAACGATAGGTGTCGATGCGCACGTCGGATTCGGAAACGTCGATCTCGATCGTATCGTCGATGACGGGATAGACCCAGACGCTGGCGAAGGATGTGTGCCGGCGCGCGTTGCTGTCATAGGGTGAAATGCGCACCAGGCGATGGACGCCGGATTCCGTCTTCAGCCAACCATAGGCATTGTGGCCCTTGATCAGCAGCGTCGCAGACTTGATGCCGGCCTCTTCGCCGTCATGCACTTCCAGCACCTCGACCTTGAAGCGGCGGCGCTCGGCCCAGCGCGTGTACATGCGCAGCAACATCGAGGCCCAGTCCTGGCTTTCGGTGCCGCCGGCGCCTGCGTGGATTTCGAGATAGGTGTCGTTGGCGTCGGCTTCGCCCGACAGCAGCGTCTCGACCTGGCGGGCCTTCGCCTCGCCTTGCATCGAACGGATCGCTGCCTCAGCCTCGGCAACGACGCTCTCGTCGCCCTCTTCCTCGCCGAGTTCGATCAGGCCGATATTGTCTTCCAGCGCCTGGGTCAGGCCCCTGACCGCCGCGATGCCTTCCTCGAGGCCCTGGCGCTCGCGCATCAGCTTCTGCGCTTCCAGCGGTTCGTTCCAGAGGCTGGCGTCCTCGGCGCGGACGTTGAGATATTCAAGCCGCTTTATGGCCTGATCCCAGTCAAAGATGCCTCCTCAGCAGGGTAATTGCCTGCCTGATCTCGTCGACAATATTCTGCGTTTCCGCGCGCATGGCCTGATGTTTTATCCTGTTGCTGAAAGTGACGCCTGGTCGGCGCGATACATAGGGACGGCGCCGCCGCCTGTAAAGCAAATTGGACCGGCCCAGGGCCGGCCCAATCCTGCATGCATACCCGTCAGTAGAGGCCGCCGCCGCCCGACTGGATGGCCTGGTTGGCCTGAGGCGACAGCGCGCCGCCGGAGGCATTGGACCCGTCGGCGCCCATGCCGATCACCCAATAGCTGTCGGCTGGCCCGGTGCCCGGCTTGAAGGCCTCGATGATGGTGCCGGGATCGCCCGAATTGGCCCGCATGCCGGTCTTGCGGTTGATGGCGACCAGATTCATGCCTTCGGGAACCTTGAAGTCGACATTGGGCGTGCCATCCAGCGCCACGCGCATGAAATCCTTGAAGATAGGAGCGGCGAGGCCGCCGCCGGTGGCGCCATGGCCAAGGCCGCGCGGCGTGTCGTAGCCCATATAGAGGCCGACGACGAGGTTCGGCGTGTAACCGATGAACCAGGCGTCCTTTTCGTCGTTGGTGGTGCCGGTCTTGCCGGCGATGTGGCGTCCGAGCTCGGCGATGGTGGCGCCGGTGCCGCGCTGGACGACGCCTTCCATCATCGAGGTGATCTGGTAGGCGGTCATCGGATCGAGAACCTGTTCGGAATTATCGACAAGCTCAGGTTCGGGCTGGTTCTGCCATTCGGCCGCGTTGCAGCCTTCGCAGCCGCGTTCGTCCTGCTTGAAGACGGTCTTGCCGTAGCGGTCCTGGATACGGTCGATCAATGTCGGCTTGATCGACTTGCCGCCATTGGCCATGATCGAATAGGCCGAAACCATGCGCATCACCGTCGTCTCGCCGGAGCCCAGCGCCATCGGCAAATACGGCGCCAGATGGTCATAGACGCCGAAACGCTCGGCATATTCGACGACCAGCTTCATGCCCATGTCGTTGGCGAGGCGCACAGTCATCAGGTTGCGCGACTTTTCGATGCCGGAGCGCAGGGTTGCCGGACCAGCGACCGTGCCGTCGTAGTTCTTCGGCGTCCAGGTCGTGTTGCCGCTCTGGATGGTAATCGGTCCGTCCATGATCACCGACGCCGGCGTATAGCCATTGTCGAGCGCCGCGGAATAGACGATCGGCTTGAACGAAGAGCCGGGCTGGCGCATGGCCTGGGTGGCGCGGTTGAACTCCGACTGCGCGTAGGAGAAGCCGCCGACCATGGCCAGCACGCGGCCGGTGTGTGGATCCATGGCGATCAGGCCGCCTTCCACTTCGGGGACCTGGCGCAGGCTGTAGGCGTCGTCGGAGCCTTCGTTCTTCTGGACGAAGACGACGTCGCCCGGCTTCAGCACATCGGCCGGCGACTTGGCCCTGACCGTCTTGCCGCCGACCACATGGCGCATGGCAAAGCCCATGTCTTCCTTGCTGACGGTGCCTTCGACGCGCTCCTTGACGATGTCGCCCGACGCCTGGCGTGCCGGCTGCAAGCCAATCGACAGGCCGGATGCCGAACTGTCGAGCACGACTGCGAGCTTCCATTCGGGAACGTCTTCCAGTCCCTTCACATTGCCCAGCGGCACACCCCAGTCGCCGGACACGTCGATCGTCTTCAGCGGCCCGCGGTAGCCGCGCAGCGTGTCGTATTTGATCAAGCCGTTCTGCATCGCCTTGCGGGCGATGAGCTGGATCTTCGGGTCGAGCGTGGTGCGGACGGACAGGCCGCCTTCATAGAGCGCGTTCTCGCCGTAGCGGGCGATGATCTGGCGGCGCACCTCCTCGGTGAAGTATTCGCCGGCGAACAGATAGGTGCCGTTGCGGCGCGGTGTGACGCCGAGGGGCTCCGCCTTGGCCTTGTCGCCTTCCTCGCGCGTGACGTAGCCGTTCTCCACCATCTGGTCGATGACCCAGTTGCGGCGCTCAAGCGCGCGGTCGGCATGCTTGAAGGGATGATAGTTGTTCGGCCCCTTGGGCAGCGAGGCCAGATAGGCGGCCTCGGCCACGGTCAGCTCATTCACCGACTTGTCGAAATAAGTGAGCGCCGCACCCGCCACGCCATAGGCGCCGAAACCGAAGAAGATTTCGTTGAGGTAGAGTTCGAGAATGCGGTCCTTGGAATAGGCCTGCTCGATGCGGAAGGCGAGGATCATCTCCTTGATCTTGCGCTCGTAGGTCTGGTCCGAGGTCAGCAGAAAATTCTTCGCCACCTGCTGCGTGATCGTCGAGGCGCCAACCTGACGCCTGCCCGAGCCGAAATTCTGCAGGTTGACGATGATAGCGCGGCCCAGGCCGGTCACGTCAATGCCGGGGTGGTTGTAGAAATTCTTGTCCTCGGCCGACAGGAAGGCCGCCTTGACGCGGTCGGGGATGGCCTGGATCGGCAAATACAGGCGCCGTTCGCGCGCGTACTCGGCCATCAGCGCGCCGTCCGAGGCATGGATTCGGGTGGTCACCGGCGGCTCGTACTTGGCCAGCACCTCATAGTCGGGCAGATCCTTGGACAAATGCCCGATATAGATGGCAACCCCCGCCGCGACCAGCAGGGCCAGCGTCGTGCCGATACCGAAGAAATAGCCAATGAGACGAATCATGCCCGCTCCAGTCCTTGGTTCGGGAATTTCCTAAACGAAGCCGCCTTCCGCGCAAGCATTCGAGCCGGTCCCAACCCGTAATCGAAAACCCATGTCGCTACCATGTGGGCAAAATACGGCAAGGCCGGATTTCGCGGCCGTGAGTCGGAAATAAAAGCGTCGGGTGTTGTCGCCGCGCAACGCTGCCTGTGGTTGCAGGCGTCGTCAGGCATTTCAGCCCCCGGTTCCCGTTCCGGCACGCGCGGAAGCGAACAGCGCGACGGCGTTGGTGATGCTTTGCGCCGCCTTGCCGCGCCAGTCGGCGTCGAGCAGTTGCGCCTCGTCCTTGGCATTCGAGAGATAGCCTAGTTCGACCAGCACGGAGGGGACGTCAGGCGCTTTCAGCACCTTGAATCCCGCGGAACGCTGCGGATTGTTGATGAGGCCGACGCTGGTCGACAACTGGCCGACCAGCGTGTGGGCGAAACTCATCGAAAAGGTGTGGGTCTCGCGGCGGATCAGGTCGATCAGGATATCGGTGACTTCCTTGTTGTCGTCCTTGATCACCATGCCGGCGAACTGGTCCGAGAGATTTTCACGGTCGGCAAGCGCCTGCGCTTCCGGATCCGAAGCCTTGTCGGAAACGGTATAGACGGTCGCGCCACGGATGCCCTTGAGGCTGATGGTGTCGGCATGAATGGAGATGAGCAGGTCGGCCTCATGCTGGCGAGCGATGCGCACGCGGTCGTCCAGCCGCAAATATTCGTCGGTGTCGCGCGTCATGAAGACATCGTATCTGCCGACGGCGGCGAGCTTGTCGCGCAGTTCCGTGGCGAAAGCCAGCGTGACGTTCTTTTCGACGGTGCCGTTCAGGCCCTCGGCACCGCCATCGACGCCGCCATGGCCCGGATCGATGACGACGGTGAAGCGATGGCCCGGATTGGAGACCGGCCCGGTGCCGACCCGCCCGCCCTTGTCGGTCGAAACCGTGGAACCGGTGGTCAGCGCCTGATTGGCAAGGGCAGTGTCGAACTCGCGTTCGGAGGCCGCCGACATGTCGATGGCGATGCGGTAGCCCGCGCCGTCCTCGTTCTTGAGAACATCGAGCTTGTCGACCGCGAACGGCCCCTTCCCGGTGAGAACCAGCCGCGACACGCCTGCCTCCAACTCACCCAGGCGCACGCCCTTGACCAGCCCGCGAGGCTTCAAATCCTTGGCATCGATGGCTAACTTCGTATTCGCCAGATCGATGACCAGACGATTGGGCCCGCGCAAAAGGAACCATTTGACGTCGGGCTCGCGGTCGAAATCCATGACGATGCGCATCTTGGTGGCATCGCCCGCCATCTTGTAACCGGTTGCCGTGAGCGGGGCATCGGCGGCGTTGGCGACCAACGAAATGGTCATCGACAGCAGGAGGCAGAAGATCGCGAGCAAACGGCCGCCGGCACGACTGCCCTTGTCTGTGAAGCCTGCCAGTCCCATCTCTTTGCAGTCGCTCCCGGTTTGGCGCCAAGGCGCCCGGTCATGTAGTCGAAGTGCCGGTTAGGCCGCGAACTCGATTAACGATTGGTATCCAGAGAAGGTTAACCAAGCCTTTTCACGCGAGGCCCGGACCCGTGCTTACGTGGCGGAACCGCTTTTGCCGGCGTCGGAAAACGGGGTTGCCTTCCAACCCGCCAAATCATAAAAGCGATAGTGGATCACTGCAATCCTGGAACCGCCCTCCTCCGCAGCTTCCCGCTACAGGTGAGACGAAAGGCGGCTCCTTTCGCTCCATGCGAGAAGGGTTCAGGTGATCGCGACGAATTTCGCAGGTGTGCGCCCGTGGCGGGGGAATCGCCTGCGTGAGGAAAACGGCCGGGTTTGTCCCGCGCCGGCTCTGTATGAGCAAACAAGCTGGTCCGGTTTCCGGGCTTTGGTTCAAAAGGTTCTGCTGGTGACGATGGCTTCAAGCGCAATCATGGAAAGGTCCGCATCAAACCGCGCCAATATGGCTGCGGGCGGCACCGCCATGGCGCGCAGGCACCGTCCGGCGGACATTCAGACATCCGGCACCCACATTCATCCAGACACACAGCAGCGGCCCTTGCGCCGCAAGCTGCGGCTGACGGCTGCCGGGGGGAAACGAAATAATGCCCAACAAAATGCTGATAGACGCCTCCCACCCGGAGGAAACACGCGTTGTCGTCGTACGCGGTAATCGTATCGAAGAATTCGACTTTGAATCACAGGACAAGAAGCAGCTCAAAGGAAACATCTATCTCGCCCGCGTAACGCGCGTCGAACCCTCCCTTCAGGCAGCCTTTGTCGAATATGGCGGCAACCGTCACGGTTTCCTCGCCTTCAGTGAAATACACCCCGACTACTACCAGATCCCCGTCGCCGACCGTCAGGCGCTGCTGCGCGCCGAAGCGCAGGAAGCCGAGGACGAGGACGATGAGGACGGCGAAGGCGACGACCGCCAGAGCCGCGATCGCGGCCGGCGCGGGCGCCGGCGCGGCGGCAAGGGCCGCGACCGCGCAGAACACAAGCGCGATGCGAGCGGGGCCGATGCCGACGAGGCAACCGAAACGGCCGGCGAGGCAGGCGACGCCGACAATGGCAATGACGCCGTCTCGGAGAACACTTCCCACGGTTCGGAAACCATCGAACATGCGGCCGATATCCCGGAACAGGCCGCGGATGCATCCAATCATGGCGAAGCCTCCCCCGAGCAGAGCGACGAATCGTCCGGACAGGACGAAGGCGAGACCCGCGAGGGCGGCCCGACGTCGATCGCCGCCTCCGTCGACGCCGACGTGATTTCCGAACCCGTCCCGCTGACGGAACAGGGCAGTGAATCCAGCGACGATGATCGCGGCATGCTGGAAGAGGTTCAGTCTTCGCATCCGGACGATCACGAGGTCGAATCGGTCGGCGCCGAGGATGCCCTGGAGGAAGCGCGCAACCGCCGTAAGCCGATGCGCCGCCAGTACAAGATCCAGGAAGTGATCAAGCGCCGCCAGATCCTGCTGGTGCAGGTTGTCAAGGAAGAGCGCGGCAACAAGGGCGCAGCGCTCACCACCTATCTGTCGCTTGCCGGCCGCTATTCCGTGCTGATGCCGAACACGGCGCGCGGCGGCGGAATTTCGCGCAAGATCACCAGTGCTGTGGACCGCAAGCGCCTCAAGGAAGTGGTCGCCGATCTCGAAGTGCCGCAAGGCATGGGCGTCATCCTGCGCACCGCAGGCGAGAGCCGCACCAAGGCCGAGATCAAGCGCGATTACGAATATCTGATGCGGCTTTGGGAGAACGTGCGCAATCTCACGCTCCAGTCCACGGCCCCTGCCCTCGTCTACGAGGAAGGCAGCCTGATCAAGCGTTCGGTGCGCGACCTCTATAACAAGGACATCGACGAGATCCTCGTCTCCGGCGAAGAGGGCTACCGCGAGGCCAAGGACTTCATGCGCATGCTGATGCCGAGCCACGCGAAGGTGGTTCAGCCGTTCCGCGATACGACGCCGATCTTCGTGCGCAATGGCATCGAGGCGCAGCTTGACCGCATGCTGCAGCCGCAAGTGACGCTGAAGAGCGGCGGCTACATCATCATCAACCAGACCGAGGCGCTGGTCGCCATCGACGTCAATTCGGGCCGCTCGACCAAGGAGCACTCGATCGAGGACACCGCGCTCCACACCAATCTGGAAGCGGCGGAGGAAGTCGCCCGCCAGCTCAGGCTGCGCGACCTTGCCGGCCTGATCGTCATCGACTTCATCGACATGGAGGAGAACCGCAACAACCGTGCCGTCGAGAAGCGGTTGAAGGATCATCTCAAGAACGACCGCGCGCGCATCCAGGTCGGCCGCATCTCGCATTTCGGCCTGATGGAGATGTCGCGCCAGCGCATCCGCGCCAGCGTGCTGGAATCGACCATGAAGCCTTGCCCGCATTGCGGCGGCACCGGCCATGTGCGCTCCGATTCGTCTGTCGCGCTGATGGTGGTCAGGGCGATCGAGGAGTTCCTGCTCAAGGATTCGCGCAGCCACATCACGGTTCGCACGCCCGCGGCGACCGCGCTCTATGTGCTCAACCACAAGCGCGGCACGCTGGTGGAACTGGAAAGCCGCTTCGGCCTGACCATCACGCTCGAGGCCGACGACACGGTCGGTTCGCAGCATTATGCGATCTTCCGCGGCGCGCTGGCCGAAAAGCCTGAAGGCTTCGTCGAGGCACGCACCCTGCCGGCCTATGTCGAACCGGAAGAGCCCGAGGATGAGACCATCGTCGAGGAGGAAGACGAAGCACCGGCCCAGGCCGAACAGCCGCGTCAGCCGCAGCAAGGTCAGCACCAGCAGAGGCCCGGCGAAGAGGGCGAAGGCCGCGACCGCAAGCGCCGCAAGCGTCGCAGACGCCGCGGCGGCAAGGATCGCGATCGAGAACATGGCCACACCGACGGTGCTTCCGTGTCGGCGCAGGCCGACGAGTTGTCCACATCGGAAAGCCCGGTGAGCCGTGACGAGGCGGAAGCCGGCGACGAGGCTCCGGTCCCCGCGGCCGGAACTGCCGAAACGGCGGAAGCATCCGACGAGGGCCAGGGCAAGAAGCGTCGCCGCGGCAAGCGCGGCGGCAAACGCAACCGGCGCGAGGACGGCGAAGGCGAGGCCGAGGCAAGCGCCGATGAAGCGACCGAACCTTCCGGGGTCGATGCTTCCGAAAGCGAGCCTGCGATCGAGCCGGTAACCGTCGTGGCTGCGGAAGAGCCGGTGGCTCCAGTGAGCGACGAGGCGACGACCGCCGAGAAGCCCAAGAAGCCGCGGCGCGCAGCCAAGCCGAAGAAGGCAGCCGCCGAGGCTGTCGCCGAGGAGCCGATCGCTGAACTGGCCGTTCCGGCACCCGCCGAGACGCCAGCCACGGCATCGGACGAGGCGGCGGCAGCGACCGCCGAGGAAACACCGAAGGCCCGTCCGTCACGACGCAAGCCGGCGGCCATCGATGCGCCGATCGTGCCGGTGGTTTCCTCGACCGTCGCCGAAGAGCCGGAAACCAAGACCGAAGAGAAGCCGAAGCGCGCCGGCTGGTGGCAGCGGAAAGGTTTCTTCTGAGATTTCAGCCCTTTGAACTGACTTCCTGAATAAAAAAAATCCCGCGCCGGTCGAAAGACGGCGCGGGATTTTCATATCCGGTTTGCCGGAACGTTACGGCGCGAAGATCGACCAGTTCATCATCCTGGCAAGCTTTTCCAGGGCGATCGAGCCCAGCTTGGAATTGCCGTTGGCGTTGAGGCCGGGCGACCAGACGGCGAGCGAGGCGACGCCGGGCACGATGCCCAATATGCCGCCGCCGACGCCGCTCTTGCCCGGAATGCCGACGCGGAAGGCAAAATCACCGGAGCCGTCATAGTGGCCGCAGGTCAGCATCATGGCGCCGATGCGGCGTGCCCGCTCGACCGACACCACGGAATGTCCGGTCGCCGGATTTTTGCCGCCATTGGCGAGGAACCGGCCGGCCATCGCCAGCTGCCGGCAGCTCATGGCGATGGCGCAATGGTGGAAATAGACGCCGAGCGCCAGCTCCGGCGCATGATGAAGACTCCCGAAGGATTTCATGTAGTTGGCGAGCGCGAAGTTGCGATAGCCGGTGGCGCGCTCCGACGCTGCCACCTCGCGGTCGATGATGATGGTCTCGTCGTCGGCGAGGAACTGGATGAAGCGCAGGATCTCGCCGATCGCCTCGCGCGGCTGGTGGCCGGCAAGCAGGATGTCGGAGATGACAATGGCGCCGGCATTGATGAAGGGATTGCGCGGAATGCCGTTCTCATGCTCGAGCTGCACGATCGAGTTGAACGGATTGCCCGAAGGCTCGCGCCCTACCCGCTTCCACAGCGCGTCGCCGACATTGCCCAGCGCCAGCGTCAAGGTGAACACTTTCGAGATGCTCTGGATCGAAAAGGGCTGGTCGGCGTCGCCCGCCATCAGCACACGGCCGTCATTGGTGACGGCTGCGATGCCGAATTTCTTGGGATCAACCTTGCCGAGTTGCGGGATATAGGTGGCGACCTCGCCGCGATCGGTGCGTTCGGCCATTTCGACCGCGACTTCGGCCAGGGCCTGCTCGAGTTCCGGCATGGATCTACCTCAGCCAGCGTTCGATGCGCGCCAATGCCTCGACCATGTCGTCATGGCTGCCGGCATAGGAGAAACGCATAGTGCGGTGCCCGGCCTGGGTGTCGAAATCACGGCCGGGCGTGGCCGCGACATGCGCCTCGGCCAGCATCTTGCGGGCGAAAGCCATGCTGTCGTTGCTGTGCCTGGTGACGTCGCAAAAGGCATAGAAGGCGCCATCCATCGGTGCTGCGAGCGGAAAACCGAGCTCCGGCAGACGCTTCATCAGGAGCTCGCGGTTCCAGGCATAGCGACCCTTGACCGCTTCTAGCTCCTCGGTAGCGGCAAAGGCCTCGATTGCGGCGACCTGCGACAGTTCCGGCGGCGAGATGTAGAGGCTCTGCGCAATGCGCTCGATGGGCCGCACCACCGCTTCCGGCAGCACCATCCAGCCGATGCGCCAGCCGGTCATGCAATAGTATTTCGAGAAGGAGTTGATCGCCGTGACACCGGCTCCAAAGGCGAGTGCCGTGGTGTCGGGCGCCGCATAGGCCAGCCGGTGGTAGATCTCGTCGGAGATGACGGCAATGCCGAGCGCCTCCGCCGTCCGGACCAGGTCCGCGAGATCATCGGCCGGAATGACCGCGCCGGTCGGGTTGGCGGGACTTGCGAACAGCACGCCCTTCAGCGGTTTTTCGCGATGCGCGGTCTCCAGGTGAGCGGCATGAAGATAGGCCGCGTCGCCGAGCTCGATCTCGATCACTTCGATGCCCAGCGCCGCCATGATGTTGCGATAGGCGGGGTAGCCGGGCGCTGCGATGGCGACGCGGTCACCGGGATCGAACATTGCCAGGAAGGCGAGATTGAAGGCGGCCGAGGATCCCGTGGTGACCGCGATCCGGTCGGGCGCGACATCAAGCCCATAGTGATCCCCATAGTGTTCCGCGATCGCCTTGCGCAATCCAGCCAGGCCCAGCGCATCGGTATAGCCAATACGCCCGTCCTGCAAAGCCCTGGCCGCCGCGGCACGAACGCGGGCCGGAGCCGGATCGGACGGCTGGCCGACGGCCATGGAAATGACCGGCGCGCCCGTCGCTCTCAGCCGGTTCGCCTCGGCCAGCACATCCATGGCGTGGAAGGGTTCGACATTGCCACGGCGTGAGAGCGAAACGACCATTTTGACCTCGATCCGACGATTGAGCGCACCACGTCCTGGCGCATGCGCCGCACAAATGCCCGATTGGTGTGAGGATCACAAGCTGAGGAAGTTTTTCCGGTGCCGACTTTTCATCTTTCGCCCGCTCGTCTACCAGTGGACACGTCATGTTGAGCCGACCCAAATCGATGGTTGCCCGGGTAGCGCGCGTCGTTGCGACGCTTTCGCTTGGCGTCGCCGTCGCGGTGTCTGGTTCCACCAGCGCCTTGGCCCAGAACGTGCCGGTGGTGCGCGATGCCGAGATCGAGGCGCTGGTGCGCGACTACGCCCGCCCGATCTTCAAGGCCGCCGGTCTGGCGAATGACGGTATCGACATCGTCCTGGTCAACGACCAGAGCTTCAATGCCTTCGTCACCGGACGCAGGCTGTTCATCAACACGGGCGCCTTGATGGAAGCCGAAACGCCCAACGAGATCGTCGGCGTCATCGCCCACGAGGCCGGCCATATCGCCGGCGGCCACCAGCAGAAACTGCGTGACCAGCTCGAGCGCGCCAAGACGATGGCCATCATCGCAACCTTGCTGGGCGCCGGCGCCATGGTCGCCGGGGCGACCACCAACAGCCGCGGACTTGCCGGCGCCGGCGTGGGCGTGGCGGCTGGCGGCGGCGAGATGGCGCAGCGCAGCATTCTCGCCTATCAGCGCACCGAGGAAATGACGGCCGACCGCTCGGCGATCACCTATCTCAACGCCACTGGCCAGTCCGGCATGGGCATGCTGAAGACGTTTCAGCGTTTCCAGACGGCCTTGTCGCTGTCGGGCGCGCAGGTCGATCCCTACCGGATCAGCCATCCAATGCCGCGCGATCGAATCTCCAACCTCGAAGTGCTGGTCAAGCAGAGCCCCTATCTCGACAAGGTCGATGCGCCGGCACTGCAATTGCGCCACGACATGATGCGGGTGAAGATCGCTGTCTACATGGAAGGCCAGGCCGCCGCGTCGCGGCTGATGCGAAAGATGCAGGGCAGCCTTGCCGCGCAGTATGGCGAGGCCCAATCGGCCTATCTTTTCGGCAACATCGCCACCGCACTCGCCAAGACCAACGCCTTGATCAAAGCCCAGCCCGGCAACGCCTATTTCCAGGAATTGCGCGGCGATATATTGATGAAGGCGAACAAGCCCAAGGAAGCTGCCGATGCCTACGCCAAGGCAGTCAGCCTCGACAAGGCGCGATCTGGATTGCTGCCGGTTTCGCTCGGCCAGGCGTTGATGGCGACGGGCACCCCAGACGCTCTGAAAAAGGCCGTGGTGCAGATCAACAACGGCTTGCGACGCGACAAGGAAAATTCCGTGGGATACCGCTATCTGGCTCAGGCCTATGGCGAATTGGGAGACATACCGGGCGCCGAGCTCGCCACGGCCGAGGGTCATTTCTATTCCGGTAACTACAAGGATGCGAAGATCTTCGCCATGCGAGCGCAGCAGCAACTCAAACGCGGCGAGCCGCGATGGATACGCGCCCAGGACATCATAAACTACAAGCCGTCGGGCAAGGTATAGTGAACCTTCCGGCCGTGCGCTGCGACGCAGCCAGACCGGAAAACAGGCAAAGGAACGGAACGATGAAAAAGGCACTGCTGCTGGGCACCACGGGAGTTGCGATAGCCCTTGCCATGCTGGCGTTCGGTTTCGTGGCCGGCAGCCCGCAAATCGCGGAAGCCGGTGCGGCGCAACCGCTTCAGACGGCAGCGGACGATACCAAGATCGACCGCACCGAGGTCGAAGGCATCATCCGCGATTATCTCCTGAAGAATCCGGAAGTGCTGCTGGAAGTCCAGGATGCGCTCGAGGCCAAGCAGAAGGAAGAGCAGCGCATTGCCCATCTCGGCGTCATCAAGGGCGCCAAGGAGCAGATCTTCAACTCCTCCTTCGACGGCGTGGTCGGGAACCCGAACGGCAAGGTCACGATCGTCGAGTTCTACGACTACAATTGCGGCTTCTGCAAACGCGCCATCGAAGACATGCAGGCGCTGACCAAGGCCGATCCGGACCTGCGTTTCGTGCTCAAGGAGTTCCCGATCCTCGGCCCGGATTCGCAGAAGGCCAGCGTCGTTTCGATGGCCTTCCACCTGATGATGCCGCAGAAGTACGGCGAGTTCCACAATGCGCTGCTCGGCGGCCAGGGTCGCGCCACCGAGGCGGCGGCGATCAAGGTCGCGCTTTCGCTCGGCGCCGATGAAGCGACGCTGCGTGAAAAGATGAAGGACCCGTCCATCACCGAAGCCTTCTCCAAGACCTATGATCTCGCCAACAAGCTGGCGATCACCGGAACGCCGTCCTATGTCGTCGGCAACGAGGTCGTGTTCGGGGCGCTCGGACAGGAAGTCCTGGCGGAGAAGATCGAGGCGGCGAAAGCCGCGCTTTGATCGGCCGCGGGTTTTCTTCACGGGCGCATTTCCGCCTGTTGTGGACAGTGAAAGAACGCACTTGCGCTCTTTCCGCGGGCGTCTATGCCCATTATAGAGGGCCCAGCGCCGGTTTGACGCCGGTGCCGGAAAAGGTCGGCATTTTTTGAAAACGGTTTTCGTCCTGAACGGTCCCAATCTCAACGCGCTCGGCAAGCGCGAGCCAGGCATCTATGGCGGCAAGACGCTTGCCGCCATCGCGGAGGACTGCAGAGAGGCGGGCGCGGCGCTCGGGCTCGAAATCGATTTCCGCCAGTCGAACCACGAGGGCGACCTCGTCGACTGGATCCAGGAAGCCGGCGACAAGGCCGTCGGCATCGTCATCAATCCCGGCGCCTATAGCCACACCTCGATCGCGATTCACGACGCCATCCGTTCCGTGGCGCCGCTGCCGGTCGCCGAGGTCCATCTTTCCAATATCCATGCGCGGGAACCATTCCGCCACGTCTCCATGGTCGCGCCGGTCGCTGTCGGCATGATCTGTGGCTTTGGGCCGCTCGGCTACACGCTGGCGCTGCAGGCGCTGGCCGCACGCCTATGACCGGCCAACAAACAGAAGGCTCGAAAATGTCGATAAAGAAGACCGGTGTTGACCAGCAGCTGATCCGCGACCTCGCGGGCATACTGAACGACACCAATCTCACGGAGATCGAAGTCGAGCTGGGTGACCTGAAGGTGCGCGTATCGCGGCAGGCGCCGGCGGTTCACGCGATAGCCGCGCCGCAGCCGGCCTTTGCGCCGGCGCCGGCGGCCCAATCTGCCACCGCAGCCGTTCCGGCCGCGGCCGACGTGTCGAAAAACGCCGTGGCCTCCCCCATGGTCGGCACTGCCTATCTAGCGCCCTCGCCGGATGCCAAGCCGTTCATCGAGATCGGCCAGAACGTCAAGGAAGGGCAGACGCTGCTGATCATCGAAGCGATGAAGACGATGAACCAGATCCCCTCGCCGCGCGCCGGCACGGTGACGGCGATCCTGTTCGAGGACGCACAGCCGGTCGAATACGGCATGCCGCTCGTCGTGATCGAGTAGAGCGGCCCTAATGTTCCAGAAGATTCTCATCGCCAATCGCGGCGAAATCGCGCTTCGGGTGCTGCGTGCCTGCAAGGAGCTTGGCATCCAGACGGTGGTGGTGCACTCGACCGCCGACGCCGACGCCATGCATGTTCGGCTCGCCGACGAGAGCGTATGCATCGGGCCACCGCCATCGCGCGACAGCTACCTCAATATCCACCAGATCGTCGCCGCCTGCGAGATCACCGGCGCCGACGCCGTGCATCCCGGCTACGGTTTCCTGTCGGAGAACGCCAAGTTTTCCGACATATTGGCCGCGCATAACATTACCTTTATCGGTCCGACCGGCGACCATATCCGCATCATGGGCGACAAGATCGAAGCCAAGCGCACCGCCAAGCGACTCGGCATTCCGGTGGTTCCCGGCTCCGATGGTGCGGTGACCGAGGAAAAGGAGGCCAAGCGCATCGCCGCAGAGATCGGCTATCCCGTGATCATCAAGGCGTCGGCCGGCGGCGGCGGACGCGGCATGAAAGTGGCGCATACCGAGGCCGACCTCGAAGTCGCCTTGCAGACGGCCCGCTCGGAAGCGGGCGCGGCCTTCGGCGATGACGCCGTCTATATTGAAAAGTACCTGCAAAAACCGCGTCATATCGAGGTTCAGGTGTTCGGCGACGGCTTTGGCCGGGGCGTGCATTTCGGCGAGCGCGACTGCTCCTTGCAGCGCCGCCACCAGAAAGTCTGGGAAGAGGCCAACTCACCCGCCCTCAACGCCGAGGAACGCTCGCGCATCGGCGATATCTGCGCCAACGCCATCGCCGACCTCGGCTATTCCGGCGCCGGCACGATCGAGTTCCTCTACGAGAATGGCGAGTTCTATTTCATCGAGATGAACACGCGCCTGCAGGTCGAGCATCCGGTGACGGAGGCTATCACTGGCATCGATCTGGTGCATGAGCAAATCCGTGTCGCCTCGGGCGGCGGTCTTTCGGTCAAGCAGGAAGACATCCGCTTCCAGGGCCATGCCATCGAGTGCCGCATCAATGCAGAGGATCCGCGCACCTTCACGCCCTCGCCCGGCACGATCACCCATTTCCACACGCCAGGCGGCCTTGGCATCCGTGTCGATTCCGGCGTCTATTCAGGGTACAAGATCCCGCCTTACTACGACAGCCTGATCGGCAAGCTGATCGTGCACGGGCGCAACCGCGTCGAATGCATGATGCGGCTGCGCCGGGCGCTGGACGAATTCGTCGTCGACGGAATCAAGACGACGTTGCCGCTGTTTCGCGACCTCGTCGGCAACGCCGACATCGCCAATGGCGACTATGACATCCACTGGCTGGAAAAATATCTGGCCAAAGGCGAATAGCCCCGGACTTGCCGCTATAATGAAGCGATGACTCGCCCCTACGCGCCAGGCTATCGTATCCCGACCGACCTTCTGCTCAAGGCCTACGCCTCGGGCGTCTTCCCGATGGCCGAAAGCGCCGCCGATCCGGAAGTGTTCTGGGTGCGGCCGGAGACGCGCGGCATCATTCCGCTCGACCGCTTCCACACGCCGAAAAGTCTGAAGAAGGCGCTTCGGCGAAACCTCTTCGACATCCGTTTCGACTTCGATTTCGAGGCGACGATCGATGGCTGCGCCGAAAGGCGCGAGGAGCGCCGTTCCACCTGGATCAACGCGCCGATCCGGGAGGCCTATGTGCAGTTGCATCGCATCGGCCATTGCCATTCTGTCGAGGCCTGGCGCGAGGAGCGGCTGGTCGGCGGCCTCTACGGTGTCTCCCTGGGGAGGGTGTTCTTCGGCGAAAGCATGTTTTCCCGGGAAACGGATGCTTCGAAGATCTGCCTTGTGCATCTCGTCGAACGCCTGCAGGCGCGCGGTTTCGCACTGCTCGACACGCAGTTCACCACCGAACACCTCAAGCGCTTCGGCGCAATCGACGTGCCGCGCGGCAAATACGAGAAGATGCTGGCCGACGCGCTGAAGGGTGAAGCGGTGTTTTTCCCCTGATGATCCAGCCCGTCAGCGGACCTTCGTTTCCAGCGGAGCCTGCGAATGGAACATCATCTTCCAGCCGTTGACGCGATGGACATAGCCGGTGCTGACCAGCGCCGCGTAGGCTTCGCCATTGCCCTTCACGGCATGCGCCTCATAGGCCAGGATGACGATGTCGCTGCCTGGTTCGACCACGCCCTTGAGATCGATCTCGAGATCACGCCATCGCTTGGGATCGGCGGCGGTTTCGGCGAGATCGGCATTGCTCATGGTCTGGGCCATCTGCGGAAATGCCACGAGGCACTCGGTGTCGGCATTGGCCGCGAAAAATGCCGAATCGCCTGTCCAGAAGCCCTTTTCGAGCTCAAGCAGTTCCTTGATGCTGGCGGTGATCCGCTTTCTGGCAGACATCGGAAAATCCTCCCGGCGCGCATCGTGTGGCCGTCAGGGCCCAACGCGTTGCCCTCAGGGCGGTTCCGAAGGATCAGTTGGTGCTGGTCGTAGGCGGTTCCGTGGCTTCCGGTTCGGCCGCAGCCGGAGCGGCCGTGGCATTCGGCTGGGCCGTATCGGGCTTGGCCGCATCGGTCTTGGCCGAATCGGGCGCTGGCACATCCGACTTCTGCTTGCAGGCCTTCAGCCAGACGTCATAGACGGCATGCTCGACGGCATTGAGACCAGGGCTTTCGGCAAACATCCAGCCAGTGAAGATGCGGCGGATCTTGCGGTCGAGCGTGATCTCGTCGACTTCGACAAAAGAATCGGTCTTCGGCTCCTCGTTCTGCGGCCGGGAGTAGCAGACGCGCGGCGTCACCTGCAAAGCACCGAACTGCACCGTCTCGTCGATATAGACGTCGAAGGTGATGATGCGGCCGGTGATCTTGTCGATGCCGGCGAATTCGGCGACCGGGTTGGTGATTCGGTCCGATCCCGGCGCCGGCGCGGGTGCGGCCGGCGTTGGCGAAGCGGCAAGTGCCGCGGTGCTAACGGTGAGCCCGGCGGCTACTATCAGTGCGCCCATCGATGTCAGGCTGGAAATGCTCATGCAGGGATACCGGTGGTTAGCGCCCGGGTGATTCTCTATCACAAAGGCTAGTCGCCGTTTTCTGATCAGCAAGCAGCTAAACACCAATTGTGGCGATAAAGGATCGACGCCCGCTTATGATCCGGGCGTCCAGGCGTCGTAGTCGCCGGTGACCTGCGGGCGGTGCTGGTTGGTCAGCACCGAGCCCTTCGGACGATAGGCTGAGGGCGAGCCGGTCAGGTTCGGTTGATGCGGTTTCTGCCAGTCGCGCGGCTTGTAATCGTCGCTCGGCGGCGCGACGTCGACGCGGTGATGAATCCAGCCGTGCCAGCCGGGCGGGATAGAAGAAGCCTCGGAATAATCGCGATAGATGACCCAGCGGCGCGTGCGTCCTTCGGAATCGACACCGCCTTCGTAGTAGACGTTGCCCACCTCGTCCTGCCCGACCTTCCTGCCGTGCCGCCAAGTGTGCAGGCGCGTGCCAAGCGTCTGGCCGTTCCACCAGGTGAAAAACTGCGTAAGGAAAGTCTTCATCTTCAAACCCTCGCGCCGATGGCGTCCGTTTCCTGCTTATGGCGTCAGCCCTTCGTGAAGGCAAGGGGCTTGCCGCCAAGAGGGCGCAAATGGCGCGCCGGTAAGGCGACACAAGCCTGTGATGCATTGCCGGCGCCGTATGGTGCTTGCCAAGCACCCTCAGCCTTTCTAAAGCTCTGCGCGCGCCCCGTGCGGGTATCCGGCCGACCGTTGGCCGAGGGAGGTGACGATTGGCCAGGAAATCGCCGACCGCCGACATTCGCATCGGCGCCGATGCCATTCGCCGCCGAAAGCGTGACGTGCCGATCGTCTGTCTCACCGCCTATACCTACCCCATCGCCCGCCTGCTCGACGAGCATGTCGATCTGCTCCTCGTCGGCGACAGCGTCGCAATGGTCCTGCATGGCCACAAAACGACGCTGGGCGCCTCGCTGGAGATGATGATCGCGCATGGGCAAGCGGTGATGCGCGGCTCGGCCAGGGCTTGCGTCGTCGTCGACATGCCGGCCGGCAGCTATGAGGATTCGGCGGCCCAAGCGGTTGCCTCGGCGCGGCGTATCGTTGGCGAAACCGGCTGCCAGGCTGTGAAACTCGAGGGCGGCGTCGGTATGGCCCGGCAGATCACCGCAGTCGTCGATGCCGGCATCGCGGTCATGGGCCATATCGGCCTGCTGCCGCAATCCGTCGAGAAGGATGGCGGCTACAGGATCAAGGGCCGGACCGACGAGAATGCGGCAGCGCTGTTTGCCGATGCGCGCGCCGTCGAAGAAGCCGGCGCCTTTTCGATGGTCATCGAGGGCACGGTCGAAGCGGTCGCGGCCGAAATCACCCGCCGCATCGCCATTCCGACTATCGGCATCGGCGCGAGTGGCGTTTGCGACGGCCAGATCCTGGTCATAGACGACATGGTCGGGCTCACCGTCGACCGCGTGCCGAAATTCGTCAAGGAGTACGCCGATTTGCGCAGCGTGGTCTCGCAGGCGGCCGCACGTTACGCCAGCGAGGTACGAGACCGGACATTCCCCGGTTCCGAAAATGTGTTTTCGGCCACCTTGGGCAAGGACAACCGATGAGCCGGCCCCTCGTCGTCGACACGGTCGCCGGCCTTCGCGCGCGGATCCGCGACTGGCGGCGCGACGGCCTTCGCGTCGCCATGGTGCCGACAATGGGCGCCTTGCACGAAGGGCACCTATCGCTGGTCAGGATCGCGCTTGAAAGAGCCGAGCGCTGCATCGTCTCGATCTTTGTCAACCCGACGCAGTTCGCGCCGAGCGAGGATCTCGACAAATATCCACGTCAGCTCGCCCGCGATCTCGACCAGCTGGCTTTGGCCGGAGCCGATCTTGCCTACACGCCTGGGGTTGGTGAGATGTATCCTGCCGGCTTTGCCACCAAAATCTCGGTCGGCGGTCCCTCCGCCGGGCTCGAATCGGATTTTCGACCGACTTTTTTCGAAGGCGTCGCCACCGTCGTGGCGAAGCTGCTCCTGCAGGCGTCGCCCGACGTCGCGGTCTTTGGCGAAAAGGATTATCAGCAATTGTGCGTCGTCAGGCAGCTCTGCCGCGACCTCGACCTGCCCGTCGAAATCATCGGCGCGCCGACGATCCGCGACGCGCATGGCCTCGCCATGTCATCGCGTAACGCCTATCTCGGTGAGGCCGAACTCCAGATCGCCCGCCGGCTCAACGTGATCCTCCGCAAGGCAGCCGCGGCGCTGGCGGCCGGCGCCGACCAGAACGGCGCGACAGGCGAAGCCAGCCGCGCCCTACTCGCGGCCGGCTTCCACAAGATCGATTATGTCGAAGCTCGCGAGAGCCGGACGCTGACGCCGTGGCGCCGCGGGCACGAGGGCCGCCTGCTCGCCGCCGCCTGGCTGGGCAAGACCAGGCTGATCGACAATGTGGACGTCTCCACCAGTTAGGCTGCGGCTCGATCGCTGAATTCGACCGCCGGATTGCGCACCCGAAAGGTCCGCCGCTATGCGGCAAGCGGCCTTTCATAGACGAGCGCCGGTATAGCGGATTGGGCCGAACCGCAATTGTCGGTGCGGCCGGTCTGGACGAAGCCGTTCGCCTGGTAGAAGGCAATTGCGCGCGTGTTCTTCTCTTCCACTTCCAGCCGGATGGCGCGGGCCTCAGGGAAGCTTTCGATGATCTCGTCGAGAAGCATGCCGCCGATGCCCCGGCCCTGCAGGCCGGGCTGCACGTAAAGCTGCTTCAGCATGACCACGCCGCCGCCATCGAGCGCTTCGGCAAATGCCATGCCGCCAATGCGCTGGCCATCGTCGGCGACGAGGAACTCGCTGTTTGGCTTCGCCAGCCGCGCCTTGAGCGAGGCGATCGAATGCCACGCATCGGTGATCTCTGTCACCCGTTCGGCGCCATAGATGGCGTCGTAAGTCGCATGCCAAGTCTCGACCAGCAGCGCCCGGATGGCGGCGAGGTCGCGATCCCCGGCGGTGCGCACGAACATAGCCTACTCGATGCCCAGCTTGGCCTTGACCAGGTCATTGACGGCCTGTGGGTTGGCCTTGCCGCCGGTCGCCTTCATCACCTGGCCGACGAACCAGCCGGCCATGGTCGGCTTGGCGCGCGCCTGCTCGACCTTGTCCGGGTTGGCCGCGATCACCTCGTCCACCGCTTTTTCGATAGCGCCGGTGTCGGTAACCTGTTTCATGCCGCGGCTCTCGACCAGTTGGTGCGGGTCGCCGCCCTCGTTCCAGACGATCTCGAACAGGTCCTTGGCAATCTTGCCGGAGATGGTGCCGTCCTTGATCAGATCGATGATGGCACCGAGCTGATCCGGCGAAACCGGAGCATTTTCAATGTCCTTTCCAGCTTTGTTCAATTGCCCAAGCAGGTCGTTGATAACCCAGTTGGCGGCGAGCTTGCCGTCGCGGCCGGCGGCCACCTTCTCGAAATAGTCGGCGATCGGCTTTTCCGACACCAGGATCGAGGCATCGTAAGTCGAGAGGCCGAGCGAGGAGATCAATCGCGCCTTCTTGTCGTCGGGCAGTTCCGGCAGTTCCTTGGCCAGCGCTTCGACATAGGCCTGGTCGAATTCCAGCGGCAACAGGTCGGGATCTGGAAAATAGCGGTAGTCGTGCGCCTCTTCCTTGGTGCGCATCGAACGGGTTTCGCCCTTGACGGCGTCGAACAGCCGCGTTTCCTGGTCAATCGTGCCGCCATCCTCGATGATAGCGATCTGCCGGCGCGCCTCGAAATCGATCGCCTGGCCTATGAAGCGGATCGAATTGACGTTCTTGATCTCGCAGCGCGTGCCGAATTCGCCGCCCGGCCGGCGCACCGAAACATTGACGTCCGCGCGCATGGAGCCTTCGTCCATGTTGCCGTCGCAGGTGCCGAGATAGCGCACGATGGTGCGCAGTTTGGTGACATAGGCCTTGGCTTCGTCGGCCGAACGCATGTCCGGTTTCGACACGATTTCCATCAGCGCCACGCCGGAGCGGTTGAGATCGACATAGGACATGGTCGGATGCTGGTCGTGCATCGACTTGCCGGCATCCTGCTCCAGATGCAGGCGCTCGATGCCGACCTCGATGTCCTCGAACTCGCCCTGGCGGTCGGGCCCTACGGAGACGATCACCGTGCCCTCGCCGACGATCGGCTGCTTGAACTGCGAAATCTGGTAGCCCTGCGGCAGGTCCGGGTAGAAGTAGTTCTTCCGGTCGAAGACGGACTTGTGGTTGATCTGCGCCTTTAGCCCGAGGCCGGTCCGGATCGCCTGCTTGACGCATTCCTCGTTGATGACGGGCAGCATGCCGGGCATTGCGGCATCGACCAGGCTGACATTGGCGTTGGGGGCGGCACCGAACGACGTCGAAGCGCCGGAAAACAGTTTTGCTTCCGATGTCACCTGCGCATGGACCTCGAGCCCGATGATGATTTCCCAGTCGCCGGTGGCGCCGGGGATCAGGCGTTTCGCGTCGGGCGTGCGGGTATCGATGATGCTCATGGTGGCCTGCGTAGTAGAACGATGGAAACGTGCGTTTTGCACATCCTGATTTGCAACTTCGCTAGTGCAAACCGCCTCCCGAGACAAGCGTAAAGCCGCCCGCTGGCCTTTTCCGCCGCTTTCGCCTATAGGCCATCCATCCCAATGGAGAGTGGATGTCCACTTACGCTCAGTCCCGGTAAGGCCCTGACCTCATAGCGAGGCAGGGCAGAAAACCTGAAACCCCGCGCCGCGAAGCTTCGCGGCGGCGGCTTTTGTTGTTTTCCCGGATACTCTCCCATGGATATTTCGCGTATTGAACAACGCGTTCTGCACCTGCTCGCGCAGGGCGGACGCATTGAGATCGAAAAAAGTGAGAAGAAACGGATCGCCTCCGTCAAATGCCTGACCCGCGACGGCTGGCACTACCCCGACGTCGATCTCGACCTGTTTCGGAAGCTGAAGCGCAAGAAGGCGGTTTCGTCGTCGGGCGGCGGCCCCTACCGCATCACGCGGCGCGGGCTCCAACTCGTCCGCTCCGAACTCGACAACAGGTAACTATCGCCCCGCCGACCGTTTGCGCGGCCGGCGGTTGCTTGCCGCTCAGGCGGTAGCGATATAGGCGCGGATTTCCTCAGCCTCGCGCTCGACATCCTCGATGCGACGCTTGACCACGTCACCGATCGACACGATGCCGTCGAGCATGCCGTCCTTTTCCACCGGAAGATGGCGGAAGCGGCCCCGGGTCATGATCTCCATCACCTCGTTGACGGTGTGGTTCTCGTTGCAGATCTTCACTTTCGGCGTCATCGCGGAACGAACGGCTATGTCGAGCGCGGCAGCGCCTTCCCTGGCGACGACGCGCACGATGTCGCGCTCGGACAGGATGCCGACGATCTTGCGGTCTCCATTGGTGATGACCAACGCCCCGATCCTGTGTTCGGCAAGGATACGGATGGCTTCGCTCAGTTTTTCGTTCGGCCCGAGCGTCAACACGTCGTGGCCTTTTTGCTCGAGAATGGCCTTAACCGTCATGGCGTCCTCCTCTACTCTGCCAACCGGTTCCTGCCGTGACCGGCTTTCACGTAAGAGTGAACATCGTGCGCCGCGATCGGTTGCATTTCAAGTGCGGTGGTCGGTCGTCTCCCAGTCGAGCGGCTGCCAGCGCCTGTCGAACCAGCGCAAGCTGAAGAAGCCGGCGACAAAGCCGCCAATGTGAGCCTCCCAGGCGATCTGGCTGTCGACCCCGGGGGCGAAGCCGACAAGGCCGGTGACAAGGTTGATCACCATCCAAACGGCAAGGAAGATCATCACGCCACGCGAGCGCAGCACCATTGCGATCGGCAGCACGGGGCCGGCGAAAGCGGCTTTGCCCGCCGAACGATCCGTACGGAAGCCAAAGCGTGCCGCCGCTCCCATCATGCCCGATATCGCACCGGAAGCGCCGACCAGCGGCGCTTCGCCATATGGATGCATGGCCCAGAAAAGCGCCACTGAAGCCAGTCCCGTCGCGGCGAAGAACAACGCGAACCAGAAGGCTCCGAGCCGATTGGCCAGCGGCGAGCCAAAGGCAGCGAGCCAGACCATGTTGATGGCGATATGGGCAAATCCACCATGCATGAAGGCATAGGTGAAGGGCCGCGTGAACAGGAACCAGTCGAAGCCGTATTGGCCGGTGTAGAGGACAGGGATGAAGGCCCCATCGTAAAGCAGTGTCATTTGCTGAGCATCACTCAGCACGTATTGCTGCAACAGGTAGATGGCCACGCAAATGGCGATCACCGCCAGCACGATCGGCGGCAGGTTGAAGATCGGCTCGCGACGCGGCTCGGGCTCGCGATCCGCCTGTTCTATTTCCGGTGGGCTTACAGGTTCACTCATGCGCACTAGCACTCGGTCCAGGATTCGTCGTTGCGAGCATCTAGACCACTGCCCGCCGGACCACAAAGGGCGAATCGCCGAGCGCGAATCAAAAGTGCCGAATCAAAAGAAAGCCGTCCAAGGTTTCCCTTGAACGGCTGTCGAGTCCCCTGTTCCCCCGAACTCTTGACTGAAGTGCTGCCGATCGTCGCGAAACGACCGCTTCTGGAGTGGTTTTTGTGTGCCACGCGGCTCGACCGGGCGCAACGTAAACCACTTGTTAACCTTAACGGCCCCGACCCGTGAACAAGTGTTAACGACGCTGGCACGCTTCCTGCTCCGCAACGCATGTAGGTCATCGGAGGGCGCCCTTCTGTTCACCGATGGGACATCAGACGACAGAATGCGCGGAGCTGCTTAGCATGAACCAGAACGGATCGATCACGCTGTTCCAGTATTGGAACCGCTTGCGTGATGGACGCCCTGCCCCGAAGCGCTCGGAAGTGGAGCCGGCCGATATCAAGTCGCTGCTGGCCGACACCTTCATCCTGGAAAGGGACACGCGTGGGCAAGCGGTGTTCCGGCTGGCCGGCACAAGGCTCTGCGCCTCCTATGGCCGCGAACTCAAGGGGTTCTCCTTTCCCTCGCTATGGCGCGAGAAGGACCAGCGGCTGGTCTCGAAGCTGATCCATGGCGTGTTCGACCAGAAATCCGTCGTGCTGATCATGTTCGAGGGCTTCAGCCGCAACGGCCGTTCCAACAAGTTCGAACTGCTTGCCTTGCCGCTGGATGGCGGCGTCGAAAACCCGCGTTGCCTTGGCGTGATCAGCGCTGTGGAGAAGCCGTTCTGGCTGGGCGCCGACCCGCTCACGGACGCGTTGATCGATTCGATCCGTGTCATCGATCCCGAAAAAGAGTTGCTGGCGAGCCGGCCGGCGATCGACGTTCCCTCGCTTGTTCCCGCCGAACTGGAGGCGCCCGAAACCATCTCCGCGCTCGGCCGAGCGCGCCGCATCCGCCACCTCGTCGTCTTCGATGGCGGGCGCGAGGAATAGTTGACGATCCTACAGCCCCGCCTGCCCGTTTTTCCCCTTTGTTAACCCGCTTTGCTGTAGTTCTGGGATGAAGTCCCTGGCATCGGCGCGCGGGGATGCCAAACGGGGTGTAGGCAGTCATGAGGTCAGCGGCGGTCGACTACGCGCCGTCCCAAGCTGAGAGACGTAACTTTCAGCGCGTCCGGGTCAAGATATACGGGCGCTTCATGCTGGAAGACCGCACCGAACATCCTTGCCAGGTCGTCGATATGTCGCCGGGTAACGTCGCGTTTCGCACGGACCGCATCGGCATGCCCGGTGAAAAGGTCATCGCCTATGTCGACCATATCGGCCGCATAGAAGGCGTCGTCACCCGCACCTTGCAGGACGGTTTCGCAATGACGGTGATTGCGTCGGACCGCAAGAAGGACAAGCTCGCCGCGCAATTGACGTGGCTCGCCAACAAGCACGAGCTCGATCTGCCGGAAGACCGCCGCCACGAGCGCGTCGCCCCCCGCAACCCGACCAGCATCCTGCAGCTCACCGACGGCCGTCAGTACCAGTGCCGCATCATCGACCTGTCGCTCTCCGGCGCCGCGATCGAGATCGACGTCAAGCCGGCGATCGGCGTCCAGGTCATGCTCGGCACCATGCGCGGACAGATCGTGCGTCATTTCGAGGATGGCGTCGCCATCGAATTCGCCGTCATCCAGCGGCCTGAGACGCTCGATTCGGAATTCAACACGCCGCGCGCCTGAAGGCCGAACAGCGTTAAGATCAAAACCGGCCTTCGCGGCCGGTTTTTTTGTATTTCACGACAACGATTGACCACTCAAAAGTTTCAAATTTGATACCTATTCTAGGGACGTTTTACTCAATATCTACTGCGCGCTTTTGCGTCGAATAAATCCACCTGTGGCAATGTCTCCCTCGAACGGGGAGACAAAAACAATGAAGAAAACGAGAGGCAAGCTGTTGCTGATGGCAATGGCGATGCAGCTTTCCGCTTGGGGATCAGCATATGCCGCGGGACCGGCCTATATGCACACCGGCGGCCGCACCACACAGCCTGTCGGACACTATGAATTCTGCCAGCGCATACCGGGCGAATGCAGCGAGCGGACACCCAAGGGGGCGCCGGTCGAACTGACCCGCAAGCTGTGGGCGACGATCCTCAGCATCAACAATTCGGTCAATACCCGCGTCAAGCCGCGCACCGACATGGAAAACAACGGCGTCGAGGAATATTGGGCCTATCCCGACAATGGCTATGGCGATTGCGAGGACTACGCGCTGGAAAAGCGCCGCGAGCTGATGGACGCCGGCGTTCCGGCCGGCAACCTGTTGATGACGGTCGCGCGCCAGCCGAACGGTGACGGCCACGCGGTGCTGACCGTGCGCACCAGCCTCGGCGAATTCATCCTCGACAATCTGGAAACCAAGGTCCTGTCCTGGACGGACACCGACTACACCTACCTCAAGCGACAGTCGGATACCAATTCCGGCGTCTGGGTGACGATCAACGACGGCCGCGCCGACGCGGTCGCCAGCGTCCGCTGACGGCGTCGATCCATGGCGATCAACGCGCAGCGTTAGGGGACCGGCACGCGTGAACCAGAGACCAGGCGCTACGCATCAAGGCGATGCGCCTAAGGAGAAACCCGGTCGAGTCCCCACCCTCCCCGTCCCAACGACCGGGTCTAAGGAGCCGGCCCCGTCCCCGGGCCGGCTCCGCCATTTCTGGCCTAGACCTTCTTCAACCCCGCCTTGAAGCGCTTGCCGTTGGCGACATAGTGCGCGGCCGAGGCTCGCAGCCTCGCGATCGCCGTCTCGTCCAGCACCCTGATCGCCTTGGCCGGCGAGCCGACGATCAGCGAATTGTCCGGGAATTCCTTGCCTTCGGTGACCAGCGCGCCGGCGCCGACCAGCGAATTCTTGCCGATCCTGGCGCCGTTGAGCACGATTGCGCCCATGCCGATCAGGCTGTTGTCGCCAATGGTGCAGCCATGCAGCATGGCCCGGTGTCCAATCGTGCAGCCTTCGCCAATGGTCAGCGGGAAGCCGGGATCGGTGTGCATGACCGTGTGCTCCTGCACGTTGGTGTCGGCGCCGATCACGACAGGTTCATTGTCGCCGCGGATGACGACGCCGAACCAGAAGCCGGCATTGCGGCCGATGCTGATGTCGCCGATCAGCGTCGCATCGGGCGCGATCCAGTTTGAGCCCGCATCCGCGAAGTTCGGTTCGGTGCCATCGATCGCATAAAGCGGCATTTTCTGGTCTCCGATTCGTCTCAAGCCTGAAAGTCGAACGACCCTAGGTTGGCACCTCCCAACACGCAACGGCCACAAGAACGATGCCGAGCGCCAGCGTCCAGGCGACCGCCGTGCAGCCACAGGAAATCAGCGCCACCGACGAAATGCGACCGTCGCGGCGGGCGTCCAAGGCATCGTTGAGCAGCATGAACGGCCCGGCGCACGCGGTGGCGGCGAGCGAACGCAGTACGTGCGCGGAGGACACATAAGGCTCGGTGAACGCGACCTTGCGCCCGGCAACCAACTCCATCGCCGATCCGACCAGCCCGCAAGCCGTCAACCCGACAGGAAAAGCGAACGCAGTTAGCTCAACCGGGCCCATCTTTACCTTCCGTTTACCATGAAATCGCACAGTCGCTGGAAGGACTGCAAGAGCCGTGCCGTGCGATGCGTGCCGTCACGGGACAGGAATCCGGGGACAGAGATGAAGCAGGCAGCGATCGCCGACGACCCCCAATTCACCGTGGTCGATTCCACGCTGATGAAGCGGGTGTTCTACGCCTTCGCAGCACTCGCCCTGCTGTCGGTCGCAATCAGCCTGGGCGGCAAATGGTTCGGCCATTCGATCGCCATGGCCGGCTACACGGATGATGCGACGATGCGCAAGGTGGTGGTCGGCAACAATGTCATCGCCGTGCCTGCCAATTTTATCCGTTTCGAACAGGCGCGGCGCGACGGCATCGCCTCGCGGCTCGACCTCTATCTGCGCTATCCCCAGATGGATGGCTACAGCGAGGCCGCCCGCGGCGATTTCAACCACACGGGGCCAGCCAAAAGCATCGTCTTCCTGTCCTTCGAACCGCAAATGATGTCTCGCGACATGAGCGGACGTTTCGGGCCGATCTACAGCGCGCTGATCGTGCAGCCCGGCACGGCAGGTCCGGGCGGCACGACGATTTACGGTTTCAACGCGAAATCAGGTTACCTCAACGAGGTGCTCGTTGTCGGCAACCGGCCCGGCAAGGACCCATTCGTGGCCCGCTGCCTGAGCGGGCCGGCAGCAGAACAATCGCTGGCGCCTTGCGAGCGCGACATCCATGTCGGCGAGGATCTCAGCCTCACCTATCGCTTCCCGAAGGAATTTCTGGGGGATTGGCAGGCGCTTGACGCGGCAATCACCGCCGAGGCCGGGCGTGTCCTAAAGGCCGGACGTTGACGGGAAAGGCCGGTCGCGTTTGCGTCCGGCATCGCCATGGGATGCAAGGATCAGCCCAGATCGATGTCGAGGATCGCCATCGAGAAATTGTAGTCGCCGTCATCCTCGTCCTTGAAGACGATGCCGAGGAATTCGTCGCCGACATAGACTTCGGCCGAATCCTCCTTGCGCGGCCGTGCCTTGACCTCGAGCTTGGGGTTCTGGAAGACGCGCTTGAAATAGGCGTCCAGCTTTCTGATTTCGTCAGGCTTCAACAGTCTTCTCCAATCGTCGGGCTTGCTCGTTTGAAGGGCGCTTCTGACACGTCGACGATGGCCATGTAAAGGCAAGCTCGCCGTATTGCACGGCAATCGAAACCGCCGGCGCGAGCAGTGCGAAACTCCGCGACGCCCCTCAGTAAAACTAGATGTCGAAGCTGACGACCTGGTCCATCGTCTGCGACGGCAGAAGCTGGTCCATCTGGCGCGACGGCTGGTCGCAGCCGGTCTCGCCGACGACGCGAGCCGGCACGCCTGCGACCGTCTTGTTATGCGGCACCGGCGACAGCACCACCGAACCGGCGGCGATCTTAGAGCAATGGCCGATTTCGATGTTGCCGAGAATCTTGGCGCCGGCACCGATCAAGACGCCACGACGAATTTTGGGGTGGCGATCTCCGCCGGCCTTGCCGGTGCCGCCGAGCGTGACACCGTGCAGGATCGACACGTCGTCCTCGACGACCGCTGTCTCGCCGACGACCAGACCGGTGGCGTGGTCGATGAAGATGCCCTTGCCGATGCGGGCCGCCGGATTGATATCGGTCTGGAAGACCGAGGACGAACGGCTTTGCAGATAGAGCGCGAAATCCTTGCGCCCCTGGTTCCACAGCCAATGCGCCAGCCTGTGGGTCTGGATGGCGTGAAAACCCTTGAAGTAGAGCACCGGCATGATGAAGCGGTCGCAGGCCGGGTCGCGGTCGTAATAGGCCTGGATGTCGACACGCACGGTGGTCGGCCAGTCCTTGTCGTCGGCCAGCATCGACTTGAAGGTCTGGCGGATGAGATCGGAGCCTATGTCCTGGTGCGCCAACCGCTCGGCCAGCCGGTGGATGACCGCCTCCTCCAGGCTCTCCTGGTTGAGGATGGTCGAATAGAGGAAGGCGGCGAGCAGCGGGTCGCGATTGACCGCGTCCATCGCTTCGTCACGGATCGAGCGCCAGATCGGATCGACCGGCTGCAACGCGCTGTGTCGGGAAATGCTGATGCTGTTCATCGACGTCGTCCTGCCGCCTTGCCTAATATCGGGCCGCACATATAAGCCAGATCATAGCACGATTGAACTCAATTTTCCTTAGTGCTCTGTCAAATGGATTTGGTTCGCGGGAATTCAAGCCGGCATGGAAAATGAACTCTTGCTCGACAATGCCCTCAAACGCGAGCTTTCCGTCCTCTATGAGGGACGGGATCGCCACTACCACAACCTTGCCCATATCGAGGCGATGCTGGCGCTCGCCGGCGAGTACCAGAAGCTGCTCGGCGATCCCGAGGCCGTCGAGGCGGCGATCTGGTTCCACGACGCCGTCTATGACAGCCGGGCCAAGGACAACGAGGCGCAAAGCGCAGCGCTCGCGGAAAAAAAGCTCGCGGGCCGCATCGACGCCCAGCGCCTCGGCTGCATCTGCGCCATGATCCTTGCCACCGCAACACACCAGTTGCCGGACTTCGAAGACACGGCCGCGGTGCGTGACGCCGCTCTTTTCCTGGACATGGACCTGTCGATCCTCGGCGCAGCGCCGGATGCATTCGATGCCTATGAGCGCGCGATCCGCGCCGAATATCAATGGGTGGAGGAGCCGATATGGCGGGCCGGACGTGGCGCGGTGCTGAACAGCTTCCTGACACGCCCGCACATCTTCCACAGCGAGGAATTCCGCCGGCGCTTCGAGCAGCAGGCTAGGCTGAATCTCACCCGGTCGCTCGAAGCGCTGCAAAAACCGGCGTGATATCGGGCTTGTGCCTTTCGGTTTATCGGGCTCTTACGCCGGGTCAAAGCGGATTTTCGGCGTAGAATTCCAGCACACGCCGCTTGAAGGTCTTGTCGCCGACGGCCAGCATATGGTCACGGCCTTCGATGTGGAAAGCCTTGGCGTTGGGCATCAGTGCGGCAAGTTCGTCGGGCGAGCCGCCAATGTCATCGGTGGTGCCGACGGCGATCAGCGTCGGCTGGGCGATCCGGGCAATTTCATCCTCGCTCAGCAACTCGCGGGAGGTGGCGATGCAGGCCGCGAGCGCCCGGCGGTCGCTGCGAGTCTGGTCGGCGAAGGCGCGAAACGAACGGCCGCGGGGATGAGTGGTCTTGGCCGGATCGTCGGCAAGAAGGGCTGCCGCGATCGGATCCCAATCGCCGACGCCGTCGATCATGCCGATGCCGAGACCGCCGAAGACCAGCGTCGCCACCTTGTCGGGATCCGACAGCGCCAGGAATGCCGCTATCCTCGCGCCCATCGAATAGCCCATGACATGGGCGCGCCCGATGCCGAGATGATCGAGCAAAGCAGCCGCGTCCGAGGCCATCCGGGCCGGGGTGTAATCTGCCTCTTCGTAGCTTTTCGATGACGAGCCGTGGCCGCGATTGTCCAGCGCAATGGCGCGGTAGCCGTCATCGTTCAGCGTCTTGAACCAGCCGGGCGAAACCCAGTTGACGTAATGGCTGGAGGCAAAGCCATGGATCATCAGCACAGGATCGCCCCGGCCCGATTCCGGCTGGCGGTCGAGGAAGGCGATATCGAACCCGTCATGGGAAAAAAACTGCATCGGCTATACTGCCCGCGTCCTCAACCGCCACCGCCGTTCGGCGCATCGCCATTGTCCGATGGCGGCACCTCGGGGCCTGATATGGTGCCAACGGCCGGATGGCGCACCAGGTCGCCATAATCGATACCGTTCCTGGCGGCGGTGCCCGCCTTGAGCTCAAGCACGAAGCGCACCGGCACGCCGGGCGAAATCAGCGCCTGGGATTGCGGCTCGCCGTGCTTGACCGCCCGGATCTTGCCATCCTGGCCGATAAAAACCAGGTCAAGCGGCATCGGCGTGTTCTGCATCCAGAAGTTGACCTGCTGCTGCATGTCGAAGACGAACAACATGCCGTGATCGTCCGCCATGTCCTGGCGATACATCAAGCCGGCCTCGCGTTCAGCATCGGTGTCGGCGATTTCGATGGAAAAGGAGCGATCTCCGCCTTTCGTCGCCACGACCAGCGGCGTCGGGTCCACCGGCAGGGTCATCACCCGGCTGTCGGCCGCCGTCGGTGCAGGCAAATAGAAATAGGCGCCCGCGGCGACGATGACGGCAGCCAGGACGCACATTGCGCCCGCCGTCAGCCAGTTCCTATGTGTCATGCGAAAATCCTCGGCAACCGCCCTAATGCGCGACCGGCAAGGTTCCCATATCGGGGTGGATTTCGGCAGCCATAAGGCCTTTGTCGCCGCGCCCGAAGCGGACAAGCACGACCTGCCCCGGCCGAAGCTCGGTGATGCCGTAGCGACGCAAGGTTTCCATATGGACGAAGATGTCCTCGGTGCCCTCGCCCCGGGTCAGGAAACCAAACCCCTTGGTGCGGTTGAACCACTTCACCAAGGCACGTTCCAGCCCGCTTTCGGGTGTCACCGAGACATGGGTGCGCTGTTCCTGCATTTCCGCGGGATGGACCGCTGTGGTGACATCCATCGAGAGAACCCGGAAAGCCTGCAATCCGCGCTCGCCCTGCTTGACGAGGCAGACAACGCGCGCTCCCTCCAGAGCAGTCTGGAAACCATCCCGTCTAAGGCATGTCACATGGAGGAGGATGTCGCCTGAAACGCCGTCATCCGGGAGGATGAAGCCATAGCCCTTGGCTACATCGAACCACTTGATGGCGCCGGATATTTCGGTCAGATCGACGGCATCGCCGCCTTCGTCGCGCTTCATGGCGTCGCCAAGGGTTTCGGACCGCCCCGTCAAAGAGGCTTTTTCCCCCATAAGAATGCCCCCTTTTTTCAAGAACACCGCAACTGATTCTTGACACCAGATTAACACTGCGGCTTCCGGTGAGTGCAAGACCTGACGTGCCTTTTTTCACGGTTCATTATGCGAATACCGGATTTGTTCTTTGGCGGCGCCGGCAGCCGCCTGGGATTTGCCCTTTGGACGGCCCACCCCTATGTTGCGCCGCAACCCAACAAGTCGAGGAAATCACATGCGCTATCTGCACACCATGGTTCGCGTCGCCGACATCGATGCTTCGCTCGATTTCTACTGCAACAAGCTCGGCCTGAAGGAAGTGCGCCGCTACGAGAACGAGCAGGGCCGCTATACGCTGATCTTCCTGGCCGCGCCGGAAGACGAGCAAAGCGGCATCGACGAGAAAGCACCGCTGGTCGAGCTCACCTACAATTGGGACCCGGAAGACTACAAGGGCGGCCGCAATTTCGGCCACCTCGCCTATGAAGTCGACGACATATACGCCACCTGCCAGCGGCTGATGGACAGCGGTGTCACCATCCACCGGCCGCCGCGCGACGGCAACATGGCTTTCGTCAAGTCGCCGGACGGAATCTCGATCGAACTTCTGCAGAAAGGTCCGGCGAAGGCAAAGGCCGAACCGTGGGCGTCGATGCCGAACACCGGAAGCTGGTGATCGATCACCTTTTCGAGCGGTCGGCAGCCGGCCTATGGCGGCGGGCGAGCTTGCGCCTATCTATGCGGCGATAGCGCCCGCCTCGAAAGCGGGCACCGTTTCGTGCGTTTCACCCTCGGAGATCCCTTCATGACGATCAGCCATGCCGATGTCACCACCGCACATGCAAGCCGTTATCTGCAGCAATTGTGCAAACATTGGGCGCACAAATTCCCCGTGGAATTCGATCCCAATCATGGCGCCATCGACCTTTCGCTCGGCCGCACCATCATGGATGCCGATGGAGCTGCGCTGCACATCACCGTATCGAGCGACGACCCCGGCTCTATCGAACGCCTCGAAAGCGTCGTCGCCGACCACATCAAACGCTTTGCGTTTCGCGAGGAGCTGACGTTCGACTGGAAACGCGCCGAGGCGGCGTAGGCTCTTGTCTACGCATTACGGCAGGCATTAATCAGCCGCCGCCGGGCTTGCCGGCCATCTCCAGCAGCGCCAGCACCGAGCGCCAGTTGCGCGCAGTGCCCGGTACCTTCAGTACGCGTGGAATGAGATTGGCAAACACCGATTTGCCCAGTCCGTCGGGTGCATGCAGGTAAAGCACGTCGCCCTTGATCTCGAACCGCTCCGGACCCGTACATCTTTCGGCCAGCCGTGCCGCCTCCTCGGCGGTAGGCGCGCGCTCCAGCGCATACGCGTGCAGCTTTGTCGGCTCCTCGGCAATCTCCGGATAGGGATTTTCCCTGACCAGCCGTTCGACCCAGCCGAGATCGCGCACCATGATGCGCGAATGAAAACCCCATTTCTCCTCGAAAGCCGCTTCGATCTGTTTGGTCAGCGTGGCGGCGTCTCCCTCCTTCGCCCGGAACACCGCGTTGCCGCTCTGCACGTAGGTAGCGACATCGCAAAACCCGAGATCCTCCAAGAACGCCCGCAACTCGGCCATCCTGACGATGCGGTTGCCGCCGACATTGATGCCTGAAAACAGGGCGATGAAGACGTTTCCGCTCATATGATGAACCCGGCCAATGTCTCGTTGTCGGTGATATCCTGATACTGGACGCCTTCGGCCTCGAAATTCGCTTTCAGCAGGTCGAAATTGCGGCGATCCTTGGTTTCGATGCCGATCAGAACCGAGCCGAAATTGCGTGCCGACTTCTTCAGATATTCGAACCGGGCGATGTCGTCGTCCGGCCCCAGCATTTCAAGGAAGTCGCGCAGCGCGCCCGGCCGCTGCGGAAAGCGGATGATGAAGTATTTCTTCAGGCCCTCGAAGCGCAGTGCCCGTTCCTTGACGTCCGGCAGCCGTTCGAAATCGAAATTGCCGCCCGAAACCACCGCCACGATGGTCTTGCCGCGGATTTCCTTCCTGGAAAAATCCTTCAGCGCATCGATAGCCAGCGCGCCGGCCGGCTCCAGCACCACGCCCTCGACATTGAGCATCTCGATCATGGTCGCGCAGAGCCGGTTTTCCGGGATCAACCGCACCGTGTCGGCGGCGAAGTCCTTGAGGTGACGCAGGGGCTCACGGCCGATCTCGGCGACCGCCGCGCCGTCGACGAAATTATCGACCTTGGCGAGTTTGAGCCGTTTTCCCGCCGCAAGGCTCTCGCGCAGGCTTGGCGCCCCTGCCGGTTCGCAAAAGACGAAGCGCGCCTCACGCCCCTGATCGGCGAAGTAGTGCGTCACCCCTGCGGCCAGACCTCCGCCGCCGACCGGCAGCATGACGATGTCGGGCATGCCCGCGCCGGGCATCTGGTGGGCGATCTCATAGGCGACCGTCGCCTGTCCCTCGATGATGTCCTTGTGGTCGAAGGGCGGCACCATATGAGCGCCGGCGCTTTCGGTGAATTCGATGGCGGCGCGATAGCAATCGTCGAAGAAATCGCCGACGAGCCTGATCTCGACGAAGTCGCCGCCGAACAGCCGCGTCTTGTCGATCTTCTGCTGCGGCGTCGTCACCGGCATGAATACAACGCCCTTTTTACCGAAATGACGGCAGACGAAGGCGAAACCCTGCGCATGATTGCCGGCGGAAGCGCAGACGAACAGTTCGGCCTGATTGCCTTCGCCAAGTGCCTTGCGGAAGAAGTTGAAGGCGCCGCGGATCTTGTAGGAGCGCACCGGGCTCAGGTCCTCGCGCTTCAAAAGCACCCGCGCGCCGGTCTTCTTCGACAGATAGTCGTTCTCCTGCAGCGGCGTTTCCGGAAAGATCCGGCGGATCGCGGAAGCAGCGGTGGCAACACGGGAAGAGAAGCTGGTCATCGGAAAGCCACCTTGAACGCATGTCGTTTGAAAACGTCTATCATCGATTGGCTGCGGAACGCCCTTTTGTCGCGAGCCTTGCCGCCAAGCAACCCGATTCCGTCTATTGCACAGGCGACCCCGTGAAACCATTGCCCCGTCACTCATGTTCCCAAGCGGTCGGCATTTAGTGACGCATTTGCCGTTAGTTGGAGGCGATTGTTAATGTAATTCTTGAAATTCATGCGGGTGCCAAGCCCCGAAAGGGCCCGCCCTGATGCAGTCTGGCTTTCGTGCAACACTGCGGCGGCGGTCGCGAGACGCCGACCGCTTTTCGGCTGGGCACGACTTACTTCCGCCGCACTTGCGCTGTCGGGGGAGACTTGCGGAGGCGATTGGCCTTTTCGGGCCGGAGTGGAATTTCAGACGTGCCGTTGAAGACGATTTTTGCCATTGGCCTAGCCTTGCTTGTCGCGGGCTGCGCGGGACAGCAGACCCAGGAACTGCTCGGCAGCGCCATCGTGGCAGCGCCGGTGACCGAGATCGCCGGCAATCACAGCATCTTCATCGCCACCACGCGCAAGAAATCCGACGATCCGAACAAGGTCTTCGACGGCGAGCGATCGGCCACGCTGAACTACGCCCGCGTCAACGTCACCGTGCCCGGCATCCACCAGACCGGGCAGATCGAACGCCGCTCGCGCGGCAAGTCGAACGATCCGGCCAAGTATTTCATGGCCTCCGAGGTCGTCGGCTACGACACCCAGCCGAAATTCGCCAATGCGCTAAGTGCTGACATCGCGGCGCGCGGCGACCGCGTCATGGTCTTCGTCCATGGCTACAACACCGGCTTTGACGACGCCGTTTACCGCCTGACCCAGATCGTCCACGATTCCGGCTATCCCGGCACACCCGTGCTGTTTTCCTGGGCATCCGGCGCCAAGACCACCGACTATGTCTACGACAAGGAAAGCGCCAGCGCCGCGCGCGACCAGCTCGAGGTGACGTTGCGCATGCTGGCGCAGACCGGCGCGCGGCGCATCGACATCGTCGCCCATTCAATGGGAACCTGGGTGACCATGGAGACGCTGCGCCAGCTCGCCATCACCGGCGACCGTGATCTCGGCGGCAAGCTCGGCGACGTCGTGCTCGCATCGCCCGACATCGATGTCGACGTGTTCAAGAGCCAGATGCGCCGCTATGGCAAACCCAACAAGCCGTTCATCCTGTTGTTGTCCGATGATGACCGCGCGCTCCGGCTCTCCGGTCTGATTGCCGGCGCGCGGCCGCGCGTCGGCGACTACAAGGACGCCGCCGACCTTGCATCCTACGGCGTAACGGTCGTCGACCTCTCCAAGATCAAGGGAGCGGACAGTTTCAACCATACGAAATTCGCCGACAATCCCGCGCTGGTGAAGATGATCGGCCAACGGCTGCGCGAAGACGATGGATTTGCCAGCGACCGCGACGTGACCGACCGCATCAGCCTGCTCGGCCAATAGATGCATCGCCGCGGGTTCGCGTGGCCCGCTCGGCCTTGCGACAGAGTCGACCAACTTTGAACTGGACCGCGCCGGCCTCTGGCCTTATCGAAATATCCAGCGACGTCACGCGTTTGACGTCCTCCTTTGCGGGAGCCGGCGTGTGACGGTGCATTCGAAGAGTTTCGTCGTCATTGCGTTCACGCTGCTGGTCGCAGGCTGCGCCGGCCGAAACACGCACGATCTGCTGAACAGGACGACGGTTGCCGTACCCGCGTCCGACATCGCGGCCACCCACGAGATATTCGTCGCCACCACCCGCCAGAAGGCGACCAAGGACCCGCGGCAGGTGTTCGACGGCGATCGCTCCTTGACCACCAGCTTCGCCCGGGTCGACGTCACCGTGCCGAAAAGTCACAAGGTCGGCATGATCGAGCGTGTCCGGGGGTCTGCCAACAGCAATCCAGCCAAGGATTTCACCGCCAGGGATGTCGCGTTCTACGCGGATGCGCCGCAATTCGCCAAGGCGGTCGGTGCCGACATCGCCATGCGCGGCGACCGTGCGCTGGTTTTCGTGCACGGGTTCAACAATGGTTTCGACGACGGCATCTACCGGCTGACGCAGATCGCGCACGACACGAAATATCCGGGCACGCCGGTGCTGTTCTCCTGGGCCTCGAGCGGCAAGACGACGGGCTACATCTATGACAAGGAGAGCGCCAACGCGGCGCGTGACGACCTCGAGGCAACGCTCAGGATGCTGGCCAAGACGCGGGCCAAGAGTATCGACATCGTTGCCCATTCGATGGGAACATGGGTGACCATGGAGGCGCTGCGCCAGCTTGCCATCACCGGCGACCGCGATCTCGACGGCAAGCTCGGTTATGTCGTCCTGGCCTCGCCCGACATCGACGTCGACGTGTTCAAGAAACAGATGATCCGCTACGGCAAGCCGGACAAACCGTTCGCCATCCTGCTTTCAGCGGACGACCGGGCGCTCAAACTGTCTTCCCTGATCTCGGGCGACAAGCCCCGCGTCGGCGACTATGGCGACGCGGCCGATCTCGCCAGCTATGGCGTGTCTGTGGTCGATCTCAGCCAGACCAAGGGTGGCGACCGGCTGAACCACGCCAAATTCGCCGACAATCCGATCCTGGTTCAGTTGCTCGGCGACCGGCTGCGGGCCCCGGCCGGCCTGGCGTCGGACGAACCTCCAGTGCAGCTCAATAATCTCGGCCAAGGCCTCGGCAAGGCCGTCGGCTCGGTTGCCGAGATCGTCATCACCACGCCGTTCAAGGTGCTGACGATCGCCACCGGCGGATGAGCGAAGCGACCGCAACTGCTCTTATACGAAGAGGTCGACCTTCTGGAAGGTCGTCACGTCGATCAGGCCGACATCGGAAATCCTGAGCTCCGGAATGACGACCAGCGCCAGCAGCGAGTGCTGCATGTAGGCGTTGTTCAGCGAGCAGCCCATCTGGCGCATGGCCTCGGTCAGTTTGTCGGCCTTGGCCGCGACGATTTCGGCCCGCTCGTCCGACATCAGCCCGGCGATCGGCATTTCGACCAGTGCCAGTTCCTTACCCTTGGAAAACAGCACGACGCCGCCACCGACCTCGCCCAGCCGGTTGACCGCAAGCGCCATATCCCGCTTGTTGGTGCCAACGACGATGATGTGGTGGGCATCATGCGCCACGCTCGACGCCATCGCGCAATCGCCGATGTAGCCGAAGCCGGAGACAAAGGCATTGGTGACGCCGCCGGTACCCTTGTGACGCTCGACCAGCGCGATCTGGCAGACGTCGTTGCGGCGATCCATGGCGACCAGCCCGTCCTCGACGGCGAGATCCGCTTCCAGCGCCCGCGTCGGTGCCTGATTTTCGATGACCCCGATGACCCGGACCCGGACTTCGTTCGCGCCCTTGGGTACCGTGATGTCGAAATCGTGGGCCTTCAGCTTCTTGCCGAGCTTGACGGTGTTCTTCGCCGCCTTGGGATAGTCGTAGACCGGAATGTCGATGTCGAGCTTGCCGGCCTTGGCCAGCCTGACGCCACGCGCATAGACCTCGTCGATGGTCATTTCGGCGAGATCCGAGACGATTAAAAGGTCAGCCAGCCGCCCCGGCGCGATCGATCCGATCTCGCGCTCCAGCCGGAAATGCTGAGCGGTGTTGAGCGTCGCCATCTGGATCGCGGTCACCGGTTTCAAGCCCTGGCTGATGGCGTGGCGGACCACGCGGTCCATATGCCCCTGGTGAACCAAGGTGCCGGAATGGCTGTCGTCGGTGCACAGCATGAAATTGCGCGGATCGATGCCGCCCTCGGTAACCGCCTTGATCTGCGAGGCGACGTCGTACCAGGCCGAGCCCAGCCGAAGCATCGCCTTCATACCCTGGCGCACGCGGGCGATGGCATCTTCGGCGCGCGTGCCCTCATGGTCGTCCTCCGGGCCGCCGGCGACATAGCCATGGAACGGCAGGCCGAGATCGCGCGAGGCATAGTGCCCGCCGACGGTCTTGCCGGCTTTCACGGTCGCGGCGATCTCGCCCGACATCACAGGATCGTTGGCGGCTACGCCAGGGAAATTCATCACCTCGCCCAGCCCGATGATATTTTCCCAGCCCATCGCCTCGGCGACGTCGGCGACCGTCAGTTCGGCGCCGGCATGTTCGAGCCCGGGGGCCGAGGGCACGCAGGACGGCATCTGGACATGCACGTTGATCGGCATGGCGACGGCCTCGTCATGCATCAGCCGCACGCCGGGCAGGCCGAGCACATTGGCGATCTCGTGCGGATCGATAAACATCGAAGTCGTGCCGTGCGGGATCACCGCGCGGCAGAATTCGGTCACCGTCACCATGCCGCTCTCGACATGCATGTGCGCGTCGCAAAGGCCGGGCACCAGATAGCGCCCGCCGGCATCGACCACCTTGGTGCCCTGCCCGATGGCATGGCCGGCGTTCGGACCGCAATAGGCGAAGCGGCCGCCGGCAATAGCGATGTCGGTGCCGGCTACGATCTCGCCGGAGTGAACATTGACCCAGCGCCCGTTGCGGATGACGAGATCGGCGGGTTTCCTGCCCATGGCGACATCGACCAGATGCGTTGCCATTTCAGTCCATGGTCTGGGTTTGCTGCCCGACGGCGTGTTCGCCATGAAGCGACTCCTGTTTGCCCGACTGTGCCAAGCCGCCACGGTTTTGACCAGCCTCACACTTTCTCCCGATTGTTCCAAGACCGACGGAGAGCGTAAATCGGCCGCACAGAAATGCGATTCCGTTTTGCCGCAAATCGGGTTACCGTGCCTGCCAGGATCTTCCAGCTCTTCGTTCGGGCAGTTCGATGCGTCGCCTAATGCTTGCAACTGTCGGTTTTCTTGCCGCTCTGGCCGCACCGGCTTTCGCAGCCGAACCTGTGGCCGATGTGCCGATGACCGCGCCCGGTTTCGACTGGACCGGCTACTATGCCGGCCTGCAAGGCGGTTATGGCTGGGGCAGTTCCGATGTCTCGGGAACCGAGGGCGAGCCGTTTGCCGCCTCGCCAGACCTCGACGGCGGTTTCGTCGGTGGCCATGTCGCCGGTCTGTGGCAATTCGACCAGGCTGTGCTCGGCGCCGAAGCAGAGCTTAACTATTCCTCGGCAAAGGGCGCCGAAGAACTGGGTGCGGGAAATCTGCTCGGCACGGATGTCAAGTGGTTCGGTTCCATCAATGCCAAGGCCGGCTATGCGATGGATCGGTTCCTGATCTACGGCATCGGCGGCGTCGCCTTTGCCGGCATCGAAACCTCCCAAGATGCCGGTACCTCGTTCGACAACACGCGAACCAGCATAGGCTGGACGGTTGGGGCCGGCGTCGACTATGCGCTGACCGACAGGTTCGTCGTCGCGGCGCAGTATCGCTACTATGATTTCAGCAAGGAGCATTTCGATGCGCCGGACGATTTTCTCGATCGCGACCAGAATGTGAAGCTGAATACGGTCGGCATCAATCTGAGCTACAAGTTCTGAGCCCCATCGCCGCGCCCGGTCACCGGGCAGGATCATGCTCGATCTCGCATGGTCCGCGACGGCAATTCTACGGCAATTCCAAGGACTGAGGGGCCGGCGTCCCCAGTGGGCGGGGGGATGGGTTGGGCCTGGTAGACGCCGGCCTCGACGGATCAGATCCGCCGCGCAGACACCGTATCATTGCCTGCGGCGCGCGGAATTGCGTGATCGCACCAGTATCACCATGCCCGCTTGTCTGAACGTCACCGGCGCAGCACTTGATGCCGCGTGCCGTTTATGATCCTGCCCTCGCACGCAGGCGCGCGTCCGCCATCGCAGTACCCGCGCCCGATCGCGCAGTGAACACTCAAAGAATTGCATCGAGAAAAGAGCCATCGAACCCGCAAGTGCGGACGAAGGTCCAAGAACATCAGCAAGACCTTGGTCCGAATACCTACAGCAGAGGTCCGATCAGCTCTCCTGCAAGGAACGTACTCGCATTCCTTTCATTTGTTGAACGGGTGCAGCAATGGTCCTTCATGTGCCCACGAGAGCAGGGACACAATCATTTGCACCCTCAACCCCCTGCTCAGTTCGCAGGCAGAAAGCTCAAATCGAGATCTCGTGCGGCTTGAGCTGTCGTGAAACTACCCCGAGGGATCTGGAATGGAGAAACACTTATGAAAGCGATTTTTCTGACAAGTGCCATGGCGCTCGTTTTCGTTGCAATGCCGGTTGTCGCTTCGGCGGCAGAAGCCGACGTCGTCATCAAAACCCATCGCCATCATCACCGTCACGTGGCAGTGATCAACGATCAGGGCCATCGCCTCCATCATCGGCGCCATGGCACGGTGGCTTTCTATGACCAAGGTCGCCGGCATCATCGCCGCGACACCGTCGTCATAACGGGCTCAACTGAACGCCGTCACCACCGGCGTCACCCAGTGGTGATCTACGACAGCAACGACTAATATTGTGCAATCCGGCCCGGCTGATCGCCAACCCTGCCGGGCCGTGCCCGCGAGCGGCGGACCGACAACAAGGGAAGTGGAGGAAGCCAGGCGGGTCTTCCCTGTTGAAAATGAGTGCTTAATCGCAGCCCGGGTATGAGAGGCCGGTCGTGCTCTCCAGCTTGAGCTTCTGGTCCCTCAAGAGGGCGCCAGTAAAAAATAAGCGCCGGCGACCAGTGTCGATGTCAAACAAATCGCCATTGCCACGACCACCTTGGTCGCGAAGCGCTCAGCTCTCGCGCAAAGCGCGTCAGCAAAATCGTCGCTCTGGATACTTTTCAAGAGCGGCTTGGTGTCGACGCCAGCCATGTGATTGTCGTTGTCGGGGATTGTGACACGGTCACGGCCATCAGTTTTGATGGAACCAGGGGTCATGCTTTGCCTCACGAAGCGTCGGATTGACATCAGCCACCATTCGACGGAGCTGCCGGATTCGCCGATGCGGACGGCACTTTGGCTTTGGGAGCGTCAATCTTGACGCCGAATATTTTTTCCGCCTGCCAGAACAATGGCCACGGCAGCGCTGCCGCCAGAATTTACCACAGCGGGCCCGGCTGCCATGATCGGCCTCCAGTTGAAGATCATTAGCAAACGCAACGCACGCTTCCTACCGGCGGTTCCACTGCTAGGGCTTGGGTCCTATTGAACATGCGACCAAAGTCAGATCGTGGCGCGCAAAAGGCCCAAACCCGCGGTTGTTTGGAACTCACGCG
The DNA here is from genome assembly GCF_006442375.1 of Mesorhizobium sp. B2-2-4. Taxonomy (NCBI): domain Bacteria; kingdom Pseudomonadati; phylum Pseudomonadota; class Alphaproteobacteria; order Hyphomicrobiales; family Phyllobacteriaceae; genus Mesorhizobium; species Mesorhizobium sp. B2-2-4. The sequence goes on along the minus strand of NZ_VFWB01000007.1, from coordinate 336,628 downwards.
TCTAAGAGCGATTGCCTGACAGGCCATCGAACGATGGTTCCCCTGATCGATGGCCAGCATTGGGAGCCCTTGCCAACCCTGGCAATCCTTCGGGCGCCACCGCGCTTCGCGTCAAGCCCAACGAGAGAGAAAGGAAGCAACAATGAGAACCGATCTTACAACCGTCGTAGCGGGATTCCTGCTGCTTGCCGGCATCGGTGCCGCCGCCGCACAGGATGTGGTCATTCAGCCGCAGGACGAAACCGTCATACAAGAATACGTAAAGAAACAGCCTCTGGCCTCAGTCAAGATTCCCGGCGTCGAGCTCAACGTCGGGACCGCCCTGCCCGACACGGTCGAGCTTCATGAAATTCCCAACGTCAAATATCGCTACGTCGTCGTGGACAATCACACCGTCGTCGTGGATCCCGGCACACGCAAGATCGTAAAGATTATCCAGTGAGCGCTTGAACGCCACGATCCGTCGTTTCAGGTCGGCGGATCGTGGCAACGTTCGCCGAGGGCCCATAGCCGACGGCGCGCCTCGGCGCACGGTCGCCGAGCCGCCGCTAAGAGACCCGGGTGGCACCCGTTGGTGGCGGCTAGGCTCTGCAGAGCATTGAAGTAGAGTTAAGGTGGTGCGGACGACGGGAATCGAACCCGTACGATCAGAGATCGAGGGATTTTAAGTCCCTTGCGTCTACCAATTCCGCCACGTCCGCGCGCCTTTCGTTTCAACTACCTAGGCGATCTCGTCAATCGGGGCCCATGCAGTCCCAAAAAAGCGTTGTGCAAAACACGTTCGTTTTCATTCGCCCCGCACCGATTCTTCGTCCCGCAGGGGCGACCGGTATCGGTCAAACAGCGATCGGATGGAGCTTCAGATGCTGGATCAGGATGATGGTCTTGGCGTCGATGATGCGGCCATCGGCAATGCCGGCCAGAGCCTCGTCGAGCGGCATTTCCAGCACCTCGATGTCCTCGCCTTCGTCCGCTGCGCCGCCACCGGCCGAAATGCGGTCGGCGGGCGAATAGAGGGCGGTGAAGAACCAGAGCCGCTCGGTGACGCTGCCCGGGCTCATATAGGGCGAAAACAGCCGCTCCACATGGTTCAGCCGATAGCCGAGCTCTTCCTCCGCCTCCTTGCGGATGCAGGTCTCCGGATCGTTTTCGTCGAGCAGTCCCGCGCAGGCCTCGACCAGCGGTTCGCGGTGGCCGGTGACATAGGCGGGATAGCGGAACTGGCGCACCAGGAGCACGGTTGAACGCTGGGGATCATAGGGCAGGATCACCGCGCCATCGCCGCGATCGTAAGTCTGGCGGATTTGTGTCTCCCATTGTCCGTCGCGGCGACGGTAGTCGAGGACGGTCTTCTTCAGAATCGCCCAGTCGTCGGATAGGATTTCTTCAGAACGGATGCGGATACGATCTTCCATCGGCTGCCTCCACGTTGCCCGGGAGGCGTAGCCGCGAATCGGCGTTCACGCAATCGGGGCAGCGGTTGGTCCAGTAAGCATTTCACTCTCTCGTGTGTGGCATGGCGGCGATCGATCGCCTAAATAGCGCATCCTATTCCCGGAGTTTCGTTCATGACCACATCGCTTTTCCAGCCGATCACGCTCGATGGCTTGAGCTTTCCCAACCGCATCGCCGTCGCGCCGATGTGCCAGTATTCGGCCGAGGACGGCTCGGCGAGCGACTGGCATCTCCACCACTGGATGAACCTGGCAATGTCCGGCGCCGGCATGGTCACGGTCGAGATGACCGATGTCGAGCGGCGTGGCCGCATCAGCCATGGCTGCCTCGGCCTCTATTCCGAAGACAATGAAGCCGCTGCGCGCCGCGCCCTGGACGCAGCAAGGCGCGTGGCCGCACCCGGCACCAAATTCGGCACTCAGCTTGCCCATGCCGGCCGCAAGGCCTCGAACCGCAAGCCTTGGGAGGGGGGCGGACCGCTGCAGCCGAACGAGGATCCTTGGCAGACCGTCTCGGCCTCGGCAATCGCCTACGATACCGGCTGGAACGTGCCGCGAGCGCTGGAGGAAGAGGAGATCCTCCAGCTCATCGAGCGGTTCGCCGAGGCGGCGAGGCGGGCCGAACGCGCGGGCTTCGACTTCATCGAGCTGCACGCGGCGCACGGCTATCTGATCTTCCAGTTCCTGTCGCCGCTCTCCAACCAACGCACGGACCGCTGGGGCGGCTCGCTGGAAAACCGCATGCGTCTTGTCGTCGAGATCGCCAAGGCGGTAAAAAAGGCAGCGCCAAACCTGATGCTGGGCGCCCGGCTGTCGGTCAAGGATTGGGTCGATGGCGGTTTCGACGTCGAGGATGCGATCGAAGTGGCGAAAGCGCTGAAGGCCGAAGGCGTCGCTTATCTCTGTTGCTCGAGCGGCGGCAATTCGCCCTTGCAGAAACTGCCCTCCGGCCCCGGCTATCAGGTGCATCTGGCGGAAGCCGTGCGCAGGGGCGCCGGCATCCCTACCCGCGCGGTCGGTCTGATCGACGATCCCAAGCAGGCAGAGGCGATCATCGCCGAAGGCCGCGCCGACATGGTTGCGCTGGCGCGCGCCTTCCTCGCCGACCCGCGCTGGGGGTGGCGAGCGGCCGCCACGTTCAGCGAGACGATCCATCCCGCGCCGCAGCTCGCGCGCTCGGTGACGACGATGCAGCACTGGATGAAGGCGGCGGGCTGAGCGACCCTTCCGAGAAGGGCGGAACGCGTCGTCGAACGACCGCGCAATGGAGCTTCCAAGGAGGTCTGGGACGTTTGGGCGCAGGCTGAGGACACGGTTGCAACCAAATTGACTGCTTTGCGTTGCGGCCATGATGGACAACAAGCCTTTTGAAACACCGGTCGTGGTCGAACTCGGCCATGTCGGCAAATATCGCCACATCCGCAGTACCCAAGAGGCGGCGGAGTGCCTGATGACGGTTTGGCCGCTCAATCGCGGCCCCCGTCATCGTGATGCTCTCGACACTTGCCTCAAAGTGCTGGAAGGTTATCGTTCGACAGCGGATGCGCGCCGGGCCCTTATCGAAGCCGCCAGGGAATCGGAAGTGCTGGTGCCAGACGACAAGCTGTCCGACGACCGCCTGCATTGAGCGGACGGACCTTTAAACCGGAGGTTTTTGATGGCGAAGCTGACTTACAAGATAGTCGAGCATGACGGCGGCTGGGCCTACAAGGTCGGAGCGACCTTCTCGGAGACGTTTCCCACGCATCAGGACGCGTTGCGGGCCGCCGAGATCGCTTCAGCCGAGCAGCAGGTCGCGGGGTCGACGGACGGCATCCAGTACGAGGATGCCGACGGCAAATGGCATGAGGAACTGGCTGATGGACGCGACCGGCCGCAGACCGAGGTTTCCGACTGATCTTTCAGCCCAAAGCCCGATCGCCCCAAAGGCCGGCCGCCCCGGAGCGCCGACCGCGGACGTCGGGAGAGAAAACGTCCTACGGTCAGCAGGGAGCTTACGGCTGATTATTTGCCGCAGTACTGGTCATTGACGTTGCCTTGAGCATTGGCGTCCGGACCTGGAGTGTTGTGAGCACATGGGCCCATCCCACCGGTATTGCCTTGGGTGCTCAACCCGGAGCCGTATGCGTTGATGCTCCCGGTGGTGCTCTGGTCGATGGCTGATGAATCCTCATTGCCGAACAGCGACCAATTGTTCCACCAACTGTCATGGTTGTAATACCTGCCGTCAGTCGACTGCGCCATCGCCGATGTGGCAAGACCGGCCGTCAGAACGAATGCCGCGAAAAGTTTTTTGTACATTGGATCACTCCGTTTTGTCTTCGTCGCCTTGGGTGCGACACGGGGCAAACCAGTCATCAGCCGAATGGTTCCTTGAATTCGTTGTGAAGCGTCGGTGAAGCGACGATCCACGGCGTGGACCACAAGCATCGCCAGCAGGAGCAACGCCGGCAGGCACCGGCGGCACAACGATCAGCCGTGCAGCTTCGCGGCGATTTCGGCGACGCGCCCGCCCTGGAACTTCGCGCCTTCGAGTTCCTGCGCCGAAGGCTGGCGCGAACCGTCGCTGTCGCTTGTGGTGGTCATGCCGTAGGGCGCCCCCCCACGCACGACATCGTTGCCCATCTGAGCCTGATAGGCATAGGACAGGGGAACGATGATCATGCCGTGGTGCTGAAGCATGGCCTGGGTGCTAATCAGCGCCAGTTCCGCGCCGCCGTGCTGGGTCGCGGTCGAAGACATCACCGAGCCGATCTTGTTGATCAGCGCGCCCTTGACCCATAGCGGGCCGGTCTGGTCGAAGAAGTTCTTCAGTTGCGCGCACATCATTCCGTAACGCGTCGAGGCGCCGACGATGATCGCGTCATAGTCGCTCAGTTCCAGCGGGCTGGCGATCGCCGCTTCCTGGTCGAGCTTGTAGTGGGCGGCCTTGGCGACCGCTTCGGGCACGAGTTCGGCGACGCGCTTGATGGTCACCTCGGCACCGGCTTCGCGAGCGCCTTCGGCTGCGGCCTTGGCCATCTGCTCCATGTGACCCCAGCTCGAATAGTAGAGAACAAGTACTTTGGCCATTTGCGTCTCCTTGACGTGATGATCCTCGCCCGCCCCAGCCACGCCAGGGTACTTAGGGCGCCAATATTCGGGGAATACCGCGTAGGCGGGCACAGTTTGTTCACCGGTCGGGTGGCATTGCCGCTGGCCGCGTGCCGCGCTATTTCAGGCGACCCCGTTTTTGCCGGAGCCTTCGATGTCTGAAATCGTTACCGCCGCCATGCTCGTCATCGGCGATGAGATCCTGTCCGGCCGCACCAAGGACAGGAATATCGGCCATCTGGCTGACATCATGACGGCCATCGGCATCGACCTGAAGGAGGTGCGCATCGTTCCCGATGAGGAAGACGAGATCGTCGCAGCGGTAAATGCAGTGCGGGCCCGCTATACCTATGTGTTCACAACCGGCGGCATCGGCCCGACCCATGACGACATCACAGCCGATTCGATTGCCAAGGCCTTCGGCGTGCCGTGCGAATACGATGCCAAGGCCTATGCCCTGCTGGAAGCAAGCTATGCCGCTCGCGGCATCGAATACACCGAGGCCCGCAAGCGCATGGCCCGAATGCCGCGCGGCGCCGACCATATCGACAATCCGGTGTCGGTCGCGCCCGGATTCCGCATCGGAAATGTCCACGTGATGGCGGGCGTGCCCTCGATCTTCCAGGCCATGCTCGACAATGTCGTGCCGACGCTGAAAGCCGGCACGAAAATGCTGTCGGCAGCGGTGCATTGCCCGTTCGGCGAAGGTCTCGTCGGCGGGCCGCTGGGCGAGATCCAGAAAGCGCATCCGGACACGATCATCGGCTCCTATCCGAAATACGGCGACGGCAAGTTCTGGACCGAACTGGTGGTCCGTGCCCGCAGCCAGGAGGCCCTGGACGCTGCGCGCGCCGATGTCGAGGCGATGGTGGCCGGCTTTGCCAGTAGCGCGAGCTGATCCGGTCCAGGCCGGAACCAAGCACAACGCGGCGACGTTTCCTTGCCGCGGGCGGATCGCTCGCAAAATGAGGGGATCACCATGCGCTTCAAGACCATCGTCGCCATTCTGCAGAACGAGCAGGACGCGGAGCGCGTGCTCGACTTCGCCATTCCGCTTGCCGGCCGCTTCCAGAGCCATCTGATCGGCATCCACGCCGAAGCGCTTCCGGTGCCCTACACCTCGGCCACCGGCTTCCCCGACACCGAGTTCCTGCAGGTTTCGGCCGACATGAACCGTGAACGGGCCGAAAAGCTGCGGGCCGCGTTTCTCAGGCATATCGAGAATTCCGGCCTGTCCTTCGAATGGCACAGCCTGGAGAGTTTTTCCGGCGACAGCGCCCTGACCGGCATTTCAAGCGTGCGTGCCGCCGACCTGATCATCGCCGCGCAGCGCGAGACGGGCGGCGATGCGAGCGCCGACGTCGACACACTGGTCTACGACGCCGGACGGCCGGTGCTGGTAGTGCCGCACCTGGGTCCGCTGATCACCACCTTCAAGCGTGTGCTGCTTGCCTGGAACGGCAGCAAGGAGGCCGCACGCGCCGCCTTCGATGCGCTGCCCTTCATCATCGAGGCCGACAAAACCGACATTCTGGTCATCGATCCGCCGGACACGCTCGATGAACGCCCCGAGGCCGCCGGAGCGGAAATCGCTTCCGCCTTGTCGCGTCATGGCGCCAGCGTGAGTGTCTCGGTGCAGAGATCGGGCGGCACCTCGGTCGACGAGGTGATCCAGACCAGGATCGCGGAGACCGGCGCCGATTTGCTGGTGCTTGGCGCCTACAGCCACTCGTGGCTGCGCCAGCTCCTGTTCGGCGGAGTGACGCGCTCCGTGCTGCGCACCGCGCCGGTGGCGGCTTTCCTGTCGCGGTAAGTTCACAGTGTCGTTTGCGGCCGCTCTTGCCAAGCGCGAGGTTTTCCAGTTACTTCCGCGCGCATTCCCCTGTTTTCTGCGCGCGACCGCGCGTGCTGCGGAGTGCGCGAAAGATGTCCCTTCCCGAAAAAGCCTTTCCGGTCTCCTGGGACCAGTTCCACCGCGATGCGCGCGCGCTCGCCTGGCGGCTTGCCGGCACCAACAAGGCGCAATGGAAAGCGATCGTCTGCATCACGCGCGGCGGCCTCGTGCCGGCGGCGATCATCTCGCGGGAGCTTGGCATACGCGTTATCGAGACGGTCTGCGTCGCCTCCTATCATGACTACAGCAGCCAGGGTCAGCTGCAGGTGCTGAAGGAGGTCACGCCGGCCCTGCTTGCCGACGACGGCGCGGGCGTGCTGATTATCGACGACCTGACCGACACCGGCAAGACGGCTGGCATCGTGCGCGCCATGATGCCGAAGGCGCATTTCGCCACCGTCTACGCCAAACCGAAGGGGCGGCCGCTGGTCGATACTTTCGTCACCGAGGTCAGTCAGGATACCTGGATCTATTTTCCCTGGGACATGGGCTTCACCTACCAGAAGCCGATCGCCGACGATCACGCCGGCTGATTCGCGGCAAGCAACCTGCTGCAAATCGAGCCGCAGGGAAGTCTCATCCACTAGGCAAAGGGTCTCGCGAGGCTGGCTGGCGCGCGGAAATCGGCGTCTATTGGCGAAAATCGGCCATCCTGATGAAAGTTTTTACTTTTATTGCCGATAATTAGCCGTAAGATTCGTGAGACGGCAAACGATTCTGGAGGCTGGGGCTAGCTTCTCCGATGCTGACGAGGCCAACGACGCACAACCATCTGGCCGAAAGGGTCCGGCGACTCTTCGGCACCGCGCCGTGCCGTCTGCAGGTAGCCGCCCTGCCCTGGCGCGAAACCGGAAACAGCGTCGAGATCATGCTGATTACCAGCCGCGATACCGGCCGCTGGGTGCTTCCGAAGGGCTGGCCTGAAGCCAGGGAGCCGCTTTGCGAAGCCGCGGCGCGCGAGGCTGTCGAGGAAGCCGGACTGCGCGGGACGATCTCGCATCTCGAGGCCGGCCGCTACTTCTACGCCAAGGCCCTGGCCTCCGGCGAGGAAGTGCCGTGCGAGGTATTGGTGTTCCCGCTGCATGTCGACAAGGTCGCCGACCATTGGAAGGAAAAACGCTCCCGCACCCGCAAATGGGTCAGTTCGAGCGAAGCGGTGCGCATGGTCAACGAACCGGATCTTTGCCAGATCATCGCCTATTTCTGCGCCGACCCGCGTCGGTTTGCCTGAACCGGGACCGGCCGCGCCACCAAGCAGCTCGGACGGGGGCGCCTGCGGCGTGAATGCTTTTCTAATGAAGACGTAATAGGATCTGATCCGATCCTGGCGTTTTACCGATGACAAATCCCGCAAATCCCAATCCAGAGAGATCCGACGAGCACAAGCGCGAGCATCGCCAGCGCGTGCTCAAGGGCGGCACGATCATCACGGGCATCTCGAATTCGGAAGTTGGCTGCACGCTGCGCAATCAAAATGAAGGTGGCGCCGAACTCAAGGTTCCGCCCGAAGCAACGATTCCGGATCATTTCCTTCTCTATGTGCCCGTCGACGGCATCGGCTATCGATGCGAGGTCCGCTGGCGCCGCAACGGCCGGATCGGGGTGCACTTCACCGGAACCGAGCCGAAGCCCAGGACGCATTACGGCTGATCCGCGACGCCGGATGCGCCAGATGGTCTGTGCCTGGATCACGCCCCGGAGCCGTCGCGAAGCCTGACAAGCGCGTCTTTGTCCCCTCGGCCGGGGGCTACCGCGGCAGCTCCATTCTATCCCCGTTATCCACATGTGTGACACACAAGATGTTGAGGTCACAAAAGCTACGCAAACGAATCCTTGACGGCGCAAAACGAGTCGCCTTTTATAGGCCATGCGCTCCTGTTGAGAGCGCGACCGGAAAGTTCTGAGCCCGGTCTTTTTCCCGGATTATGTGCGTTTTTCCCCACATTTCCGCCTGTTTACGAGGCTGGCGGAAGCGTTGGGATTGTGGGGCGTGGGCGATAAAAGGGAGAATTGTCGGACTGGAATAAATTGTCTGTTAACACTATATTTAGTGTTTGCAGGCAGGTTCGACGCTAGATAATGTGAATTTCCCTCGAGTGAGGGAATCGGAAAAAATCAGTTTTGAGGGACCCGCGGGTTCGTCGGTGAGTTGGACAGGCGCTTCGCAAGAAGTTTGACCAGCAAGGCGGACGAAGACCGCGAAAATGGAGAGCCGGCCGTTTTCGAACGCCGGCAGACGGCGGACATGCGCGTTTCGCATTGGGAGCAGAAATCTCCTGACGAAAGCGCTATATATAGACAAAAGGGACCGGACCAATGCGCATCGAGCGTCGTTTCACCAGACAGGGACAATCGGCTTACGCGGAGATCGAATTCCGCAAGGCGCTCTCCGAGATCAAGAATCCGGATGGCTCGGTGGTGTTCCGCTTGGACAATATCGACGTGCCGGCGCAATTCTCCCAGGTCGCCGCCGACATCCTGGCGCAGAAATATTTCCGCAAGGCCGGCGTCCCCGCGCGGCTGAAGAAGGTCGAGGAGAACGATGTTCCCTCCTTCCTGTGGCGCTCAGTCGCCGACGAGGCCGAACTTGCCAAGTTGCCGGAAGCCGAGCGCTACGGGTCCGAGATCGACGCCCGCCAGGTCTTCGACCGGTTGGCCGGCACCTGGACCTATTGGGGCTGGAAGGGCGGCTATTTCAAGTCGGAGGAAGACGCGCGCGCCTTCCGCGACGAGCTTGCCTACATGCTGGCCACCCAGCGCGTGGCGCCGAACTCGCCGCAATGGTTCAACACCGGCCTGCACTGGGCCTATGGCATAGACGGCCCGAGCCAGGGCCACTTCTATGTCGACCCGTTCACCGGCAAGCTGACGAAGTCGAAATCCTCCTACGAGCACCCGCAGCCGCATGCCTGCTTCATCCAGGGCGTGCAGGACGACCTCGTCAATGAGGGCGGCATCATGGATCTGTGGGTGCGCGAGGCGCGCCTGTTCAAATACGGCTCGGGCACCGGCTCCAATTTCTCGCTGCTGCGCGGCGAGGGCGAAAAGCTGTCCGGCGGCGGCCGTTCGTCCGGCCTGATGAGCTTCCTCAAGATCGGCGACCGCGCCGCGGGCGCCATCAAGTCGGGCGGCACGACGCGCCGCGCCGCCAAGATGGTCATCGTCGACGCCGATCACCCCGACATCGAGGAATTCATCGACTGGAAGGTCAATGAAGAGCAGAAGGTCGCCTCGCTGGTGACCGGCTCCAAGATCGTCAAGAAGCATCTCGAAGCGATCATGAAGGCCTGCGTCAACTGCGAAGGCCATGACGACGACTGCTTCGACCCCGCCATCAACACGGCGCTGAAGCGCGAGATCAAGGCGGCCAAGAAGGACGCGGTGCCGGAGAACTACATCTACCGCGTCATCCAGTTCGCCAAGCAGGGCTACACCTCGATGTCGTTCAAGACCTACGACACCGACTGGGATTCCGACGCCTACCTCACCGTCTCCGGCCAGAACTCCAACAATTCGGTGTCGCTGAAGGACAATTTCCTGCGCGCCGTCGAGGATGATGCCGACTGGCATCTCACCGCCCGCAAGGACGGCAAGGTGCTGAAGACGCTGAAAGCCAGGGATCTCTGGGAAAAGATCGGCTACGCCGCCTGGGCATCCGCCGATCCGGGCCTGCACTTCAACACGACGATGAACGACTGGCACACCTGCGCCTCCGCCGGTGCGATCCGGGCCTCCAACCCATGCTCGGAATACATGTTCCTCGACGACACGGCCTGCAATCTCGCCTCGATCAATCTGCTCCCCTACCGCAATGCCGACGGCACGATCGACATCGCTGCCTATGAGCATACGGTCAGGCTGTGGACCATCGTGCTGGAAATCTCGGTCATGATGGCGCAGTTCCCGTCAAAGGAGATCGCCAAGCTCTCCTACGACTACCGCACGCTGGGCCTCGGCTATGCCAACATCGGCGGCCTGTTGATGACCTCGGGCATTCCCTACGATTCCGATGAGGGCCGCGCCATCTGCGCCGCGCTCACCGCCGTCATGACCGGCACCGCCTACGCCACCTCGGCCGAGATGGCGTCCGAGCTCGGCGCCTTCCCCGATTACGACCGCAATGCGCAGAACATGCTGCGCGTCATGCGCAATCATCGCCGCGCCGCCTATGGCGACAAGGACGGCTACGAGAAGCTGGCCGTCAACCCGGTGCCGCTGGTCGCTTCCGACCTCAAGCAGCAGGAGCTGGCGACGCACGCCAAGGCTGCCTGGGACCGTGCCATCGAACTCGGCGAGGAGCACGGCTATCGCAACGCGCAGGCGACCGTCATCGCGCCGACCGGCACGATCGGACTGGTCATGGATTGCGACACAACAGGCATCGAACCCGACTTCGCGCTGGTGAAGTTCAAGAAGCTTGCCGGCGGCGGCTATTTCAAGATCATCAACCGCGCCGTGCCGGAAGCGCTACGCACGCTGGGCTATTCGGAAAGCCAGATCGCTGAGATCGAGGCCTACGCCGTCGGCCACGGCAATCTCAACCAGGCTCCCGGCATTAACCCCGGCTCGCTCAAGGCCAAGGGCTTCACCGACGACAAGATCGCGGCGCTGAATGCCGCGCTGAAGTCGGCCTTCGACATCAAGTTCGTCTTCAACCAGTGGACGCTGGGCGCCGACTGGGTGAAGGAGACCTTTGGCTTCACCGACGAGCAGCTCAACGACTTCTCGTTCGAGATGCTGCCGGCACTGGGCTTCTCCAGGAAGGACATCGAAGCCGCCAACATCCATGTCTGCGGTGCGATGACGCTCGAGGGAGCGCCCTTCCTCAAGGCCGAACACCTCCCCGTGTTCGATTGCGCCAGCCCCTGCGGCAAGATCGGCAAGCGCTCGCTGTCGATCAACAGCCACATCCAGATGATGGCGGCGGCACAGCCTTTCATTTCCGGCGCCATTTCCAAGACCATCAACATGCCGAATGACGCCACGGTGGAGGACGCCAAGAACGCCTACATGCTGTCGTGGAAGCTGGCGCTGAAGGCCAACGCGCTCTACCGCGACGGCTCGAAGCTCTCGCAGCCGCTCAATGCCTCGCTGCTCGCCGATGGCGAGGAGGACGAGGACGAGGCGATCGAACAGCTGGTCGCCGCGCCTGCCGCGCAGCGTGCGGTGCAGGTCACCGAAAAGATCGTCGAGCGCGTCGTCGAGCGTCTCTACCGCGACCGCGAAAAACTCCCGAACCGCCGCAAGGGGTATACGCAGAAGGCGGTCGTCGGCGGCCACAAGGTCTACCTGCGCACCGGCGAGTTCGACGACGGGCGTCTCGGCGAGATCTTCATCGACATGCACAAGGAAGGCGCTGCCTTCCGGGCGATGATGAACAATTTTGCCATCGCCATCTCGCTCGGCCTGCAATATGGCGTGCCGCTCGAGGAATTTGTCGAAGCCTTCACCTTCACCAAGTTCGAGCCGGCCGGCATGGTGCAGGGCAATGACGCGATCAAGAACGCGACGTCGATCCTCGATTACGTGTTCCGCGAACTTGCCGTGTCCTATCTCAACCGCCACGATCTCGCCCATGTCGACCAGTCGGATTTCGACAAGACGGCACTTGGGCGCGGCATCACCGAAGGCAAGGCCACGCCCTTCTCCAAGGGCCTCTACCGCGGTGCCTCGCCGGTCAAGCTGGTGTCGGGCGCCGAACCCAAGGGATTCGGCGGTTCCGCCCCGGCCACGGCCCCTGCCCGCGTGGCGCCGACGGCCTTCTCCGGCTCCAACGTACTGGCGCTGAAGCCGGCGAGCGACGAGGCCATCGCCTACAAGCGCGACTATGAGGAACGCGCCAGGGAGCTGGTCGAGGACATCGCCGAGGAGGAAGCCGAAGCCTCCGGCGTCGAGGGGCTGTTCACCGACACCGCCGCGCATGAGGCCGCGGAAGCCAAGGCGCTTGCCGCCACCCGGCGCCAGCAATCGCTGATGCAGGGCTACACCGGCAACGAATGCTCCGAGTGCCATAACTTCACCATGGTGCGGAACGGCACCTGCGAGAAGTGCGACACGTGCGGAAGCACCAGCGGGTGCAGTTAACGTCAACAGGTCTCACGGTCGCGGAAACGCGATCGTGAGGCTTTTTTTTGAGGGAGCGTTTCACCTAGGGGTGAAAAAAAGAAGAGGAACTAGAGAATGTCCGAAAAAGCCCTGACGGCATTTGGATCCGCGTGCCGGGAAATCAGAATGGCAAGAAAGCTGCGGATGATCGATCAAGCAAAGGAGTTCAACTGCTCGCCTTCATTTATTTCTGCTGTGGAAACAGGAGTTAAACAGGTTCCGGAAGGGTATGTAGAGAAATTTGGAAATTGGCTGAACTTGGATCTCATTACAAAAAAGCATCTGCAAGCTCTCGCAGATGCTCGAATCAACGTCATACGATTTACACCGATCAACAAAGAGCGCGCCGCACTTGCCAGAAGATTATTCAGGAAGATCAACAAGATGTCTCCTGATGAGATTCGAAAACTTGATACGGACCTCCCAGGAGACGAAAGATGAGTCACGACTATTGCGTGTCCCCAAAGAGCCGCGCTGAGATCGAGATATTGGCAGCAGCATGGCGCCAAGCGTTGCGGATACCAACCGCTTGCCAAGCCCCTGATCTGGTTAGTGTTCTTGAAAACGAGATGCCACGGCTGTTTGGCGATTTCGCACTGGTCGTCAAAGATGATTACGATATGGACGAAGCAGAAGGGTACACCGAATTCGATCCTCCTCGCATTGTCTTATCGGCAACAACTTATCAGTCTGCGGCTAACTTTGAAGGGCGCGGCAGATGGACAGCTGCCCATGAGCTAGGGCACTTGGTCCTTCACAAATCTGCTGTTCCCCTCGATCGGGCTCCTACCCGATATTCCAAAATGAAGGAGTTACCCGCATATGCGAGCGCGGAATGGCAGGCCAACGCGTTCGCCGCCGCGTTTCTTATGCCGGAAACCCTAATTCGAGACTTCACTGACATTTCAGAAATTATGACGTTCTTCGCCGTAAGTCGAACAGCGGCCGAGAATCGCCTCAAAAACCTTGGGATTTCCGAACCACGGATAGTTCCGCTTCAGGTCAGAGCGGCAATTGTGCATTTGCAAAACAAAACTGAAATACCAAAGCCGACTCGTTAGAGCCGACTTTGGTTGCCGCGAAAAAGGCCGAGGCCCCCGCGGGGCGAAGAGGTTGATTTCCCTCTCCTGTAGCAAGGTCATTATAGGGGAACATCTTCCTTAGAGTCGAGGTAGCTCCGGCGCATAACAGCTATGAGGACGTGGATATGTCAAACAAAGAGCGTAAAACCTTCGACGTTGGCCGGGACTCCAAATCCGGTCAGTTTATTCCAGTCAAAGAAGCCGAACGCCGGCCTAGTACGACCGTTGTAGAGCGGGTTCCAAAACCCGGATACGGCGACACAGGAAGCGAGCCGTCTCGTAAAAAATAGCCATCCTGGCAAATCGGGTGAGTAGTGTTCTGACGGTAGTCCGTCATGCACCCCTCACCCGACCCCGCCACATCGAACAACTTTTCCACGAGGGAAGAAGAGAACGTCCGACTCCTCGCCCTCCATCGTCTCCAGGGGACTTCTGTTTGCAATCCGAAGCGCCTCGGGGAGGAGGCATGATCGATCACATCACCATCGAAGTGAGCGACCTCGAGCAAGCTTTTCTACGAAAAAGCCTTTGCCCCTTTGGGCTACAGCCTCGCCTTCGGCAAGGACGGCATCTTCTGGGCCTTCGATGTCGGCAAGGGCTGCCTGTTCGAGATCCAGAGCACGGGTCAGGCACCGCCGCTCACCCATGTGCATGTCGCGTTCCGGGTGAAGATCAAGGCGGAGGTCGATGCGTTCCATCGGGCGGCGCTCGAAGCGGGCGCGGCGGACAATGGCGCGCCCGGTCCGCGCCCGGATTACGCGGAAAATACCACGCCTGCTTCGTGCTCGATCCGATGGTTATAATATCGAGGCGATGATCAACGACGCGTAGCGTGGCAGCGCCTCCTTCGCTTCGTCACTCCAGGGCGAAGCAAGGAGCGAAGCGAAGCGCGCAGACCCTGGAATCCATTCCGTGACTTTGAAGCGTTTCCGCGATGCAATCCTGCTCCCTTTGCACTCTTCGTCGAGGGCACGGAATGGATCCTCGGGTCGAGCCCGAGGAGGACGAAGGCGCAGGGCGAGCCTCTTCGCTAAGGGAAAGGGTGAGCGGGCGGTCAGCGAAATCCTGAAATTGCCGCTGACAGCCGATCCGGCGGCGCAAAAGCGACTGAAACGGAGCCGACGGTTTAATCGGCGTCGGCCACCATTTGGCGGCCGCCGGCCCAGGCGCGCCATTGCCGTTCGTCGCCGTGGAAGACGTTGAGATCGATGCGGCCGGTTACGCCGTGCGACAGGCCGGAGCCGGAATATTGCCAGAACAGCCATTTGCGGCCGGGATAGACTTTTGAGGGGTGCTGTGCCACGGCGCGCAGCCAGAACGAATAATCGAGGAATTCGCCGCGAAGATTGTCGCGGTAGAAATCGGGTGCGGTGTAGATGATGGGCCGCTGGCCGTAATGGCGTTCAAGCTTGTCCATGAACACCTGCATCTTCTCCAGCACCTTTTCGCGCGTCGGGCGCCGCTTACAGCTGGATTCGCCGTTCCATTCGACGTCAATCACCGGCGGCAAGGCGCCCTCGACCCTGGGCACGTTGCGGATGAACCAGTCGGCCTGCTCGCCGGCGGTGCGGCACCAGTAGAAGAAGTGATAGGCGCCGCGCTTCAGCCCTGCGGCGTCGGCGTTGCGCCAATTCCTGGTGAACATCGGATCGAGATGGTCGCCGCCGTCGGTCGCCTTGATGTAGGCGAAGTTGGCGCCTTGGGCGCGCAGCTTCTCCCAGTTGACGTTGCCTTGCCAGCGCGACACGTCGACGCCATGCACGGCAAGGTGGCGGGGCGAGGAGCGGCCGAAATTGATCGGCTTGGCATCGCGAAAGCCGTAGCGCGTGACAGGCCCGGCCAGCATCGGCGGTGCCGCCCGCGACAAGAGCTTCGGCGGCGATACAAGCGCCGCCGGCTCGACGACCGGCGGCTCGACGCTGTCCGGCAGGTCGGGCGCCGGAAACGCCACCGTCTCTTCCTCCGCCAGGCCATAGGGCCGGACATTCTCGTCCACCGGCGTGGCTTCCGCCACCCTCCGTTCGGCTGCCATTCTCCGTTCGGCCTTGGTCACTGGGGCGGATGCGATCGGCGCGCTTGGTCGCACCACCGAGTTGGTGATCTCGTTCGACGGCTTCTGGATGTCCAGCGCGTCCATGCCGGATGTCGACGAGCAGCCGGCAAGGCACAGCGTTGCGATCACGAAACTGACGGCGCCTGGTAACCGCATCTGGACCTGTACTCAAACACAACAGACCGAAGGCAACGGCCGACGGACAAACCAGGTCTAGTTATGAACGAGAAATTACCAATAAAGATTGAATCAAGTTTTTAAGCATGTTCGGCACGGTTGCGGGTGTGGGCCGTGCGCGACGACAAGCGCAATCTACGCCTGCCCCATCCTATCGCCTGAAGACGCCGATCATCGGCCCCAGGTTCCAGTAGTCGTCATTGCGGCCGATGGCCGGCGCGAGCAGGCTCGATATCGACCCGTCGAGGAACAGCGCATTGTCGCAGCCGAGCCCGTCGCGAAACAGGCGTGCGAATGCATGGAATGTCACCGTGCCATTCGAAATGGCGAAGACGACGACGCCGTCCTTTCGCACCCCGACACCGTCGCGCGTCTTGCGCGAGGTGCTGTCGGCCCGGAATTTCTGGTGCAACTTGCCGTTGATCACCAGCATCGGCCCGGACTGCGTGGCATAATCGGTGGGCGGACGCTTCTTTAGGAAATCCCTTGTCGCGCGGACCGCGGCCTTGCCGTCGCTGATGTAGAAAATACCATTGGGCTGGAGCGAAAAATTGCCTCTTCCCGACCCGACCTTCGCTGAGGCCAGTTCCTGCCCGCGCTCGACATACAGGCCGACCGGCGCGAGATTTGGATGGTACATTCCGGCATTGATGGCGAACAGCATCGTGCGCCCGGCCCGCCGCTGGGCGTCGTCGAGATTGTGCAGCGATTGATAGGGCTTGCCGGCCGGATCCTTCCAGAACAATTCGATCCGATATTGCCTGGGATCGACCTCGCAGACCAGGTAGCTGGTGGCCTCGAAGACGAGGTCGCGGCACGGCGGCAACGAGGCGAACCATTGGCCGACCCCCATGATCGCCGCCGCCGACGGCAGCGCGGTCTTGATCAGCGCGAGCAGTAATGGCGCGGATTGGAGGACAGTCAAAAGATCCATGCGCGCACCGGATTTCCAGTTCCAACGAGCCGCCGCCAGCATTCGCCGGCACGACGCAAGAACGGTCCCAAGCGGGAATGGATCAAACGGCCAAGGTCGAAGTGCGGCTGCCGACGCAAGACATCGGCGACATCATTGAACAGAGCTGACGAGCCGCTCGTCGCCGCCAAGGATGGAAACCCAGCGACCGCTGTTGTCGCTCGCCTGTCTCTTCAGGTAGCGATAGCCTGTCTGGTTCCAGAGGCGAACCTTGTCGCTGAGATTGTCGAGGACGAAATCGCCCTTGTCGGTGCGCACCGTAAGCACTGCGTGGCCTTCGCCGTCGGGCTTGCGCACCACCGTCATCAGCAGATTGGCAATGGCAATGCCGGCGGCCTGGAGTTCGCGCTGCTTTTCAAGCGCGTAGTCTTCGCAGTCGCCAAACCCGTTATCGGGGTAGGCCCACCACTCATCCTTGCCGTAGTTGTCCATGTCGCTCATCGGCTTGACGCGGGTGTTGACCGAGAGATTTACGGCGGAAATTTCCCGCAACAGCTGGCCGGTCATGCTCTCCGGAGCGTTGGCGGGCGAGCGGATGGAGCATTCGGCAGAATGGACCTTGCAAAAATCATAGTGCCCGATCGGCTGGGAGGTTTGCCCGCCGATGGTCATGGAAAGCGGTCCCGCATTCGCCAAACCCGCGGCCGAACAAAAAGCCGTCAGCGCCAACGCAAACCCCAAACCCCTCGCCTTGCGGCGCCAACCCACCGAGGATGCCATACGGCCCCACCCATCTATTTTTGTTAACAGAACGTTAAAGATGGATTTTGCCTGGAGTCAATGAAGGCGGCCGATCACATCTTTGGCGATCGACTCATGCCCGACCGGGGTTGCGCCGAAGCAACACCGGCTCGCACATTCCTGGAGTTGCCTTTTAGTCCCTTGTTTGACGCCGGCGGAAAACCGCTGCGCGCTTTCCGGGATTGCTTCAGGCAAGCCATCCCATCGCCAGGCCCAGCAGCAAGGCGATGCCGAGCACGCCGCGATAAATGACGAAAGGCCAGGCTGAGAAGCGTTCCAGCACGCGCATCAGGCCCCATATGGCGAAGAAGGCGGATAGCGAGGCGACGACCAGGCCGACCGCGAGGATCGACCAGCCATGGGCATCGAGATGGGCCTTGTGCAGTTCCCAAAGCTCCTTGAGACCGGCGAGTGCGATGGCCGGCAGCCCAAGCAGGAATGAAAAGCGCGCCGCTTCTTCCCGCTTGAAGCCGAGCCCCAGTGCCGCCGTCAAGGTCGAACCGGACCGCGAGACGCCCGGGATCAATGCGCCGATTTGGGCGATGCCAACGAGCAGCGCATCGGCCATGGAAGCCTGGCCCATGGTGCGCGCATGGCGGGCACGGAGTTCGGCCAGCGCCAGCAGGAGTGCCATCACGATGCAGGCCCAGCCGATCACCCCGAGGCCGCGCAGCGGCGAATTGCAGGCGTTGAGAAGGCCAGACAGAGCCACGCCGGCGATGACGATCGGGATCGTCGCCAGCACGATCCAGAGCGCCAGCCGGAAATGTCGGTCGGCCAAATCGCGCCGTTTCAAGGCACTGACCGAACCGGACAGGATGTCCCTGACATCGTTCCAGAAGTAGCTGATCACCGCGGCGAGGGCTGCAAGCTGCATGGCGGCGGAGAAAGCGGAGCCGGGATCCCGCCAGCCCAGCATCGCCGGGACGACGCGCATGTGGGCGGTCGAGGAAATCGGCAGCAGTTCGGTGATGCCTTGCACCAAGCCGAGAAATGCGACCTTGGCGTAGCCCAGGCCGACAAAGCCCATGTCCATGCCTTGCATGCAGCTGTCGGCCATGTCGAATTCCATATATGAGAGATCGAGTGCGCTGAAGACGACCGCTGGCGATCGGCCCGGGCAAGCCATACCGCCATGGGCCGGAAAATCAATTTACGGATTTGTGAACTGGCGCCCGGGAATGGGTCACCGAGTGCGGAAGGCGTGTCGAATATCAACACCGCGCCGCCTCGGCGCGCTGGCAGCGCCAGGCAGTGTCCAGACCGGGCCGGCGGGCCGGTCTGCAAAAACTGGAGGAAATCACGATGCGATCAGGGGCACAGCCAGAGTTTCTGGCACGCCCTGGCGATCACGTGCGCCGGCGGGACAACCGGCTCCTCGACGGAAGGCCGACGCGCCCGTTCGAGCAGCATGCGCACCTGTTCCGGGCGCACACGATCGCGCTCCATCACAAGCAGGACCATCGGATCGCTCAAAAGCTCGTCCAGGGTACTGATGCTGTCGTTCATCCGTCGTCTCCTCGAATGCCGGCCCGCACCGGTTAAATAGGGAGACAATGATGGCTCGCCAATGACGCTTTGCCGGCTTTCGCGTGACTGTTTCGGTTATTTCGTGACTGTTTCGATTAATTTTGGTCACGGTAACGTAACTTCACCCTTCTGTTGGCCCGAAGGGTGGATGCGGCAATGCCGCACTTCATCCAGCACGGCTCAACCGTCTCGGCGCTCGAGCGCAGATCCATTTTCTTTCCTAAGGCGAGAAGGGAGGCCAGAGGCCTCAGGCAGGCGGCGCGCCTTCGTGCTGCGGCAAGCCGTCATCGAGCGCCACCCAGGGCTGCTTGGAGGCGGTCCAGATGTGCATCTGCGGCTTGAAGACGGATGGATCGTCGAGTGACCCGGTGGTGACGCCTATAATGCCGGCGGCATCGCGCCGCGAAAACATCGTCGTGCCGCAGCTTGGGCAAAACCCGCGCTTAATATCCGGCGAGCTGTTCACGATCGCGAACGGCCCTTCGACCGTCACATCGTCGATGCGAAACAGCACACGCGCATTGAAGGCGGCGCCGATCGCCTTTTGACAAAGCCGACAATGGCAGATGCGTTCGTTGACAGGCTCGACGTCGGCGCGATAACGCACCGCCCCGCACAGGCATCCGCCCTGATAGTTAGCCATTGCCGTATCCATTCCCGAGAAGATTTGATGCGAGACTATCGAGGCCGGATATCGGGTCAATTCAAAAGCATTGATACGATCCCATTGACTGCAGCGATAAAACTGCCGGCCGCCTCGAGGGAGACCGCCGGCAGCCAATGCCGGCAAGCTATTCGGTTTCGCCGACCACCTCGTCCCAGCTCTTCACCTTGGTCTCGCCGTTGAGGAACGGCAGCGCGGCGGCCGTCAGCTCTGGAGCGAAGAAGACGTCGTAATGGGTGCGGTTGGGCAGGATCGCCAAGCGGTTCCGTGACAGGTTTTCACGCATCCAGCCGGCGTCCTTCAAACCGCCGCCGAGCATCTGGTAGAACTTGATCTCGTGCTCGGGCTTGTACATGTCGCTGTCGCCGTAGGCCAGCATGACCGGCATCTTCAGCTTGGGAACATCGGCCGAGTAGTCGTAGTTCTGGCGCATGAAGTTGCCGAGCATGTCGAGCAGCTTCGGGAACTCCTCGGGATGCGGCGCCACGGCGACGTAGGATTTGTACATCGGCGTGTCCTTCATGAAATCGGCCGCTGCCGCGCTCACCTGTGCCTGCTGCGGGCGCATCTCGTCATAGAACCCGTCGGCGGCATAGCCGGTCGAAACCAGCACAAGCCGCCTAACCGTTTCGGGGTGCTGGACGGCCATGCGGAAGGCGACACCGCCGCCCAGAGAATAACCCATGACGTCGACCTCGCCGTAACCAAGCCGTTTGACGATATCAGCCATGTCGTCGCCCATCGCCTCCAGCGTGAACGGCCGGTCGCCAAGCGCGGTGCGGCCATGGCCTTGCAGGTCGACGGTGATGACAGTGCGATGTTCGGCAAGCTTCGGCAGAATGGGGGCGAACATGTCCGCTGTGCCGAGACCGCCATGCAGCAGAAGCAGCGGCTCGCCTTTGCCGTGGACGGCATAATAGTAATTCAGGCCGTTGATCGGCAGCAGGCCGGATTTTTCAGGCTTCGGCGATGTCTTCGCTTCGGTCATCATGGCAGATTTTACCTCTTTTGCGTTGGTGATGCCCGGACAGGCGAGAAGCGCCGCGGCCGAAGCAAGAATGGCGAAAAGCAGGGCTTTGGACATATCAATCTCCTCCAGTCTGTCCGTGTGTCGGTGCGTTCTTGAGCTGGCTGGTGCATCGGCCCCAACCCGCGCAAAAACCGATCGAGAATATTGGTCTGACCGGCTTCCGTCCCAAGGACGAACCGGCGAAATGCAAACCGACATCATCAAGAAGAAATTCCGGGGCTTTCCCGTGGATGAGGACCAACGGCGAAATCGAGGACGCGTCAGTGGCGCTTGGCTTGCACCAGATAGGCATCGATCTCGGTCTCGCCGAGCCACTTGGCCGCTTCCAGCCGATGCAGGCCTTCTACCAGGATATGACGCTTGCCGTCGTGACGGACCTGGATCGGCATCTTCATGCCATTTTCCAGAATGTCCTCGGCGAGATGACGGACCGTCTCGGGATGCAGCGTCTTCTTACGCGCCGTCGGCACGTAGATGTCGTCGACCTTGACCTTCTGCACTCTGAGCATGTCGACCCCCCGGGCGGAACGCCGCCTTGTCCTGAGATAGTCGCTTTGTTGACGAGGGCCAAGGGCGTGGCGACGAATAGGGCGGAGGCAACCGGGTTTGTCTGCCGCCGCGCAGTCGATATTGCGTATCAGCCTTTGTAGATACGGTCCTCGAGCGGCGTCTCGGCAATCAGCGCCTGCAGCCCTGATAGCAACGCCTTCTCGGCGCGGTTCATTGCCTTGTCCGGATTGACCAGCAGGAAGATATCGATGGCCGGCGGCGCATCATAGGGCGGCAGCCGCCACAGCGCGCCGTCGGCCACATCGCGCCGCGCCACATGCAGCGGCAGCGGGCCGATGCCGAGCCCGGCGACGATCATGCGCCGCACCTCCTCCAGGCTCGACGAAACGCCCACGACATCGGCGTTCAGCCGTGCTTCGCTACGCAACAGTGCGACCGGCCGCAGCGCATCCGAAATATGGTCGGTCTGGAACGATACTGACGGCTCGTCGCGGAGATCGGCGAGCGTCAGTCCGGTTTGCCCATAGAGCCTGTGCCGCGGCCCGCAAAAGAAGCCGAAGAACTCGCGATAGACCATGTCGTATTGCAGCGCCGGATCGCGCTGGCTGACCAGGCAGACGCCAAACGAAGCACGGCGCTCCCTCACCTGCTTGGCCACTTCGGTGCTTGCCGCGACCGAAATGGTGATGCTGGCGCGCGGATAGTTGCGGTGGAATTCCGACAGCGCCCGATCGAACAGCGGCGAGACCACATGGCTGGCGGTCGCGATCATGACGTGGCCGGTGACATCGTCGCTGATGCCGCGCATCAAGAGCGGCAGCTGCGATATGGTGCCGAACACCTCGATGCTCTGCTCGTAGAGAAGCCGTCCAACCTCGGTGAGCTCGAAGCGCGTCGCATCGCGTTCGACCAGCCGCCGGCCGACCCGGTCTTCCAGCCGCCGCAGCGCATTGCTGACGCTTGGCTGCTTGAGGTTCAGCCTCTCGGCGGCACGCGTGATGCTCTTCACCTCCGCGATGACGACGAATGTCCGCAAAAGGTTCCAGTCCAGATCCCAGACCAGCCGTTCGGGGCGCGGCAATGCCATTCCTGATATCTATGCTCCCTATTTCCATTATCTATTTGCGCAATGCTACCGCAAAGGCAATCATTGCCGTCAGGAGTGCGCCCCAACGCCTCCCAAGAACAAGCCTTCGCGCTCCATCCAGAGGACAGGTTTCAAATGAACAAGGTATTTTCCGGCATTGCCGTCGCGGCGCTGCTGTTTGCGTCTTCCTTCGCTAACGTCTCGGCCAGGGCCGATGACCTCGAGAAGGTCAAGGCGGCGGGCGAATTGAAGATTTCCATGAGCGGGCAGTATCCCCCCTTCAACTTCGTCAACGACCAGAACGAGGTCGTCGGCTTCGACGCCGATATCGGCAAGGCCATCGCCGAGCGTATCGGCGTCAAGGGCACCATCATCACGACCGCCTGGGACGGCATCATCGCCGGCCTGCTCGCCCACAAATACGACACCGTGGTCGGCTCGATGACGATCACGCCGGAGCGTGAGAAGGTGGTCGATTTCGTCGGCCCCTACTATCACGCCGGCCGTGCGGTTTTCGTCAACCAGGATTCCAAGGTGCAGAGCCTCGACGAACTCAAGGGCAAGACCCTTGGCGTGACGCTCGGCGAAACACATGAGAAATGGGCGCGCCAACAGGGCGGCTGGGACCTCCGCACCTATAAGGGGCTGCCGGAATTGCTGCTGGAATTGAAGGCGGGCCGCGTCGACGCCATCGTCGTCGACAACATTCCGGTCATGGTCGCCGTCAAGGAGACCGGCGAGAAGGTACGCAAGCTCGACACGCCGGGTATCGAAGGCGGCAGCGTCGCCATCGGCATCGCCATCCGCAAGGACAATCCCGAGCTCAAGGCCGCCATGCAGAAGGCGCTGGACGGCATGATGGCCGATGGTACCTACGAGAAGATATCGATGCACTGGGTCGGCAGCGACATCCGCTAACTTCGCCAGGCTTCGGCGGTCCAGGCCGCCTGAAGCCGAAAGCCACTGCGCCGGGCCATTCCATGGATTTCTCCTTGATGCAGCGCGTCTTCCCGTTCTTCGTGGAAGCCGCCTTGGTGACGCTGGAACTGACAGCGCTGGCCCTGGTTCTGGGGCTGGCCGTGGCAGCACTTGCCGCGACCGCAAGAATGTCGAGATCGGCGATCCTGCGGGCCGTAGGCACGCTCTATGTGAGCCTGTTTCGCGGCACACCGTGCCTGATCCAGCTCTTCGTGCTCTATTTCGGCGGCCCGCAGATCGGCATCAATCTGGATCCGTTCGCGGCCGGCGTGATCGGCCTCGGTCTCAATATCGGCGCGTATATGGCGGAATCAATCCGGGGCGCGGTGGTGGCGGTCGACCGCGGCCAGACGGAGGCAGCGCGCACGATCGGATTCGGCCGGTTCCAGACCTTGCGCAAGGTGGTGCTGCCGCAAGCCGCCAGGCTGATGATCCGCCCGCTCGGCGTCAACACGGTTGCGCTGCTGAAAGGCTCGGCCCTGGTGTCCACCATCTCGGTCGTGGAATTGACCTACACCGCCCAGCGCTTCATCGGCTCCACCTACAAGCCGTTCGAGATCTTCGGCGTCGCGGCCCTGCTCTACATGGTCATGGTCTATGCCGTCGCCCGTATCGTCGACATGCTCGACAAGCGCTTCGCAATCGTCTGAGGGCGGAAAACGATGCAAGGCCTGGATTTCACAGTCATCGCGCCCTACTGGGATCTTCTGCTGACCGGCGCCTGGTGGACATCAGTGCTGACGGTCTCGGCGGGAGCGCTCAGCTTCGTCGGCGGCATCTTCTTTGCCGTGATCGTACTTTACGCACCGGCAATCCTGGCCTACCCCGTGCGCGCCTTCATGTGGGTGTTCATGGGCACGCCGCTGCTGTTGCAGCTCTTCCTGATCTATTTTGGCCTGGTGCAGGTCGGCATTGACATCCCTGCGCTTGCGGCCGGCATTGTCGGCCTTGGACTGCATTTTGCCGTCTACAATGCCGATGTCATCCGCGCAGGCATCGTGGCCGTCGATGTCGGCCAGACGGAAGGCGCACGCAGCATCGGCTTCGGCAAGTGGCAGACGCTGCGCCATGTCGTGGTACCGCAAGCCATCCGCAACACGGCGCCACCGATCGGCAGCAATTTGATCGCGCTGTTGAAGGAATCCTCCATCGTCTCGGTCATCGGCATTGCCGAGTTGGTTCACTCGGCGCAACTGGCGATCAGCGAAACGTTTCGCCCTTTCGAATTCTACATCACTGCCGCCGCGCTCTACTATATTCTCAACCTCGTGCTCGAAGCGGCCCTGCATCGGTTCGAAAGACATGTGGAGGTTTCCCGATGAGCACGCAGCGGCCAATGGTCGAGGTCCGCGGCGCACGCAAATCGTTTGGCGCCGTCGAGGTCCTCAGAGGTATCGACCTGTCGGTCGAACGTGGGCAGATCGTCGCCATCATCGGCCCGAGCGGCTCCGGCAAGAGCACGCTGCTGCGTTCCATCAATCATCTCGAGAGTTTGAACAGCGGTGAAGTCTGGCTGGACGGCCTGCAGGTCAACCAGAAGCTGCAGGGCCAGGCGTTCGAAAGGCACATCAATAAGGTGCGCCAGCAGATGGGCATGGTGTTCCAGCACTTTAACCTGTTCCCGCATTTGACCGTGATCGAGAACATCACGATGGGGCCGGTGATCCTGAAAAGCATGCCGAAAGCCGAAGCTCGTGCGCTGGCGCTTGAACTGTTGTCCAAGGTCGGGCTCTCCGACAAGATCGACGCCTATCCCTCGCGTCTTTCGGGCGGGCAGAAGCAGCGCGTGGCGATTGCCCGCGCGCTGGCCATGCAGCCCAAGGTGATGCTGTTCGACGAGGCCACCTCGGCGCTCGATCCGGAGCTGGTCGACGAGGTCAACGCGGTGATGAAGCAGCTTGCCGCCGAGCACATGACCATGCTCATCGTAACGCACGAAATGCGCTTTGCCGGCGAAGTGGCCGACAGGGTGCTGTTCATGGATGGCGGCGTGGTAGTGGAAGAAGGCCCGCCGGGCGACATCTTCCGCGCCCCGCAAAAGGAACGCACCCGCACCTTCCTCAAGAAATACCTTTCAGCCTGAGCATGACAATGACCAGATTGACCACTGAATTCCCCGATTTCGGACTGACGCCAGAGCAACGCCGGCACGCGGTGCGCGGACACTACTACGAATGGCCAGGCATGGATGGCGAGCGCGGTGAAATCTGGTGCTACAGCGACCGGTTTTCCTATCGCGCCGGCGAGACAGTGACTCTGCATGTCAGTTCGACGGCTCCGTCCTTCATCATGACGATCGTCCGCGACGGTGGCACCGAGACAAAGGTATTCGAGAAGTCCGGCATTGCGGCGCGTTGGCAGGAAAGTCCAGACCAGTGCTCGGCCGAAGGCTGCGGCTGGGAAGCCTCGTTCGAATTCCGCGTCGGCAGCGACTGGCCGTCCGGCGCCTATCGCGTGACGCTGACCGCGGACGGCCGTGACGGCAAGCCGATCCAATCCTATCATCTTTTCATCGTCGCGCCCCTGCCCGGCAAGAAGCCAGGCCGTGTGCTGCAGGTGGCGGCGACAGGCACCTGGCTCGCCTACAACACCTGGGGCGGCTCCAATCACTACCAGGGCATCACCGGGCCGGGCCGCAACCAGTACTCGCCGATCGTCTCGACGCAGCGCCCCTGGTGCCGCGGCTTTGTCGTGCTCCCCAAGGAGGCGCCGCGCGTGCCGCTGGAGGTCGCGGTGCCACCCAGGACCGTGCCGCGCTATCCTCACATGGAATGGGCGCTTGCGACGGGCCATTCGAAGAAATACGCCTCGTCGGGCTGGGCGAGCTATGACAGCCATTTCTTCCGCTTCGCCGAACGGGCGGGCTACGCCGTCGATCTCGCCAGCCAGCACGATCTGCATTTCTCGCCCGACATTCTCGATGGCTACGACTGCGCCGTCTTTGTCGGCCATGACGAGTACTGGACCTGGGAAATGCGCGATGCGGTCGACAGCTACGTCGAACGTGGCGGCCATGCGGCGCGCTTCGCCGGCAACTTCATGTGGCAGACGCGGCTGGAGGATGAAGGCCGGCGGCAGGTCTGCTACAAATACCGCGCCCGAGCCGAGGACCCCGCCTATCGCGGCGGCGACGTCACCCGCGCCACCAATTCCTGGGAGGCGCCCGAGATCGGCCGGCCGGGTTCGGCGACCTTCGGGCTCAATGCCACACGCGGCCTCTATGCCGGATGGGGCGGTTGCGCGCCACGCGGCGTGCGCGGCTTTCCCGTGTATCGGCCCGAGCACTGGGCCTTTGCCGGAACCGGCATCTACTATGGCGACCTGCTTGGCGCCGACAGCCATGTCTATGGCTATGAGGTCGACGGGCTGGATTTCGAAATCCGCGGCGGCCTGCCCTACCCGACCGCGACCAGCGGCGCGCCGGACGGCTTGCAGGTTCTCGCCGTCGGCATGGCCAGCCAGGTCGAGGAAAGCGGCGATATCCCGATCGAGGATCAGTTTCTCACCGACGAGGATGGTCGCTTCAGCGCCGAGACGCTGTTCGGCGATCGGAGCGACGCCAATCTGGAAAAAGTCAAACGCGGCAACGGCATGATCGTCAATTTCCCGCGCGGCAAGGGCGAGATCTTCCACGCCGGAAGCTGCGAATGGGTCGCCGGCCTGCTGAGGCAGGACCCGATGGTCGAACGCGTTACCCAAAATGTCCTCGATCGTTATCTCGGAAAGTCCTGACATGTCGAAAGCCCAGACCGCCGCCCCGGACACCGAAGCCCGGCGCCAATCGCATCTGTTCTATCTCTCCAGCCTGCGCCGGCCGCTGATCGACCGTGCCGAGGGCATCTATATGTGGACGCAGGACGGCCGCCGCTTCATCGACGGATCAAGCGGCCCGATGGTCGCCAATATCGGTCATTCCAACCGCAATGTGCTCGACGCCATGAAGCGGCAGATGGACCGCGCCACCTTCGCCTACCGGCTGCATTTCGAGAACGAACCGGCAGAAGAGCTGGCGCGTGAGCTGGCCGGCAAGCTGCCCGAAGGCATGGATCGCATCTTCTTCGTCTCAGGCGGCTCGGAAGCGACCGAATCCTGCATCAAGCTGGCGCGGCAGTGGGCGGTGGCCACCGGCCAGGCCAGCCGCTGGAAGGTGATCACGCGCTTCCCCTCCTATCACGGCGGCACGCTGGGTTCACTGTCGATCACCGGCGACTACGCGCTGGCCGAGACCTTCACGCCAATGATGCGGGTGATGCCGACCGTGCCGGCACCGGCGGCCTGGCGCGACCGCGACAATCTCTCGATGGAACAGCGCGGTCTCCGCTATGCCGACATGCTGGAGGAGAAGATCCTGGCCGAGGGGCCGGAGAGCGTGGTCGCCTTCATCATGGAACCGATCGGCGGCGCGGCGACAGCGGCGCTTGTCGCGCCGGACAGTTATTATGGGCGCATCCGCGAAATCTGCGACCGCTACGGCATCCTGCTCATCCATGACGAAGTGATGAGCGGCGCCGGCCGCACGGGAAAATTCCTCGGCGGCGACCATTGGAACTGCAAGCCGGACATCGTCGCGCTATCAAAAGGCCTGGGATCGGGTTACGCGCCGCTCGGCGCGCTGGCGGCGCCGATGCGGCTGGTGCAGCCGCTGCTCGCCTCCGGCGGCTTCCAGCACGGCCATACCTATGCCGGCAATCCGCTCGCCTGCGCCGCAGGGCTGGCCGTGCTCGGCGAAATGGACCGCCTCGACCTGATCGCCAATGCCGCCGCCATGGGCGATGTGCTGATGGACGGATTGCGAGAGCTAGCCAAGCGCTTCCCGTTCATCGCCGACGTGCGCGGCAAGGGCCTGCTCACCGGCGCCGAGATGCTTGCCGATCCCGAAACGCTGCGGCCGATCGACCAGAGCAGGAAGGCGACGCAGCGCCTGCTCGACCTCGCCTATGAGCGCGGGCTGATCATCTATGGCCGCAAGGTCAAGGGCGGTGTCGACGGCGACAATTTCATGGTCGCACCACCGATGATCGTCACCAGCGAGCAGGTCGGCGAGATCATCTCCATCATCGGCGACTCGCTCGAAGTTCTGGCTGCCGAACTCGACCTTCCGGTCGAAGGCCGGGGATAAAACAATGGCGCCGAGAAAGGTCATCATCACCTGCGCCGTCACCGGCTCGGTGCATACACCGTCCATGTCGCCTTATCTGCCGGTAACGCCGGACCAGATCGCGGCGGATGCCATCGCCGCGGCCGAGGCCGGCGCCTCGATCCTGCACTTGCATGCCCGCGACCCAAAAAACGGACGGCCTACGGCCGATCCGGACGTGTTCATGCAGTTCCTGCCGCGCATCAAGCAGGCGACGTCGGCGGTGATCAACATCACAACCGGCGGCTCCTCCCTGATGACGCTGGACCAGCGGCTGGCGGCACCTTTGCGGGCCGAGCCCGAAATGTGTTCGCTCAACATGGGCTCGATGAATTTCGCGCTGTTCCCGATGCTCGACAAGCCAAGGGAATGGCAACACGAATGGGAACCGAAGCTGCTGGAAGCCACACGCGACACGATCTTCAAGAATACCTTCGCCGATATGGAGGGCGTTCTCGAGAGACTGGGCAAGGGCTGCGGCACGCGTTTCGAATTCGAGTGCTACGATGTCGGCCATCTCTATTCGCTGGCGCATTTCCGCGACCGTGGGCTGGTGTCGGGGCCGCTGTTCATCCAATTCGTGCTGGGCATTCTTGGCGGCATCGGCGCCGACCCGGACAATCTCATCCACATGAAGCGCGTCGCCGACAAGCTGTTCGGCGACAGCTACCAGTTCTCGGTGCTCGCCGCAGGCCGCCACCAGATGCCGCTGATCTCGATCGCCGCGGCGATGGGCGGCAATGTCCGTGTCGGGCTCGAAGACAGTCTCTACGACGGCCGCCAGCTAGCGAAATCCAATGCCGATCAGGTGCGCCGTATCCGTGGCATTCTCGATGGACTGTCGCTGGAGGTTGCCACCCCGGCCGAAGCACGCGACATGCTGGCGCTGAAGGGTGGCGACAGGGTAGCGTTTTAATGCGACTGGCTGAGATGATAGTGCTCCGTCACACCTTGGCTCCCTGCTTGCCATGACAAGTCCGGAAAAAATCCTCCTCCGCCCCGGACGAATCGAAGACGTCGAAACCATCCATGGCGCAATTCTGAAGCTCGGCACCCATATCGGCGCGCCCGAAGAAATCGTCTCAACGCCAGACGATCTCAGGACCTGGGGCTTTGGCGAAAGACCTGCCTTCTCGACCCTGATCGCCGAAGTCGATGGCGAATTCGTCGGACTGTGCCTCTATTTCCCGATCTTCTCGACCTGGATGGGGCGGCCCGGCGTCTATGTGCAGGACCTCTATGTCGAGGACCGGTTTCGCGGCCGCAGGATCGGCGAGCGCCTGCTGCGGCGCGTCGCGGCCGAGTGCCGCAAGCAAGGCGGCGCTTATCTCAGATTGTCCGTCGATACCGACAATGAGAGCGCAAAGGCCTTTTATGAACGGCTGGGCATCGCCTGGTCGAGCTACGAGCAGACGCAGAAGATCATCGGCGACGCTTTCTTCGCCTTTGCCGACGCGCCGGAGAAAAAAGAGTGAAAGCCTTCTACGCGCAGGAGCAGAAGCGCCACGACCCCAAGGCTTTCCTTTCCAGCGGCGCCCCGCAGCCCAATCCGGAAAAGCCGGAGCGCGTCGAGAGATTGTTAGCAGGCGCAAAATCGGCCGGCTGCACGATCGAGCGGCCGCGCAATCACGGACTTGGTCCGGTCGCGGCGGTGCACACGCCCGAATATCTCGATTTCCTGGAGCATATCTACACGCGTTGGCAACGCATCGAGGGTGCCTCGGCGGAAGTGATCCCCAACATTCACCCGATCGTGCGCAACGGCTCCTATCCGGCCTCCGCGGTCGGCCAGGCTGGGTACCACATGGCCGACACGGCCTGCCCGATCTCTGGCGAGACCTGGCAAAGCGCGCTGTGGAGCGTCTGGAGCGCGGTCGAGGCGGCGGAAGCGGTGATGGCGGGCGCGCCGGCCGCCTATGCGCTTTGCCGCCCGCCCGGTCACCATGCGTTCGCCGATGTCGCCGGCGGCTTCTGCTTCATCAACAATTCGGCTGTGGCGGCGCAGGTACTGCGCAAACAGGCGGCACGCGTGGCGATCCTTGACGTTGACCTGCATCACGGCAACGGCACGCAAGGCATTTTCTATGCGCGGCCGGACGTGCTCACCGTCTCGCTGCATGCCGATCCGGTGCGGTTTTATCCGTTCTTCTGGGGACATGCCGACGAGCGCGGCGAAGGCCCCGGTCTCGGCTATAATTTCAACTTGCCCTTGCCACGCAAATCCGCCGACGCGGCATTTCTGGAAGCGCTTCAGGTGGCGTTCCAGCGTATCCGCGCCTTCGCGCCCGACGCGCTGGTCGTGGCGCTCGGGCTCGACGCGTTCGAGGGTGATCCGTTCGGCGGGCTTTCGGTGACGACGCCAGGTTTCTCGCGCATCGGCGAAGCCATCGCCAAGCTCGGCCTGCCGACGACAATCGTTCAGGAAGGCGGCTATCTCTGCGACGAACTCTGTGACAACCTCACCGCTTTCCTGACCGGGTTCGGCACCAAGGCATGCTGACAGGTCGAGCTGCGCCTGAGACCTCCATCGGTCAGAGCGAGAGCGGGAAATTTTCCACGCAATGTTTCGATCGGAAAATCCACCATCGTCTCCATCCCGCTGTTATTCCCAGATAATTCAACTTCCGAGTCGATCAAGGACAGGGATTGCCGACCCGCTGATGAATGGCGTCCACTGCCTTCTGCATCTCTTCGGTCCAGACAACCTCCACTGAAGACAGCGCCATTTCCAGCTGCGAAATGGTCGTCGCGCCAATGATGTTCGACGTGACAAAGGGCCGGCTCGATACATAGGCGTTGGCGAACAGCGCCGGCTCCAGGCCGAAGGAGCGCGCCAGCTCGTTGTATTCAAGCTGCGCCTCTGCGGCATTGGGGGTCTCGTAACGCTGGCCGCGGTTGAAGAGCTGCGAGCGCGACCCCTGCGGGCGCGCGCCGTGATCGTATTTGCCCGAGAGATAGCCCTGCGCGAGCGGCGAATAGGCAAGCAGCGAGACCTCTTCGCGATCGCAGACTTCGGCGAGGTTCACCTCGAAGGTCCGGTTGACCAGATTATAGGCGTTCTGGATCGAGGCGACGCGTGGACCAATAGCTTTGTCAGCCTCTGCAATGAAGCGCATGACGCCCCAGGAGCTCTCGTTCGACAGGCCGAAATGACGGATCTTTCCGGCCTTTACCAGCTCATCGAAGACGGCAAGCGTCTCCGCGATCGGCGTTTCACCGGTCGGCGCCCCGACGGAATCAGCGCGGCGCGCCACGGCCCCCACGCGCGTCGGATTGGCGCCCCAAGGTATGTCCCGCTCCGGCCAGTGGATCTGGTAGAGATCGACATAGTCCGTGCCGAGCCTGGCCAACGATTTTTCAACGGCATCGAAGATGTCGGTGCGCACCAGCTGCGACGGCCTGTCGCCGCGAAACCAGCTGTTTGCGGTGCGGCCGACGACCTTGGAGGCGAGTATCACCTTGTCGCGGTTGCCCTTTGCCTTCATCCAGCTGCCGATGATCTTCTCGGTCCGCCCTTGCGTCTCCGCCTTGGGCGGGATCGGGTAGAGCTCGGCAGTGTCGATGAAATTCACCCCGCGCGAAAAGGCCAGGTCCATCTGAGCGTGGCCGTCGGCTTCGGTGTTCTGCTGGCCCCAAGTCATCGAACCGAGGCAGATCTGGGTGACAAGAAGATCGGTCCGACCGAGACGGCGTTTGTGCATGGAAGTGTGCTCCGGCGGGAAAGTTTGCGCGGCTGCGCGGGGAAGGAAGTTTCATCCTACAAGAAAGCAGAGGCGCTCTCCAAGCCTCGGCAAGCCGACTTTTGCGTGAACCAGACTGCGCTAGCGGCGAGCCCCTGCCAGGGCGCGCCGCTTGGCCTCGTCGATCAGCATGTTGGCCACCTGCATGCGGATCATGGCGCGCTGGCGCAGGTGCGGCGCGACGCGATCGGGATGGTTGGAAAAGGCGAAACTGCGGCGCATGCGACCAAAGTCGGCGACAGCCTTAGGCGTGTCCAATCCCAATTCCACGGCAATCGATTCGGGATCGATCGGAGGCAGTTTTTCTTCGGGCCTTGTCTCTTCGCCCGCAAGTGCCAGCTTCGCATGATCGAGCAGGGCCGCGAACTCTGCGGCGAGATCCGCGCCTGCCTCGCGATATTCCGTGGCAAATCCGCTGCCAGAAACCTTGATGCGGCCCGAATGGAGCTCGTCGGCGACGGAAAGATAGTCAAACGGAATGGATGGGCGAGTGGCCGCCTCTTCGCCTCCCCCGTCCTTGTCGGAGGCGACGAAGAGGTCATCGAGCAACGAAGCGAAATCCCGCTTGGCGCTGGTAACGATGTCAGCCTCCCCAGTCTCACGGTGTGTTCGAGACATCCACCTTAGGGTCGGCTCGTTAAAAATGCATGCCGCCGATTTTAACAATTGAAGGTTTACGGGGCCGGACCACGCCGGTCAGTCACAAAAAGCCGGACTGCGGTTGGTGCAGTCCGGAATTCGCCAGAAGCGGCGAGGAAAAACCGGCCATCTGCCAGCGAGAGGGATACGATTCGCGATCTGCGAAAGTTTCAGGCGATGCAGGATCATGGCAGAAAAATTTTGCAGAGCATGGCAGGCATGCAAATGCTGCACTGCACAATCGTCACGAATCCCCTATATTCGGACGCTGGGAGGTCCAACAGGGGCCTGGATTATGGGGTTCTTCACTGAAATGTTCGCGCGGCCACGGCCGCAGGAACATCTGCGTTATCGTGCCGCGCTCGCGCTGCTGCATTCCATGAGCAATGCGGACCGCGCCGACATCGGCATCAAGCCCGCCGATTTCCCGCGCATCGCCCGCGAAATGTCCGTTCGCTAGTTCGGCCAGCCAGGGATATTCCGGCTCCGGACGGGCAACGCCTTGACGACGTGATCCGTCAACGCGAGCCCAGGAACGTTGCCTTGCCCAACGGCACGCCATTATGGCGAAGAATGTCGTAGGCGGTGGTGAGGTGGAAATAGAAGTTGGGCATGGCCAGATGCAGGAGATACTGCAAACCGGCCATCGAGACCTCGCGCCCGCCGAGCCTGACCTCGACAATCCGCTCGTCCGAACCTTCCAGATCGGCCGCGGAGAACGTCGCCAGATGGTCAAGCGTCTTAGCGATGCGCGCATGCAATTCGGCAAAGCTCGCCTCGTTGTCCTCGTATTTGGGAACCTCCCGGCCGGCGAGCCGCGATGGGGCTCCCTTGGCATGGTCGGTGGCGATCTGCACCTGCCTGGTCAAGGCGAACATGTCGGGCGCCAGCCGCGCCGTCAGGAACACCTGCGGGTCGATCTTGCGCTCGCCGGCGTTTTGTTCGGCCGTGGACAGCACGCTGGACAGCGCTTTCAACCGGGCCGAAAACACAGCCACCGATACTTCATACATGGATAGGGTCACGCAATTATCTCCCAGGGCAGTTGAAGCGCCGCGAGCGCGAACTAGCGCCTTCCCGGGCGATTCTTCAAGCGATACCCGCAAGGCGTCACCACGTCGCCGCAATCACCGTGGTAGAATCTCCGTTACCGCGTGGAGATTCCCGATGAGACACGCTTTTCTCGCAGCGACTGCCTTGTTCTCCCTTGCCTCGATCGCCCAGTCGGCACCTGCCGACGAGGCGCCCTACGTCGATGACAGGTCGAGCGCCGAGGCAGTTGTCCGCTCGCTCTACAGTGCCATCAACCGGCATGAATTCGCACGTGCCTGGGGTTACTATGGCGATACCAAGCCGGCCAAGGACTTCGACAGCTTCGTCAAGGGCTATGACGGTACCGACAAGGTGGATGTCAGGACCGGCGCCGTATCCAACGAGGGCGCGGCAGGCAGCATCTACTACAGCGTTCCGGTCGCCATCCAGGCAACCGACAAGAAGGGCGAGGCGAAGGTCTTTGCCGGCTGCTACACGCTGCGCCAGGTCAATGCCCAGATTCAGGCGCCGCCATTCCAGCCGATCTTCATCGACAGCGGAGCGCTGAAGCCGTCGAGCGCGGATTTCGAGCAGGCTGTGCCCGCTAGCTGTGGCGACGGCCCGCCACCTCCGAAGAGGGATGCAGCGCTGGAGCAGGCCAAGAAGGCTTTCCTGGCCAGCTATAGCGACCAATGCGACAAGGATCTCGCGGCCAAGGAGCCGGAGATTTTTTCCATCAAATACAGGGACAAGGATGCGGCGGCCGGCGATCCCGACAAGGAAACGCGCCTGTTCCATTTTTCCTGCTCGGCGGCCGCCTACAATGACAGCTCGATCTACTACATGACCGACGAGGCGAACGGTGTCAGGCAATTGCAGTTCACCGAACCGGAGATGGACATCCGCTACGTGAACAACGACAGCGAAGGCAAGGTCGAATCCATGCACATCGTCGGCTTCCGGACCACTGGCTGGGCGACCAATTCCAGCTACGACCAGGACGCCCACACGATCAGCACCTTCAACAAGTGGCGCGGCGCCGGCGATGCCTCGTCAGCAGGCACCTATCTGTTCCGCAACGGCGATTTTTCGCTCGTCCAGTACGACGTCGACGCTTCCTACGACGGCGAGGAGAACCCGCAGACGGTTGTCGACTACAACACCGCTCCTTGAGCCGTGCGGCGTCCGATCAGGGCGCCTTCGACAGCATCCAGTTCAACGCGCCGCGCCAGTCGACCATGCGGATGGGGGTGCCGTGCGTGCCCGTCTCGAAGCGCACGAAGCGGGTCGGATAGGCTTTCGATTTGGCAATGATGGACCGGAAGAAGGATTCCTGGTTTGCCACGGGAAAGACCACGTCATGGCTGCCCTGACCGAAGAAAACCGGCACGTGGCGCCTGAAGGCTGGGCTGGAGAAGAAACTCTCGTCCCAAAGCGAGCCAAGCAGCAGAAGCCCGTCGATTTGCCCGCCCGTGTCCGTGCGGGCGGCAAGCTTCCAGCACAATGCGCCGCCCATCGAGCCGCAGGCGACGAAGATCTTCGCGCCCGGCGACTGTTGCGCATAGTGATCGATCAGCGCCGCGACCTGTGCCGCGCCCTTGTCGCCAAAATCGGGGAAGTCAGGGCTGAGATAAAGGCCGCCATTGCCTGCCATCAGGTTTTTGATGCGGTTGAAATTGCCGCCGAAGGTGAAGTCATCGATACCTTGCTTGCGGCTGCCGCCCTGCCCGTGCAGGTAGAGCACGATGACGGAAGCCCCTTGCGTCTTGCCTACGGCGATGTGCCGGACGTCGCCGGCATCGGTTTTCAACAGCAGATCCTGCTGCACCTTGCGCACACCGGTATCGGTATACTGCGCATGCACGCGCTTTTCCGGCACCTCGTCGCGCTGGTTGATGTCGCGCATCTCGCGGTAGTCGATCACCGTGTAGTCACCGTTGGTGTCTGACGAGAGCGTAGCGGGATAGGCGAACAGATCGTCCTTGAAGGGTTTTAGTTGGAGAGCAGAGGCCTGGGCAGCAGAAAACAGGAAGAATATCGAAATCAGAAAGGCAGGGAGCGTGAGCACCCCCCTCTGGCCTGCCGGCCATCTCCCCCTCAAGGGGGGAGATTGGCAGTTTCGGTGGCTGCGCCCTTCTGCCGGCCTTCGAGATTGGCGAAAGCCGAAATGATGTCCAATCTCCCCCCTTGAGGGGGAGATGGCCGGCAGGCCAGAGGGGGGTGCGACGGTACGATTAGCCATGCCCAAGGCATGCGTTTTTCGACTTCGCTTTGTCAATCCTGCAGCACGCCGCCGGCGCCCTCAAGCGCCTCGCGGGTGTCGACATCGACGGATGCGCCCTCGCCGATCTCTACATCGACGACGTCAAGTCCTCCGGCTTCGACAAGGTGGCGTGCGCCGGTATCACCTTCGAGATGGGCGACAGCCGGGAACAGCGAGCGCGGCAGAAGTACCGGGTTGCCGCGTTTGCCAAGGTGCGAGGCGCGGACGACCAAATTGCCTCCCGCCCCGCGAAACGCATCGATCAGCCGGTCGAGATCGCCGGTCGAGACACCCGGCATGTCTCCGAGAACGATCATCGCACCGGCGGCATCTCCCGGCAGATAGGCCATACCGGCTTTCAGGGAGGTGGAGAGCCCATCGGCAAAATCGGGATTGTCGGCGAAAGTCACGTCCAGGCCCGATAACGCGCCGCGCACCCGCTCACGCTGGTGGCCGGTAACGACGATCGTGCCCGAAGCTTTCGAGGCGAGCGCACGCTCTGCTGTACGGCGGACCAACGGTTGGCCGTCGAAAAGCGCCATAAGTTTGTTCGGCCCGCCCATGCGGCTCGAACGGCCTGCCGCCAAAAGCACGATCCCGACCTTGAGCCGGCTTACGGCCGGCAGCGGTTCGCGCGGCTGCGGGCGTGTCGGGATTTCCATCAGCAGGCCGCCGACGCCCATGCCGGCGATGTCGGTCGCCGTTACGTCGAGGCCGGCGATCAGCCGGTCGAGCACCCAGTCGAAGCCGTTCTCCTTGGGGCTGCGGGCGCAGCCCGGCGCGCCGATGATCTGCTTGCCGGCGAGCCTGCCGAGCACCAGTAGATTGCCGGGGTCGACCGGCATGCCGGCGCGGATGACAGTACCGCCCGCTTCCTCGATCGCGGCCGGAACGACGTCGGCGAAATCGCTCATGGCCGAAGCGCCGAAGATCACGACCATGTCGTTATCGCGCGCCAGCGAGGCGGCCGCCTCGGCAACCGGCGCAACCTCGTGCGGCGTGCGGCGCTCGGCCGTCAGCCGCCCGCCCGAACGCGCCAGCCGTGCCTCGGTGACGCGCAGCGTCTTGTCGAGCACGCTCGGCTTGACGCCCGGCAAGACGGTCTGGATAACACCGACACGAATGGGCCGATAGGCATTGACGGCAAAGATCTCGCCGCCGGCGCAGATTTCCATGACCGCATCGACCAGCGCCGACCCGACGGCGAAGGGAATGATCTTCACGGTTGCCACCATCTGGCCCTTTTCGACCGGCGCATGCTGGCCAAGCGTGGCGATGGTGATGGTTGGATCGACGGCATTGATGGCGTCGATCATCGCGCTGTTGACGGTGAAGACGCCAGCGGCTTCGGCATGGAGGTTGACCCGCCCCGTCGCGGCAGGCTTGGCCTCTACGTTGCGGTGGCGCATACCGGTCGCGATCCGTTCGGCGGCGGCGTCTTCGCCCAGATCGCCGGGAGAAAGCACGGCCGCGACGACTTCGCTGATGCCCGCCGCTTTCAGCACCCCGACATCCTCTGCACTCAGCCGATGCGCTTTGCGGAAACGTCGCTCGCCGACCGTCGTCGCGTGCGCAAGCACGGCGCCTTCGGCCTGTTCGATAGGAACCGGGCCGAATTTCACGCTGCGGCGTCCCTGGCTTCAAGGCCGCGCGAGCGAAACGCGTGAATGACCTGCGCCAGCACGGCGACGGCGATCTCGGCGGGGCTGGCCGCGCCGATATCGAGACCGATCGGCGCCTGGATGCGACCGATCTGCTCGGAACTGGCGCCCAGCGCCAACAGGCGCTCGACACGCTTGGCATGGGTTTTCCTGCTGCCGAGTGCCCCGACATAGAAGCACCTGGCGTCGAGCGCCGCCTTCAGCGCGAAATCGTCGATCTTGGGATCGTGGGTGATGGCAGCGACTGCCGTGTAGCTGTCGAGTGGCTGTCGTTGCAGGACCTCCTCAGGCCATTCGGCGTGCAAAGCGACATCGGGAAAGCGGTCCGACGTGGCAAAAGCCGTGCGCGGATCGATGATCTCGACTGGATAGCCGGCGATCCTGGCCATTGGCGCCAGCGCCTGGCTGATATGCACGGCACCGATCACCACCAGGCGAGGATGCGGCAGATGCGCGTTGAGAAAAAAGGTCCGCCCTTCCGCTTCGACCGAGCCGGAATTCCCGGTGCGGAACGCCTTGCTGATCGCGGCACCGAGATCGCCGGCGACCGGATCGCCCTCGCGCACGACACGGTCGCGGCCGTCACCAAGATCGGTGACCAGGATCGCGGCGCGGCGCGCGCGGCGCTCGGCGTTGAGTGTTTTCAGCGCATAGGGATCCATCGAAGATCAGCCTAGCCTTTCCACATACACTTTGATGCGGCCGCCGCAGGAAAGGCCCACCTGCCAGGCGGTCTCGTCGGCGACGCCGAATTCCAGCATTCTGGGCTTGCCGGTGCCGATGACGTCCATGGCATCCGTCACCACGGCGCCTTCGACACAGCCGCCCGAAACCGAGCCGTGGAAATTGCCGTCGGCGTCGATGACCAGATGGCTGCCGGCCGGGCGTGGCGCGGAACCCCAGGTCTCGACAACGGTCGCGATGGCGACATCCTTGCCGTCCTTCATCCAGCCTTCCGCGATGATCAGCGGGTCACGGGCCTCGTCGAGATAAATGCTGTCGCTCATCGTTGCTTCTCTCAGGGTCTGTTTTTCCCGGAAATATGTGTCTTCAGCAGCATATGGCTACGCGGCGCGCCTCGCGCCACCCTCCATCCATCGCCGCGGATCGACGGCATATCCAGGCTTCCGGTCCAGCGAAGCGCAGAGATCGGCAAGCGCGTCGAGATTGTGCACGGCACGGAATTCATCGACATGCGGCAGCATCGCCCTGACGCCGCGGGCGCGCGCCTGGAAACCGTCGAAGCGCAGCAAGGGGTTCAGCCAGATCAGCCGCCGGCAGGATTTGTGCAGACGCTCCATTTCCTCCGACAGGCCGTCGACCTCGTCTCGCTCCAGCCCGTCGGTGATCAAAAGCACCACCGCGCCCTGTCCTAGCACGCGCCGCGACCATATCAGGTTGAACTCGGCCAGCGTGTCGCCGATGCGCGTGCCGCCCGACCAGTCCTTGACCGCGGTGGAACAGTCGGCCAGGGCGGCGTCGGGATCGCGATGGCGCATCTGTCGGCTCAGATTGGTGAGCCTGGTGCCGAAAACGAAAGTGTGCACGCGCCGGCGCTTTTCCGTCAGAGCATGCAGGAAATGCAGGAAGATGCGCGTGTACTGGCTCATCGAACCGGAAATGTCGGCAAGCACGACCAACGGCGGATACACTTCGCGGAGCGAGCGGAATTTCGGCAGGATCAGTTCGCCCCCAGTGCGTGCGGCCGAGCGCATCATGGCACGCGGATCGATGCGGCGACCGTGCGAATCGGCCTTGAAACGGCGCGTCCGCACCATATCGAAGGGCAACCGCAGTTCGGCGATCGCTTTCCTGGCGTCGGCCATCTCGGCGGCATTCATCTGAGCGAAATCCTTGGCCCTCAGCACCTCGTTGCCGGAGAAAGTAAAGCGCGCGTCGACCTCGATCTCGGGGATTTCCTGCGCCGGCTGGTTCCTGCTGTGGCCTGCGAACATGGCCTGGCTGACACGGCTTTCGGCCGCGCGTGGCTTCTGCTTCTCCCTGGTATCGGGCGCCACCGGCGAAAGCATCGCCAGCATCTTTTCGATCAGCTCACGCGACTTCCAGAATAGCCGGAAGGCCTCGTCAAAGATGGCATGGTCCTCATGCCGCGACACCAGCACGGCATGCAGCGTCCAGTAGAAATCGTCGCGCGCGCCGATGCCGGTGGCAAGTACCGCCTCGATGGCATCCTTGACCGAGGCCGGACCGACGCGCATGCCTGATTTGCGCAAGACACGGGCGAAATAGACGATGTTGTCGGCGATGTGACCGTCGACAGTCGCCTCCCTGGGTTCCGCGCGAGGCATGGCCATGAGCCCTACTCCGCCGCCGAAAGCTCGGCCTTCACCTCGTCGAGGATACGCCGGCCTTCGCCCTCGCCGATGCGGGCAATGTCGTCCTGGTATTTCAGCAGCACGCCGATCGTGTCGGAGACGGTTTCCGGGTCGAGCGCGACCTTGTCGAGTTCGGTCAACGCGCCGGCCCAGTCGATGGTCTCGGCAACGCCCGGCATCTTGAACAATTCGATCTGGCGGAGCTTCTGAATGAAGGAGACCACCTCGGCCGAAAGCCGGCTGTTCGCCTGCGGCACCTTGCGGCGCACGATCTCCAACTCCCGCTCGGCGCTGGGATAATCGACCCAGTGATAGAGGCAGCGCCGCTTCAGCGCGTCATGGATTTCGCGGGTGCGGTTGGTGGTGATGATGACGATCGGCGGCTCCTCCGCCCTGATCGTGCCGAGTTCGGGCACCGTCACCTGGAAATCGGAAAGGATCTCGAGCAGGAACGCCTCGAACGCCTCGTCGGTACGGTCGAGCTCGTCAATCAGGAAAACCGGGGCGGCGCCGGCCTTGCCGGTCAGCGCATCGAGCACCGGACGGCGTATCAGGTATTTTTCCGAGAAAACGTTGCGCTCCATGTCGGAGCGGTCGACCTTGCCGGCCGCCTCCTCCATGCGGATCTCGATCATCTGCGCGGCATAGTTCCACTCATAGACGGCGGACGAGACGTCGAGACCTTCATAGCATTGCAGACGGATCAGCCGGCGGCCGAGCGCCTCGGCCAGCACCTTGGCGATCTCGGTTTTGCCGACGCCGGCCTCGCCCTCGAGGAACAGCGGCCGCTTCATGCGCAGCGACAGGAAAAGCACGGTGGCCAACGACCGGTCCGCCACATAGTCCGCGCCGGTCAGGAGATCGAGCGTCTCGTCGATCGTCCGCGGCACGGGGCGCGGTTTTAGCTCGGTCATTCCTTCTCCGTGGACGCCTCTGCCCCGCTTTCCAGAACGTGGTAGCCGCGGGCGTGATAGATCAGCGGCCGTAAATTATCGCCCATGCGCAGGCCTGTCACCTTGCCAAAAAGCACACGATGGGTGGCCAGGTCCTTGGTGTCGATCAGTTCGCAGTCGAATACGGCGAGCGCGCCCTTCAAGGTCGGCGCGCCGGTGGAGATCACATCCCACTCGCCGAGCGCGAAACGTTCCTCGACCGGCAGGCCGGTGATGCCGGAAAAGCCGATCGACAGCGGCTCCTGGTGCGAGGCAAGCGTGTTCAAGGCAAACCTGCCGTTTTTCACGAACGGCTCGTTCTTGGGATTTTCACGGTTCAGGCAGACCAAAATGGTCGGCGGCGTATCGGAAACCGAACAGGCGGCGATGACTGTCGCGCCACGCTTGCCGGCCGGCCCGTCGGTGGTCACCACATGGACGTGACCGGCAAAATGGCTCATCGCGTCGCGATAGGCCTGCGGTCCTATGTCGTTCTTCTTCAACACCGGAGATTTTCCATAGCCTGAACCCTACCGCTATATATGGCTAGATATGACATGCCACAAGCGAAGTGCTTGGCCCATATCCCGAAATTCGCGTGTTGCGCCAAGACCGGGCAGCCTTTAGGTCTTGGCGGGAGTGGCGCCGGGACCATCCGGGCTCGCTTGGAGGAAGTCTTCGACAGGATGCGACCCGGGGCAACGATATCTGCCGCGCTGGCCTGGCTGCTGCTGACCGGCGCCGCCAACGCCCAGACGCTGCTCGTCGGTGTTGCCGCGCCGCTCTCCGGACCTTCGGCGATCCTTGGCAGGCAGATCGAAGCCGGCGCCGAAGTGGCGGCCCAGGCGAACGGCATCGAGCTCAAGACCATCGACGATGCCTGCACGGCCGATGGGGGTGCCGCGGCAGCCCGGGAATTCGCGACCGCCAAGGTCAATGTCGTCGTGGGATTTCTCTGTACGGAAGCGATCGAGGCGGCGATGCCGATCTTGAAGGACGCAGGCATCGCCGTCATCACCGTTGGCGTGCGAACCGAAAGCCTGACTGACCGTCGTCCCAAGACCGGCTGGCCGGTCTACCGGCTCGGACCGAGGGGCGACGACGAGCGCTATGCCGTCGCCACCACCCTTACCCGGCTTTGGCAGAACGAACTGTTCGCCGTCATCGATGACGGCACCATCTACGGACGTGAGATCGCCGAGACGTTGCGGGCGGCGGCCGAACAGGCGGCGCTGAAGCCGGTGTTCGTCGATACGTTCCGGCCGCAGCTCGACAACCAGATCGGTCTGATTGGCCGGCTGAAGAAGGCCGGCGCAACCCATGTCTTTGCCGGTGGCGATGGCGACGACATCGCCATCATGGGTCGCGACGCCGCGCAACTCGACGCCGGCATCGTATTCGCCGGCGGCGAGAACCTGCGCACGCCGCCCGGAGCGGTGCCCTACGCCACGGGAACGCTGATGATCGCTCCCCCGGAATGGGCCGATGTCGCCAATCCCAAGGTGCTCGAGGTGTTTGCCTCGCAGAAGATCGTGCCGGACGGCTACACGCTGCCGGCCTATGCGGCGGTAGAAACCGCCAAGGCGGCGATGGCGGAAGCCGCAAGCTCCGGCAGGCCGCTTGCGGAAGCGCTCATCGGGCATGATTTCACCACGGCGATCGGGCCGGTGCGCTTTGATGCGAAGGGCGACCTCAGCCGGAATCCGTACCGCGTCTTCCGGTTCGATGGCGCCCGCTTCGTACCGTTGGAAAGCAACTGATGTTTCGCACCGGCCCGCGCAACCTGATCACCGATGTCGCCGGTCTCAGCGTCGGCAATGCCTCCGATGCCCGACTGAAATCCGGCGTGACGACGGTCCTTTGCGACGAACCGGCCGTAGCCGGCGTCCAGATCCTGGGCGGTGCGCCGGGCACGCGCGAGACGGACCTGCTCGAACCCCACAATTCGGTTGAGACGGTCCATGCCGTGGTGCTGTCGGGCGGGTCGGCTTTCGGCCTCGACGCAGCGTCCGGCGTACAGGCAGCACTGCGCGAGCGTGGCATCGGCTTCGAGGTCGGCGGCTTTCGCGTGCCGATCGTGCCGGCGGCGATCCTGTTCGACCTGCGCAATGGCGGCGACAAGGACTGGGGCCGCTATCCGCCATACCGCGACCTCGGCTACGAGACGGTGCAGGCCGCCGGTTCGGATTTCCAGATCGGCACGACCGGCGCCGGCACCGGCGCGCTGACCTCCGGTCTCAAGGGCGGGCTTGGCTCGGCTTCGACGCTGCTTGACAATGGCGTCACCATCGGCGCGCTGGCGGCGGTCAATCCGATCGGCTCGGTGACCATCAGCCGAAGCCGCCATTTCTGGGCGGCTCCGTTCGAGATCGGCGATGAATTCGGCGGGCTTGGCTGTCCCTCGCCGATGCCCGACGACGCCAAAAGCATCCTCCTGAAGTTTCGCGAGGCGTTCACGGGGAAGGCGGGCACGGGCGGCAACACCACTATAGCCGTCATCGCCACCGACGCCGTTCTCACC
This sequence comes from Mesorhizobium sp. B2-2-4, assembly GCF_006442375.1. Taxonomy (NCBI): domain Bacteria; kingdom Pseudomonadati; phylum Pseudomonadota; class Alphaproteobacteria; order Hyphomicrobiales; family Phyllobacteriaceae; genus Mesorhizobium; species Mesorhizobium sp. B2-2-4. The sequence goes on along the minus strand of NZ_VFWB01000007.1, from coordinate 292,996 downwards.
AAGGCCGCCGCAAAGCGCCTGGCCATGTCGGCGCATGACGGTTTCGTGCGGGCCATATGGCCGACGCACACGCCGGCCGATGGCGATCTGGTCTTCGCGCTGGCGACCGGCAGGAGCGGTATCCGGCTCGAAGCCGACGCGGCAATCGACCTTTATGCCGCGGCAGGCGCCACCATGGCGCGCGCCATCACGCGCGGCGTTTTCGCCGCAACGCCCGCCGAGGGCGATCTGTTTCCGGTCTGGTCTTCGCGCTGACTTATACGCGATCAGGTGGGGTCGGACTTTTCCTCCTCGAAAGTGACCGCAACGTCGGAATTCGCCGACAGCCAGACCTTCTTTCCCTCGACCTCCGCAACAAGGCTCAGGGGAATGAAATGATGGTGCCCCTTATGCGTGCCCATGCCGCTGTCGGACTTGGTCAGCTTGATCCGCTGCCCCTCGACTTTGTCGACCGTGCCGACATGAACGCCATCGGCACCGATCACTTCCATATGCTCACGAATTTTGCTGGTGTCGGTCATGGTGGTTCTCCATTGGGACTGCCGACAATAACAGACGAGGCCGCGATTGGATGCATGGCGCTTGCTTTATCGGGCAGCGCGACGCCGGCGTCTTGCCGTGATAGGGAATGGCGATATCGTTGGCCCGGCGGAAAACCTCATGCAAAACCTTCTTCTGTTTGCCGTTTGCCTGCTTGCGCAGTTTTGCGCAGTCGTCGCCGCCCGGGCCGGGGATGTCGCCGAGCTTGAAATCCTGGGCTTCACCAAGGACGGCGGCATCTTCGCGTTCGAAGAATATGGCGTGCAGGATGGATCGGGATTTCCCTACGCCAATCGCTATTATATCGACACCAGCAACGACAGCTTTCTCCAGGGAACGCCTATTCGCGTCCGGCTCGACGACGAGAACGCCACGTTGACGGCGGCTCGTATTCAGGCCCGCGAGAAGGGCGAAGCGGTCGTCAGCCAGGCGGAGTTGGCCGCGAACAAGGGCATCACCGCAGGCTTCAACCCGGTAACGGAGATGTCCGCCGACCCGCATCGGATGGCGGTCAATCCGCGTCCGATCTTCTCGCCAGTCGACCAGCCGCTCGAGTTCCGGCTGGACGAGATCGGCATGAACGAGACTAAGGGCTGCGAGAGCCAGGGTGAGATCAATGGCTTTCGGCTGCTGCGCGTCGAGGCGCAAGCCGGCGGTACGACGAAGCTGTTGCACGAGGACAAATCGATCCCCAAGAGCCGGGGTTGCCCGAACGGCTACCGCATCGGAGCCGTGCAGACATTTTCGATGGACAATCCCAGCGCCTATGCGGTGCTGATCGCGGTGCGCCAATATGGCTTCGAAGGCCCGGACTATCGCTGGATCGCGGTGACCGGCCGCCTGTGACACCGCTCGTCCACCCCGCCAGGCGTCATCGCGCCCTGGGCCGCCTCCGCGGCGCCATACCAACGCCGGGCACGGCGCTGCTCGGCGCGCTGCTTTGGGCCGCCACGATGGGCGCCAGCGCGCTCCTCAACCTGTTGCTGGAAAGTTGGGTGACGCCAGATAAAATCCGCACCGTGACGCTGCTGTTTGCAGGCGGCGGCGCTCTGGCCTTTCCTGTTGGCCTGTTCGCGGCACGGCTGGTCTCGCGCGGAAGGAGCTGGGAAGTCGCCTTCGCGGCGGCATTCGTGGGTCTCGCCGCCGCGACGATCGGCCTGACCGCCGGGCTGTATGCCTTGCAATACCGGTCCTACTATGCCGCATGGCATGCACCCACCTTCACCCTCACCTGGGGGCTTCAGTTCGTCTTCACGATGGCGGTGGCGCTCTACCAGTTCGTGGTGCTGGGCATCAGGCTCTATTTCCCGATCGGGTTCCTCGCCTTGTTTGCCGCCAGCCTCTGGTTTGCGCGGCGGCGGCGTTGAGCATTTTGTCCGCCTCTGTTAGGACGCGGGCAAATTTCTCGACACGTCAGGACTGACCGATGATCCCTCGCTACTCCCGGCCGGAAATGGTGGCCATATGGTCGCCCGAAACCCGGTTCCGCATCTGGTTCGAGATCGAGGCTCATGCCTGCGACGCGCTGGCCGAACTCGGCGTCATCCCGAAACAGGCGGCGAGGACCATCTGGGAAAAAGGCAATGCCGCGAAGTTCGACGTCGATGCGATCGACGAGATCGAGCGCGTCACCAAGCACGACGTCATCGCTTTTCTCACCCATCTCGCCGAATTCGTCGGACCCGACGCCCGCTTCATCCATCAGGGCATGACATCCTCGGACGTTCTCGACACGTGTTTCGCGGTGCAGCTCACGCGTGCCAGCGACATGCTGCTGGCCGACATCGACGCGCTGCTTGCGGCGCTGAAGCGCCGCGCCTTCGAGCACAAGGATACCGTCACCATCGGCCGCAGCCACGGCATCCATGCCGAGCCGACCACTTTCGGCGTCAAGCTGGCGCAAGCCTATGCCGAATTTTCGCGCTGCCGCGAGCGGCTCGTGCATGCTCGCGAGGACATAGCCACCTGCGCCATTTCGGGAGCGGTCGGCACCTTCGCCAATATCGAGCCTTATGTCGAAGAGCATGTCGCGGCAAAGCTCGGGTTGAAGCCGGAGCCGGTATCGACGCAGGTGATCCCGCGCGACCGCCATGCCATGTTCTTTGCCACGCTCGGCGTCATCGCATCGTCGGTGGAGCGGCTGGCGATCGAGATCCGGCATCTGCAGCGCACCGAGGTGCTGGAAGCCGAAGAGTATTTTTCGCCTGGCCAGAAAGGTTCGTCGGCGATGCCGCACAAGCGCAACCCGGTGTTGACCGAGAACCTAACCGGCCTTGCCCGCATGGTGCGCTCCTTCGCGCTGCCGGCGATGGAGAATGTGGCGCTCTGGCACGAGCGCGACATTTCGCATTCCTCCGTCGAGCGCATGATCGGGCCGGATGCGACGGTGACGCTGGATTTCGCGCTGGCGCGGCTGACCAGCGTCATCGACAAACTGCTCGTCTATCCCGACAACATGCTGAAGAACATGAACAAGTTCCGCGGCCTGGTGCATTCACAGCGCGTGCTGCTGGCATTGACGCAAGCCGGCGTCTCCCGTGAGGATGCCTACCGGCTGGTGCAGCGCAATGCCATGAAGGTGTGGGAGCAAGGCGCTGATTTTCTTGAAGAACTACTGGCCGACAAGGACGTCACCGCCGTCTTGCCGGAAGCCGAGATCCGCGAGAAATTCGACCTGGGCTACCACACCAAGCATGTCGACACGATCTTTCGGCGGGTGTTCGGAGAGGCGTGAGGGGCTTTCCTTCTCCCCGTCGCTATACGAGGAGAAGGTACCGCAGGACGTAACTGCCGATCACGCTTTGCCGGGAATGGTCCTGATCACCGTGCCCCACGGATCTTCGCGGGTCGTTTCACTGGCCACGTTGTCGGACCGCATCTCGACCCAGGCAAGGCCCGACCGGGCCGGGTCGCGGCGGCCGGCGCCGGCGCTCTGCCACGCATTGGCGCCTATATGATGATGGTAGTGGCCTGACGACAGGAACACAGCCTGGCCGCCATACTTCGCCACCGTGTCGAAGCCGAATTCCTGGTTCCACCAGGCTTCCGCCTCTTCCGGCCGGCCGACGCGCAGGTGGACGTGGCCGACAATGCTGTTTTCAGGCGCTCCCTGCCAGCCCGCATCGCCCGCCGGCAGTTCGGCGACGACCGAAGGAATGTTCAGCCGTTCGGTCGCCATCGCGATCTTGTCGCCGTTCCACGTCCAGTCCTGCGGACGGCGATCGGCATAGATCTCGATCCCATTGCCCTCGGGATCGGTGAGGTACAGCGCTTCGCTGACCAGATGGTCCGAAGCGCCCTCTATGGCGATCTTGTCTGATATGGCGTGGTTGATCCAGCGGCCGAGATCGGCACGGCTGGGCAGCAGGAAAGCCGTGTGGAACAGGCCGGCGCTGCGCGGATCGTCAGGCTTGGCCGAGGCGTCCGGCTCCAGCACCAACAGCGGACGGTTGGCGGCGCCCAGGGTGATCGCGCCATCGGCGCGGCTCAATTCCTGCAAGCCGACAACAGCGCGATAGTAGGCCGCTAGGCTTTCGGCGTCGCGCGCCTTCAACCCGACCCGGGCAACGCTCACCGGCGTGGTGGCGGCAAAGGGCAGTTCGCTCATGATTGTCTCCGTTGCGGCGACGCTTTGGCATAAACCCCGAGGTCAGGAGCCCGGCGCCGGCGATCATTGTACATCGTGTCAGCACCAAATGCGGTCCTTCACGGCTGTTTCTTTCCAGAGGACAAATCGGCGATCGTGATCGTTCACACAAGACAGCGAAAAGCGAACATGGTGTTCACCATTGCAAGCAGGAGCGCGTCCATCGACGGTTGCATGAGGCAATCACGCTCGCTATCTCAGCGCCATGAAAGTCAAAGACGCAGATATTCTCATCATCCCGGGCTACACTAACTCCGGACCCGAGCACTGGCAGACCCGCTGGCAGTCAAAGCTGTCGACCGCGCGGCGCGTCGAGCAGGCGGAATGGTCGAAGCCCGTGCGCGATGACTGGACGGCGAGCGTGGCAAAAGCGGTCAATGAAGCCGAGAAGCCCGTCGTCCTCGTCGCGCATTCCCTTGGCGTTGCCGCGGCGGTGCAAGCCGTCCCGCAGTTTCGCAAGCCGGTCGCCGGCGCATTCTTCGTGGCGCCGCCCGATGTCGCCAATCCGGAGGTACGGCCAAGGCACCTGATGACGTTCGGCCCCTACTCGCGCGAGCCGTTGCCCTTCCCGTCCATGGTGATTGCCAGCCGCAACGATCCGTTCTGCGCCTTCCACGTCGCCGAGGACATTGCCGGCGCCTGGGGATCTCTGTTCATCGATGCCGGTGAAGCCGGTCACCTCAACACCGATTCAGGCTTCGGCCCATGGCCCGAAGGTTCGATGACCTTCGCCAAATTTCTCACCGAACTGAAGGCCTGACGACCCCGACCGGATCGCGGCTCTCAGCCGCCGATCGAATCCTTGATGCCTTTCAACAGCGTCTTCGCCCCTAGTGAAATCAGCGCGTGCTCGGACCCTGTGGCCAGCAGGCGGTAGCCCATCGCCACGACGCGGCCCGCGATGGCCGGTTCGATGACGTAGATCGCCGCATGCTTGCCGGCCTTGCGGGTACGCTCGGCGATCGAACCCACCGTTTCCATCATGCTTTCGAGCGTCGAATCGACGGTCGCGCCGTTCGACCAGGCAATGGAGAAGTCCGATGGCCCCAGGAAAATGCCGTCGATACCGGGTGTATCGAGGATGCCGTCCAGTGCATCGAGCGCCGCCCGCGTCTCGACCATGGCGAAGGCCATGGTGCGCTGGTCGCTGTCGCGCAGCCATTCGGTATGATCACCCTTGCCATGGCGTGGGAAGGCATAGGTGGGGCCCCAGGAGCGCTCGCCCACCGGCGGGTATTTCATCGCCGCAGCGAACAGTTTTGCATCCGCCACCGAGTTGACCATCGGCGCGATCACCGCCTCGGCGCCGAAATCGAGCGCCCGGCTGGCCATGTCGAAACGGCCGACGGGAATACGCACCAATGCCGGCTTGCCGGTGGCAAGCACGGGCGCCAGGCCGCGCAACACGCTGTCTTCATGATGGCCGCCATGCTGCATGTCGAGCGTGACCGCATCGAAGCCCTGCCTGGCAAGGATTTCGACGGTCAGCGCGTCCGGCACGCCTGACCATGCGGTGACCAGCGTTTCATCGGCCGCAAGGCGGGATTTCAGGGACATCGGCTCTTTCCTCGCTAAGGATCGCAGTTTCAGCCGGAAACGACGGGAAACGCAAAGAAAAACCGCCCGGCTGGGCCGGGCGGTCGATTGGTCCAGTCATTCTTTTGCCGCAGGTTCCGTCGCAAAATTGTGGGACATTTTTGCGGAACCTGCTTCGGCCGGATCAGGTGTTCTTGATCTGCTCGATGGCCTGCGCCATCAATTCGTCCATGGTGCGGCGGATCTGATGGTCCGACTGGCTGACGCCGGCAGCGTCGAAATCCTTGCGGATCTTGCGGAAGACGTCGTGATCGCCGGCTTCCTCGATATCGGAAACAACCACTTCCTTGGCGTAGGCATCGGCCTCGGCGCCGGATTTCCCGAGCTTTTCCGCGGCCCACAGGCCGAGAGCCTTGTTGCGGCGCGCCGACGCCTTGAACCGAAGCTCCTCGTCGAACACGAATTTGCGCTCAAAACCCTCTTCGCGATCCTTCATGTTGCTCATGGCGTCCCTCCGATGGAAATCGATTCGCTGGCATTGATGAATATGTGATGGCGAAGCACAAACCAAAAGGCTGGCGGCCGGTCAATACGCTTCGTGGCTTGCTGCGCTGCGGCATTTCGGTCCCGAAAGCAGTTGATTGAAAGGATTTGCCGATTGAGCAAACAAGGCGATTACGATAGACACCGGCATTGAACGCCACCGTCGCCACACTAATTTAGGCAGACGGACAGGAACTGGTCGCTTGCCGCCTGCCCGCAAATCCAGAGAAAAATCAAATGAAAAATCGCCGCCGCATTTATGAAGGCAAGGCCAAGATACTTTATGAAGGCCCTGAGCCCGGGACGCTGATCCAGTTCTTCAAGGATGACGCAACCGCGTTCAACAAGAAAAAACACGAAGTCGTCGATGGCAAGGGCGTGCTTAACAATCGCATTTCCGAGCACATCTTCAATCATCTCAACCGGATGGGCATTCCGACCCACTTCATCCGCCGGCTCAACATGCGCGAGCAGCTGATCAAGGAGGTCGAGATCATCCCGCTCGAAGTGGTGGTGCGCAATGTCGCCGCCGGTTCGCTGTCCAAGCGCCTTGGCATCGAGGAAGGCACGGTCCTGCCCCGCTCGATCATCGAATTCTATTACAAGGCCGATGCGCTCGACGACCCGATGGTCTCTGAAGAGCACATCACTGCCTTCGGCTGGGCGAGCCCGCAGGAAATCGACGACGTCATGGCGCTGGCCATTCGCGTCAACGACTTCCTGTCCGGCCTGTTCATGGGCGTCGGCATCCAGCTCGTCGATTTCAAGATCGAATGCGGACGCCTGTTCGAGGGCGACATGATGCGCATCGTCGTAGCCGACGAGATCTCGCCCGATTCCTGCCGGCTGTGGGACGTGGCGACGCAGGACAAGCTCGACAAGGACCGTTTCCGCCGCGACATGGGCGGCCTCGTGGAGGCCTACCAGGAAGTCGCCCGCCGTCTCGGTATCATGAACGAGAACGAGCCGCCGCGTCCAACCGGACCGGTGCTCGTCGCGTCGAGCGAGCCGCCGAAGGGCATGAAGCACTAATTGCCAGCAACGGGCTTGCCGGAAACGGCAGGTCCGGCGCAGACCGATACCGATCATTCAGGAGCATCGATGAAAGCCCGTATCACCGTAACCCTCAAAAACGGCGTGCTGGACCCGCAAGGCAAGGCGATCGAGCATGCGCTGTCGGGGCTAGGTTTTGACGGTATCGGCTCGGTGCGGCAAGGCAAGGTGTTCGACGTCGAGCTCGCCGGGACCGACAAGGCCAAGGCCGAGGCCGATCTCAGGGCCATGTGCGACAGACTGCTGGCGAACACGGTGATTGAGAACTATAGTGTGACGCTTACCTGAGGTTGTGCCGGAGGTACGGATGCCCCAACTTGCCGAAACCAGAGGCCTTACGAACCAAAATGAAATCAGCCGTCGTCCTCCTGCCTGGCCTTAACCGCGACCGCGATATGATCGCGGCGCTGACCAAGATTTCCGGTAAGGCGCCAGCCACGGTCTGGCAGACCGACACCGAAATCCCGGATGTCGACCTGATCGCCATTCCCGGCGGCTTCTCCTTCGGCGACTACCTGCGCTGCGGCGCGATCGCGGCGCGCATGCCGGTGATGCGGGCGGTTGCTGAAAAGGCGGCCAAGGGCGTCATGGTCATCGGCGTCTGCAATGGTTTCCAGATCCTGGTCGAGGCCGGCCTGCTGCCGGGAGCGCTCATGCGCAACTCCTCGCTCAAATTCGTCTGCCGGCAGGTGAAGCTCGAGATCGCCAACGCCAACACCATGTTCACCCGCCGCTACCAGCCGGGCCAGATCATCCGTTCGCCGGTGGCGCATCACGACGGCAACTACTTCGCCGATGCCGAGACGCTTGCACGCCTGGAAGGCGAAGGCCAGGTGGTGTTCCGCTATGCGGACGGCACCAATCCCAACGGCTCGATCAACGACATCGCCGGCATCATCAGCAGCCGGGGCAATGTGCTGGGCCTGATGCCTCATCCCGAGAACCTGATCGAAGCGGCACATGGCGGCAATGACGGGCGGGCGTTGTTCGAAGGCGCGCTCGGCATCGCCGCCTGATATCTTCCGAAATTCTTTCAGAACCTGGGGGCGGCCTGACGATGAGACTGACGATTACTCGCTTTGCTCTCCTGGCTGCCGCCGGCCTTGCGCTGGCATCCTGCCAGTCGGGTCCGAAGAGCGCTCCGCCGCCTTCCGGCAAGAGCGCGGCGCTGCTGGCCATGGAACAGGTGGCGATCTCCGCCCATAAATGCTGGATCGCCAGCAAGGACCCGGCCTTCAAATCCTACCAGATGGCCAATGAGCTGAATTCGTTCAGCGGCACGCCGCGCTTCCTGCTGGTGCCGGCCAAGCATTATGGCGGCAAGCCGCTGCTGGTGGTGCAGGCGCAAGGCAATTCGAGCCGTGTAGACGTGTTCGGTCCGCTGATGGCCGAGCCGCTCGGCGCGCGCATCGGCTCCGACATCGCCCGCTGGCAGGCCGGCAATCCGGCCTGCGCCGCCGCCGCGTAAGATCGGCCGGCTGCTGCAGGTCGCGGGTCTGGTCGCAGGGCTGGCCGGTCTTTTCCTGCAGTTCTCGATCACCGTTCCGGCCTCGATGGAAGCCGGCCGCGGCCTGATCGGTTCGGTCGTCTTCTACTTCAGCTTCTTTACCATCCTGACCAATATCGGTGCGGTGCTCGTCCATGCGTCGCTGCTGTCGCCCGCCGGCCATGCCTGGTTTCCGGCCTTTGCCGGAGCGCGGATGCGGGCAGGCGTCACCGTCGCCATCACCGTGGTCTTCATGGTCTACGCCACCGTGCTGGCACGCCTCTGGCAGCCGCAGGGCCTGTTCCTGCTGTGCGACGTGCTGCTGCACTATGTGACGCCTGCACTGTTCGTGCTGTGGTGGCTGGCCGCCGGTGCCGACGGCAAGACGCGATGGCAAGACGTTTCCTGGTGGATGCTTTATCCGCTCGCCTATCTGGCCTATGCGCTGGCGCGGGCGTCCATAACAGGCGAAGTGCCCTACCCGTTCCTCGATGCCGCCAGGAACGGCATCGCCAGCGTCGCCATCGCCTCGCTGGCCATCACCGCCCTTTTCCTGGCGCTATGCGTTGGCGCCGTGCTTGCGGACCGCGGCCTGTCGCGGATCAGGGCGCCAGTTGTGCAGCCACGCAAGCAGGATTGAACACAGCATCGCGCCTGTTCATTCCCAGAATGGCCTGATCCCTTCGCGATGGGCGTCGCAGCGGGAAATGCCGATGTCCTTCAACTGATCGTCGGTCATGTCCAGCAAGGCGAGCCGGCTGCGCCTGCGCTCCAGCAGGCCGTCGATCCAGCGCCCCAGCGATTTGACCATACGCACGATGCGGCTGACAAAGCCGCCGCGGCCCACAGGTCGCGCGGCGAACAATCCTGCGGCTGTCTGGCTGATTGTCTCGATTGTATCCATCTTCGCTCTACCAAAGCTGCAAATTGCACTCTTTTATTCCACACAATGCATGTGAATTGACTCATCGTCCGACGCAATATACAAAATTGTCACCATGACAAATTGGCTTCCCGACCTCACCGCCAGCTCCGGCCCGCTTTATCAGCGCCTTGCTGACAGCATTGAGTCAGATATCGACCGCGGCGTGATCGACGCCGGGGCAAAGCTGCCACCGCAGCGGGATCTCGCCTATGACATCGGCGCAACCGTCGGCACGGTCGGCAGGGCCTATCAATTGTTGCGCGAGCGCGGGCTGGTCAGCGGCGAGGTCGGGCGCGGCACCTATGTCCTCGGCCGGCAGAACGCGAAGCCCGACTTCATAGCGCCGGACGCGCAAGGCACGCGCGACATCGATGCGCCGCGCGGCAAGCTGCGCTTCGACAGCACCGCGGCGCCCGATGTCGGCCAGGGCGCCATCGTCACCGAAGTGCTGTCGCGCACGGCTTCGGATCATGCGCATGAGATTTCGAGCTACACGCGGGATTTTCCCGAGCGCTGGTTCGAGGCCGGCGCCAGTTGGCTGTCGCGCAACTCGTTTCGACCGAGCGCCGATACGATCGTGCCGACGCTCGGTACCCATGCCGCTGTCATGGCGGCGATCGCCGCACTGACCACGCCCGGCGATTACGTCGCCTTCGAGCACCTGACCTATTCGCAGATTTCGCGCAGCGCCGGCCTGATCGGTCGTCGCACGGCGCTGGTGGCATCGGACCATCAGGGTCTCGACCCCGACGATTTCGAGCGCGTCTGCGCGCAAAAGCATCCGAAGATGATCTTTCTGATGCCTACGGTGCAGAATCCGACGCTGGCGATCCTGCCGGCAGCGCGACGTGAGGCAATCGCGCGGATCGCGCGTGAATACAATGTCGTCATTATCGAGGACGATCTTTACGGCGGCCTGACCGAAGATCCGACGCCAATGCTGGCCGACTATGCACCCGAGCGCACCATCGTCGCAGGCGGCCTGTCGAAATCGGTAGCGGCCGGCGTTCGCGGCGGCTGGCTTTCCTGCCCGCCTGCTTATCGCCATCGCATCCGTGTTGCCCATAAGATGATGACCGGCGGCATGCCTTTCCTGCTGGCCGAGGTGAATGCCCGGCTGGTGCTGTCGGGCCAGGCCGCGGACATACGCAAACGCGCCATCGCCGAAATCAACGCCCGCACCGCCATCGTGCGCGAGACTTTGGCCGGCTTCGAATTCAAGTCGCGGGACAATATACCCTTTGTCTGGCTGACCTTGCCCGACCCCTGGCTTTCCGGCACGTTCAAGAACGCCTGCCTCGAGCACGGCGTGCTGATCGACGACGAAGACGAGTTCAAGGCGGGCCGTTCCGAGCAGGTCTTCCACGGTGTGCGCTTCGGCATTTCGCAGCCGAGGCAGCGCAAGGACATCGCGGACGGCGTTGCGGCGATCCGGAGGCTCCTCGACGAAGGCCGCGCCGGCTACGACAGTTTTTCCTGATCCGCATCGCCTTGGAGCGCCGGCGGTTCAGGATGCCTCCAGGCAAGACCCGAGGCGCATCGGTTGAGTCCGGTCCGGTGGGACGCGCGTTCAAGGCGCCGCGGCTTTCTCCGGATTCAGCCACTTTTCGTCGGTCCATGGGTGTATCGGCCGCAAAGCTTGCGATAAGAGGAGACTCAAAATCCCAAGCTCCCACGGATAAAAACCGCCGCCCATGACCATTTCCAATTCCGTGCCGATCACGCCCGAGCTCATTGCCGCGCACGGGCTGAAGCCAGACGAATACCAGCGCATCCTCGACCTCGTCGGGCGCGAGCCGAGCTTCACCGAACTTGGCATCTTCTCGGCGATGTGGAACGAGCATTGCTCGTATAAATCCTCGAAGAAATGGCTGCGCACGCTGCCGACGACCGGCCCGCGGGTCATCCAGGGACCGGGCGAGAATGCCGGCGTGGTCGATATCGGCGACGGCGACTGCGTCGTCTTCAAGATGGAGAGCCACAACCACCCCTCCTTTATCGAGCCCTACCAAGGGGCGGCGACAGGCGTCGGCGGCATATTGCGCGACGTCTTCACCATGGGCGCGCGGCCGATCGCGGCGATGAACGCCTTGCGCTTCGGTGCTCCCGATCATCCCAAGACCAGGCACCTGGTGGCGGGAGTGGTTTCCGGCGTCGGCGGCTACGGCAATTCCTTCGGCGTGCCGACGGTCGGCGGCGAGGTCAATTTCGACGCCCGCTACAACGGCAATATCCTGGTCAACGCTTTTGCCGCGGGTCTTGCCAAGACGGACGCGATTTTCCTGTCGGAGGCCAAGGGCGTCGGCCTGCCGGTCGTCTATCTCGGCGCCAAGACCGGTCGCGACGGCGTCGGCGGCGCCACCATGGCCTCGGCCGAATTCGACGACAAGATCGACGAGAAGCGCCCGACCGTGCAGGTCGGCGATCCCTTCACCGAAAAGTGCCTGCTTGAAGCATGTCTCGAACTGATGGCGTCCGGTGCGGTCATCGCTATCCAGGACATGGGTGCTGCCGGCCTTACCTGCTCGGCGGTCGAGATGGGCGCCAAGGGGGATCTCGGCATCGAGCTCGAGCTCGACAAGGTTCCGGTGCGCGAGGAGCGCATGAGCGCCTACGAGATGATGCTGTCGGAAAGCCAGGAGCGCATGCTGATGGTGCTGCGCCCCGAAAAGGAAAAGGAGGCCGAGGCGATCTTCCACAAATGGGGGCTCGACTTCGCCATTGTCGGCAAGACGACCGACGATCTGCGCTTTCGCGTCCTACATCAGGGTGATCAGGTTGCGGACCTGCCGATCAAGGATCTCGGCGACAAGGCACCGGAATATGACCGTCCGTGGATCGAGCCGAAGAAGCCGGCGCCGCTTGCGGCCAATGACATTCCGCAGGCCGATGTCGCCGACGCACTGCTGAAGCTGCTCGGCGGCCCTGACCTGTCGTCGCGCCGCTGGGTGTGGGAACAGTACGACACGCTGATCCAGGGCAATTCGCTGCAGCTTCCCGGTGGCGATGCCGGCGTGGTGCGGGTCGAAGGCCATCCGACCAAAGCGCTGGCTTTCTCGTCGGACGTGACGCCGCGCTATTGCGAGGCCGATCCCTATGAGGGCGGCAAGCAGGCGGTGGCCGAATGCTGGCGCAATCTGACCGCCACCGGCGCGCTGCCGCTGGCCGCCACCGACAATCTCAATTTCGGCAATCCGGAACGGCCGGAGATCATGGGTCAGTTGGTCGGCGCGGTGAAGGGCATTGGCGATGCCTGCCGCGCGCTCGGCTTCCCGATCGTTTCCGGCAATGTCTCGCTCTACAACGAAACCAATGGCCAGGGCATCCTGCCGACGCCGACCATCGGCGGCGTCGGGCTGATCGCCGACTGGTCGAAGATGGTGCGGGCCGGCTTCGCTGCGCAAGGCCAGATGATCCTGCTGGTCGGCGCGCCGGCCTCATGGGGCACGCATCTCGGCCAATCGGTCTACTTGCGCGACATCCACGGCCGCAGCGACGGCCCGCCGCCGCCGGTCGACCTCGACCATGAAAAGCGTGTCGGCGACCATGTGCGCGCCCTCATCGCGTCCGGCATCGTCACCGCGGCTCACGACGTTTCCGACGGCGGCATTGCGGTCGCGCTGGCCGAGATGGCGATGGCATCAGGCATCGGCGCGACGGTCCCCGGACTGGCCGGCACCGATCCTATTCCGGTCTGGTTCGGCGAGGACCAGGGCCGCTATCTCCTGACGCTGTCAATCGATCCAGACAGTGAGGACTGGGACGCGATCCGCAAACAGCAAGGCGAACTCGGTATTTTCGCGCCCTGGATCGGCTCGACCGGCGGCAACACGCTGAAACTCGGCGAGGCACGGGCGATCCCGCTCGGCGAATTGACCGCCGCGCACGAAGGCTGGTTCCCGCGCTTCATGGATCAGGCCATTTGAGCAGAGCGTGATCCCGAAAAGTGGGAACCGATTTTTTCGGAAAAATCATGCTCAACCACAGGAAACTGGCCGTCCGGGCACTGCTTGCAGTCGTCTTCTGGCCATCGCTGTTCTTCTTCTGGTTTCTCGGCCCGTTCGTCTTTTTCCTGCTGTCGACGACATCGAGCGAGGTCTGCGCCCGGTTGGATACACGCGCGGAGTTCCTCGCCGCGGCCAACGACACGCTTCCGATACTTGGCCTGCAAAACCTTTTCTATGCAGTTCCGCTTGTCTGCCTGATGCTTTGGAGCCGGCTTCTGCCGGACCGGGCACGGACAAGGCACATCTTCACCTGCATAAAACTTTTCGCCGTCGCGGCCGCATTGGGGGCACTGTGGGAGTATGGCTCCTCGCTGGCCTGCGATGGCTACGGCCAGCCGTTCTTCTCGCCCGTCTGGCGGATGACCGCCTACCTGCCGATTGCCAACCTGGCGATCAACCTTCCCCTCTATGTGCTGACCTTCAGCCTTGGGCGGACCTTCTCGACGCCCGAGGACGACCCCGCGGACGACGCCGGCGGTCAGAGCGAGAACGCGTCGTGAGCCACAATCGCGCTGGGGCTGGACGGAACGGCTTCAATCCCGGCCGGAAAGGCTTTAGGTTCACTCCGACTCTCATCGCACGGGCAGCCATGCCGCAGCCCGCCCGAAAACAGGAACTTGCCATGGCAATGGATGCCCGCGACATCGAAAAACTGATCAAGGAGGGCATCCCGGATGCCAGGGTGACCATCCGTGACCTTGCCGGCGACGGCGATCACTATGCGGCCGAAGTCGTGGCCGAGAGCTTTCGCGGAAAAAGCCGCGTGCAGCAGCACCAGATGGTCTATGACGCGCTGAAGGGCAATATGGGCGGCGTGCTGCACGCGCTGGCGCTGCAGACCAGCGTGCCGGACTAGGGGCTTCCAACGCCAAAGTCGCTTGGCCCAAAACGCCGCATCTTTTGCGCCATTCAGGCCACCACGCGGCTAAAGTCTTGTTTCGGGCAACCTATGGGTTTATCTGATGGAAAAGCTTCGAGCCTGACTCCCACAGGCGGGAAAGGATATTCCATGAGCGGCATCAACGACTACATTGACAACGAGGTGAAGGGCAACGACGTCGTGCTTTTCATGAAGGGCACGCCCGGTTTCCCGCAATGCGGATTTTCCGGCCAGGTTGTCCAGATCCTCGACTATATCGGCGCCGACTACAAAGGCGTGAACGTGCTGGATTCGGCCGAGCTGCGCCAGGGCATCAAGGAATACTCCAACTGGCCGACGATCCCTCAGCTCTACGTCAAGGGCGAATTCGTCGGTGGCTGCGACATCGTGCGCGAAATGTTCCAGGCGGGCGAGTTGCAGACATTCCTTGTCGAGAAGGGCGTGAGCGTCAAAGGCGCCGCCTGATTTCGGTTGGGCATGTCGCCGTCGACATGCCCTGAGCACCGGGGCAGCCCCGCCTCGGCAATTTTGCGTCCGGGACCCAGACCAGGACGAGCCAATGCGCCGGGCCACCGGCGCGTTTTCGTTTGAGAGATCGGACTTGCCGTGGACCAGCAGACGTCAGCACCGCAATCGGCAAGCAAATTGCCCATTCCGCGCTGGGAGTTCATCGCGCTGTGCGCAGCGCTGATGGCGCTCAATTCGTTGGCCATCGACATCATGCTGCCGGCGCTGCAGCAGATCGGCGCCTCGCTTGGCGTCGAGAACGAAAACCACCGGCAATATGTCATCACCGCCTATATTCTGGGTTTTGGCGGCGGACAGCTGTTTTTCGGACCGCTCTCGGACCGATTCGGGCGCCGTGCGCCGCTTGTCGCCGGCCTGATCATTTATGTGGCGGCGGCCGCCGCGGCCGCCATATCGCCAAGCTTTGAAACGCTTCTACTTTGCCGGGCCGTGCAAGGCATCGGTGCGGCCGCGACCCGCGTCATCGCCGTCTCGATCGTGCGCGACACGTTCGATGGCCGGCGCATGGCCGAGGTGATGTCGCTGATCTTCATGGTGTTCATGGCGATCCCGGTGATTGCTCCCGGCATCGGCCAGTTCATCATGCTGTTCGCGACCTGGCATTTGATCTTCGTCACCATGGCCGTCGGCGCGCTTGTCGTCTCGGCCTGGTCGCTGCTGCGCCTGCCCGAGACGCTACATCCGGAATATCGCCGGCCATTGACCGTCAATGCCATTGTCGGCGGGTTCCGCATCGTGCTGACCAACCGCGTCGCGATCTGCTATGCCTTCGCCAGTACGTTCATCTTCGGCGCCATGTTCGGCTTCATCGCCTCGGCGCAGCAGATTTATGTCGACATATTCAATGTCGGCGAATTGTTTCCGGTCATCTTCGCCGGCGTTGCCGGCGTGCTCGCCTTCTCCAACTACCTGAATTCGCGTCTTGTCGGCCGCGTCGGCATGCGCCGCCTGTCGCAGAGCGCGCTGCTGTTGTTTCTGGTCATCAGCCTGGCCTGGCTGGTGGTTTCGCTGGAAATGAAGATGCCGCTCTGGCTGTTCGTCACCTTCTTTGCCTGCGCCATGCTCCCTTTCGGCGCGCTCGGCGCGAATTTCAACGCGCTCGCCATGGAGCCGCTCGGCCAACTGGCCGGCACGGCCTCGTCCATCCTGGGCTTCATGCAGACGTTTCTCGGCGGCATTCTCGGCACGCTGATCGGCCAGGCTTTCAACGGCACGGTGACGCCGTTGGCCGCCGGCTTCTGCAGCGTCTCGGTCGCAGCCCTGCTGATGATCTTCATCGCCGAACGCGGCAAGATGTTCCAGCCGCAGAATCAACCCGTCTCGGGGCACATTGCCGATCTGCATTGAATTGTCGCCTTTGCGGCGCTCGGCTGGTAATCGAATTGGCAGCCGGCTATTGCGTCCAGAGTTCGCTGCGCAACTCGCGCCAGCTTTCCCGGTCGGGTGCGACAAGCAGGCCGCCGCCGACATGCGACGGTAGGTAGGCACTGGCGTCGAAACGCGCGGCGTGGCCGCCGGCCTCGGTATGGATCAGGACACCGGGCAGATGGTCCCACGGCATCAGCTTGTTGTAGACGACGAAATGGGCATGGCCGCTGGCCAGCAGGCGATATTCATGCGCGGCGCAGCGATAGGCGAATTGCGACAGGATTTTCGTCTGGTTGCGCGCCAGCCGCGACCGCTCTGGTTCGGCCATGTACTGCCAGGAGACGGAGCCGGTCATTCCCGAGATCGGCACGGGCGCCGCGACACGCACTTTTTCCAGGTTGCCATGCGGGTGCCTGATATGACTGCCGGCGCCCCTGGCGCCGATCAGCCAGTCCTTGCCGACCGGATCGTGGATGATGCCTGCGACGGTCTCACCCCGGACCACGACACCCAGCATGACGCCGAACAACGGCACGCCGGAAGCGAAATTGAAAGTGCCGTCCACCGGGTCGATGGTGAAAGCCAGATCGGCATCGCCAAGACCGTCGAGCAGCGCCGGATTGTCGGAACAGGCTTCCTCGCCGACGATCATGGCCGTTGGGTAGCGCTCACGCAGCTTGGCGGTGATCAGCCGCTCGGCACTGACGTCGGCTTCCGTCACCAAGTCGGCGGCCGACGTCTTCTGGCGGACGTCGCCGCCGCCCAACCGGCGAAAGCGCGGCATGATTTCGGCTTCGGCTGCTTCGGCCAGGGTGCTGGCCAGCCAGTCGATCGCGGTATCGTCAAATGTCATCGGAAATGTCTTGCCTGCTGGAGAGCGTTTCATCGAGGGCGGCGAAATCGAATAGTTTCCTGTCGAGCAGATGCGACGGCCTGGTGTTGGACAACGCACGCAGCATCGTGTCCTTGCGGCCGGGCATGCGCTTTTCGATATCGTCAAGCATGGCCTTCATCGCGTTGCGCTGGAGACCTTCCTGGCTGCCGCAGAGATCGCAAGGGATGATCGGGAACCGCATCGCCGCGGCGAACTTTTCCAGATCGGTTTCGGCGCAGTAGGCAAGCGGCCGCAGCACCATGACGTCGCCCTCGTCGTTGAGCAGCTTGGGCGGCATGGCGGCGAGACGGCCGCCGTGGAACAGGTTCATGAAGAAGGTTTCGAGAATGTCCTCGCGATGATGGCCGAGCACCAGCGCCGAGCACCCCTCCTCTCGGGCTACGCGATAGAGATGACCACGCCGCAGGCGTGAACAGAGCGAGCAATAGGTGCTGCCCTGCGGCAGCTTGTCGGTGACGACGGAGTAGGTGTCCTGGTATTCGATGCGGTGTGCAATGCCGTGGGCATTGAGGTAATCGGGCAGGATGTGCTTGGGAAAGTTCGGCTGGCCCTGGTCGAGATTGCAGGCCAGCAGCTCCACCGGCAGCAGGCCGCGCCATTTGAGGTCCAGCAGCATGGCAAGCAGGCCGTAGGAATCCTTGCCGCCCGACAGGGCCACCAGCCAGCGCTCGCCTGGCCTGACCATCGAAAAATCCTCGATCGCCTGGCGGGTCAGCCGCAGCAGCCGCTTGCGCAATTTGTTGAACTCGACCGAAGACGGCACATCGGCGAACAGCGGATGAAAACCGACTTCGATGTCGGCGGCCTGCTCAAGCGATTGAGCGTCTGGCAGCATGTTCATGGCGTCGGTTCCAAATCCTGGAGCAACGAACGTTCGGAGCTTCGTTGCCGCCCGGATTAGCGGACATGGCCGACAAAGAAAAGGCCGCCTCGATGGGCGGCCCCTTCCGGTCTCGCAAAAAGCCTTCGCTTAACGCGAATAGAATTCGACGACGAGGTTCGGTTCCATCTGGACGGCGAACGGAACGTCCGCCAGGCCCGGGATGCGCGAGAAGGTCGCGGTCATCTTGTTGTGATCGGCTTCGATGTAGTCCGGCACGTCGCGCTCGGCGAGGCCGACCGATTCCAGGACGATCACCAGCTGCTTCGACTTTTCACGCACTTCGACGACGTCGCCCGGCTTGCAGCGGTACGAGCCGATGTTGACGCGCCTGCCGTTGACATTGACGTGGCCGTGGTTGACGAACTGGCGGGCGGCGAAAATGGTCGGAACGAACTTGGCGCGATAGACGACAGCGTCCAGACGCGACTCGAGCAGGCCGATCAGGTTCTCCGAGGTGTCGCCCTTGCGGCGGTCGGCCTCCTCATAGACCTTGCGGAACTGCTTTTCCGAAACGTCGCCATAGTGGCCCTTCAGCTTCTGCTTGGCGCGCAGCTGCAGGCCGAAATCGGAAAGCTTGCCCTTGCGGCGCTGGCCGTGCTGGCCGGGGCCGTATTCACGCTTGTTGACCGGGGACTTCGGGCGGCCCCAGATGTTTTCGCCGAGACGGCGGTCGATCTTGTACTTCGCGGATTCGCGCTTGCTCATCGCATTCCCTTTCAAAACAACATAACCCGGAGCCTCATGGTCCGGGTGAAGGAAACGCGCCCTCCTCTGGCCTCCGTTTTCGAGACCTGACAGGGTTTTTCCACGCAACGCGGCGAAAAACCCACGGGACACGTCAGTTCAAACAAGACCTTGGAAAACAGACTGGCTTCCGTCGAGGTCTTGCGCATGCAAAACAAACCACCGGGCGTTGCGGCCCGGTGTTGGGAGCGCTGTTAAACAGAGATTTAACCGCTGTCAAGGTTCCAACTGGCGCCGCCCGCGCTATTAGAACAATTCCCGGAAAGCGCTAGCGGTTTCTACCCGGGATTGTGTAAAAAACCGGAGCGGGGCGGCGATTCCCTGAAGCTGAACCGCTCCAGGAAGGGACTTGAGCAGAGGAGCCTGAATTCGGATGAAGAAGTTCTTTCTAAGCCTGACTGGTGCGGCGGTGTTGGCCGGATCGATGGCCGTCATTACTCCTGAGCCGGCGATGGCAAGGCATTGGCAAGGCCACCGGCCTCATCAGGTATGCCGGATTGTGGTCAGGAAGCGCGTCGTCTGGCGCCATGGTCACCGCCATGTCATTCGCCAAAAAGTGCGACGTTGCCACTGGCGCTAACAGCCGCCACTGGCGCTGATTACGTCGGCCATTGACCAGACAATAACATCAAGGCCTGCGACCCCGTCGCGGGCCTATTTCTTGCCATTGGACGAGCCCTTCACAAAGGGCGTTGCCAAATAGCGCTTCCCTCAGTGCTTCTTTTTCTCCGGCAGATCCTTGCGCTTGGTTTCGGCGAATTCCTCGAGCTGCTTTTCGCTCATGGATTCGTACATCCCTTTGGAAGCGCCTTTGAGCTCGCTCTTCTTGGTCTCGCCGCGCTTGGCCGACAATGCGGCGCCGGCGGCCTTCTGCTGGGCCTTCGAGGTGGCAGGCCTGGTTTTTCTCCCTTCATTGCCTGGGAGAAAACGAAACGGCCTCGCCAATGTTCCGGAAATCAGGCGACCGTCAGTCCAAAGCCCTGCATCAAACGGCTGGTGGCAAAATCCGCCTTGCCGGACGTGAAGACCGCGATGTCCGGCTCACCATGCGGCAACGGCCCATTGACCGGCGACAGCAGCGACATCGCCCGCCGGGCGATCGCTTCGGCAGGATCGATCCAGTCGACCGGCCAGGGTGCGGTCTTGCGCATGCGGTTGACCAGAAAAGGATAGTGCGTACAGGCGAGCACGGCGATGTCGGTGCGCATGCCGTCGCGCTCGATGAAACATGGGGCGATCTCAGCGCGCACGGCTTCCTCGTCGACGAAGCCTTCGCGCATATAGGCTTCGGCCAGCCCCGCCAGACGGTCGCTGCCGACCAGCCGGACATGGCACTTCTGCGCCCATTTGCTGATCAGGTCGCGCGTGTATTGCCGTTTCACCGTGCCCGGCGTCGCCAGCACGGAGACGAGGCCGGAGCGGGTACGCTCCGCCGCCGGCTTGATGGCAGGCACGGTGCCGACAAAGGGATGGCCGGGAAACCTCTCGCGCAACGCGTCGATCACCAGCGTCGAGGCGGTGTTGCAGGCGATGACCGAGATGGCCGGGGCGAACCGGTCCAGCAATTTGCCGAACAGGTCGAGAATATGGACCCGCAGCGCCGGTTCCTCCCAGGCGCCAAAGGGGAAGGCGGCATCGTCGGCGATGTAGACGAAGCGGCGGTCGGGCATCAGCACGCGCGCCTCGCGCAGCACAGTCAGCCCGCCAATGCCGGAATCGAACATCAGGATCGGCTGATCAGTCATTGTCGGTTCCCTTGCCGCCGAGCGGCGGCGCGGGGTTGTCGTCGTCATCGGCCACCTGACGATCCGCATTGGTCTTGCGGCCGGGACCGCCGGCGCGCGCCGCTGCCGGAAGCCGCCTTGGATCATCTCCCGGAGAGCCGTCGCCGCGCGGCATCGCCGGCGAGAACCTGTCCAGCGACGAGATGATGCCGCGCAGCACCTTGAGCTCCGGCTCGGCAAATCCCGCCCGGGTCAATACGGCGCGCAGATTGTCAACCATCTTCGGCTTCTTCGGCGCCGGCCGGAAATAGCCGCGCGCTTCGAGTGCGCCTTCGAGATAGGCGAACAGGCCGTGCAGTTCTTCCTTGCTGGCCGGCTTCATGTCCGGACCCGTAAAGTTGGTCTTGGTCTCGTCCTCGAGGCCGGATTTCATCCACTCGTAGGACATGAGAAGCGCGGCCTGGGCGATGTTGAGCGAGGAAAAATCGGGGTCGACCGGAAAAGTGACGATCTCGTCGGCGAGGCCAACCTCGTCATTATAGAGGCCGAAACGCTCGCGGCCGAACAGGATGCCGGTTCGCTGACCCATGCCATGGCGAGCCCGGAGCACCCTGCCCGCCTCGACCGGCCCGCGCACGGGCTTGAAGCCGTCGCGTTGCCTTGCGGTGGTCGCGAAAACGAAATTCAGGTCGGCCATCGC
This sequence comes from Mesorhizobium sp. B2-2-4, assembly GCF_006442375.1. Lineage (NCBI taxonomy): Bacteria > Pseudomonadati > Pseudomonadota > Alphaproteobacteria > Hyphomicrobiales > Phyllobacteriaceae > Mesorhizobium > Mesorhizobium sp. B2-2-4. Next base: position 271,538 of record NZ_VFWB01000007.1, on the reverse strand, counting down.
CGTGGCGAGATCGTCGAAAACCTTGACGGCGTCGATGACATGGTCGGCGCGGCTGGCCGCCGCCCGCGCCTTCTCGTTCGGCCAGCCGTCGCGCGGGTTGACGAGGCGAAGTTCGACCAGGCCGAAATTGGCCATGGCGCGCGCAACCATGCCGATATTCTCGCCGAGCTGCGGCTCCACGAGGATGATGGCGGGGCTGGCGACTGAAGCGGTATCGGAATCTTTGGTGACGGGCATGATTGTCAATGAACTGCTGTTTGCGGCATTTCAGCGTCCCCTGCCATATTCGGCCGCGAAAATGAACCATTCGCAAATGGCGGGGCGATCGCTTCGCTTTCGTGACCGATCGTCGTTTGCGCGGCCAAAAACGCTTTGATATAGGGGCGCATCCTCGGCCGAACGCCACGCGGGCAAGGCCGTCCCATTTCCCAGCAACGAGGCATTCTTTCCATGGCGAAGATCAAGGTGGCGAACCCGGTCGTCGAACTCGACGGCGACGAGATGACCCGCATCATCTGGCAGTTCATCAAGGACAAGCTGATCCACCCTTATCTCGACCTCAAGCTTGAATATTACGACCTCGGCATCGAGCATCGCGACGCCACCAACGACCAGGTGACCGTCGATTCGGCCAACGCCATCAAAAAATACGGCGTCGGCGTGAAATGCGCGACCATCACGCCCGACGAGCAGCGCGTCGAGGAATTCAAGCTGAAGAAGATGTGGAAATCGCCGAACGGCACCATTCGCAACATCCTCGGCGGCACCATCTTCCGCGAGCCGATCATCATGAAGAACGTGCCGCGGCTGGTGCCCGGCTGGACCAAGCCGATCATCGTCGGCCGCCACGCCTATGGCGACCAGTACCGCGCCACCGATTTCCGTTTTCCCGGCAAGGGCAAGCTGACGATCAAGTTCGTCGGCGAGGATGGCCAGGTGATCGAGCACGACGTGTTCGACGCGCCCGGCGCCGGCGTCGCCATGGCCATGTACAATCTCGACGAGTCGATCCGCGAATTCGCCCGCGCTTCGCTGAACTACGGCCTGCTGCGCAACTACCCGGTCTATCTCTCGACCAAGAACACCATCCTCAAGGCCTATGACGGCCGCTTCAAGGATATTTTCCAGGAGGTCTACGAGGCTGAGTTCGAGGCCGAGTTCAAGTCCAAGAAGCTGTGGTACGAGCACCGCCTGATTGACGACATGGTGGCCTCCAGCCTGAAATGGTCGGGCGGCTATGTCTGGGCCTGCAAGAACTATGACGGCGACGTACAGTCCGACACGGTGGCGCAGGGGTTCGGCTCGCTTGGCCTGATGACGTCGGTGCTGATGACGCCGGACGGCAAGACGGTGGAAGCGGAAGCCGCGCACGGCACCGTGACGCGCCACTATCGCCAGCACCAGAAGGGCGAGGAAACCTCGACCAATTCGATCGCCTCGATCTTCGCCTGGACCCGAGGGCTGGCCCACCGCGCCAAGCTCGACGACAATGCCGAATTGAAGCGTTTTGCCGAAACGCTGGAAAAGGTCTGCATCCAGACGGTCGAATCCGGCTTCATGACCAAGGACCTGTCGCTGCTGATCGGCCCCGACCAGCCTTGGCTGTCGACCACCGGATTTCTCGACAAGATCGACGAGAATTTGCAGAAGGCGATGGCGTAGGCACCCGCGGGTTCAACACGCCGAAGGCTCCGGAAGGAGCCTTCGCTTTTTTGGGCCAACGAAATCGAAAGCAAAGGACTGGCAACATGGCCAAACCGGTCCTCTACGGCGCGGACTACAGCGTTTACGTGCGCATAACGCGCATGGCGCTGGAGGAGAAGGGCGTCGACTATGAGCTTGTGCCGGTCGATGTCTTTGCCGCCGAGGGCATCCCCGGCTGGTATTTCGAGCACCACCCGTTCGGCCGCATCCCGGCCTTCGAGCATGACGGTTTTCGCCTGTTCGAGGCCAGCGCGATCACGCGCTATGTCGATGAAGCTTTCGACGGACCGCCCTTGCAGCCGAACGATCCGCGCGGCCGCGCGCGGATGAACCAGATCATCGGCATGCTCGACGCTTATGGCTATCGGGCCATGGTCTGGGACGTCGCCGTGGAGCGGCTGGAGAAGGCGTCGCCTGACGAAGCGCTGATTGTCAGCGGATTACGACAAGCAGGAGCGGTCCTTCAGGTGCTCTCATCATTGAGATCCCCGGGGCCGTGGTTGCTCGGCAATCAACTGACGCTCGCCGACCTGCATGCGGCACCGATCATCGGCTATTTCGTCAGGGTGGCGGAAGGGCGCAAACTGCTGGCTCGCTTTGCCGACATACAGGACTGGTGGGATTGTATTGCTAAACAGGCAAGCTTTGCCAGGACTGAAAAGGCCGGCTGATCTGCGACAGCGCAGCGCAGCGATATTCGATTCAGGTCAACGATTTCGCGGACAGCCGATCATTGATGTCGCGCCGCCCATCATGAGGGGCCGCGCGACCTCGAAGGGAAGCAACCGGCCTGGAGCGTTGCCCCCCAATTCTGCAATGAATCACGCCGCCTCCAGCGCCGCCCTCACCGCAGCAATCGCGTCGTCGGCCTTCGAGGCATCGGGGCCACCGGCCTGCGCCATGTCGGGCCGGCCGCCGCCGCCCTGCCCGCCGAGGGCGGCGGAGGCGACACGCACCAGGTCGACGGCGCTGAAACGGCCGACGAGATCATCGGTGACGGCGACCACGACGCTCGCTTTGTTGTCCTCGCCCGCACCGACGAACACGACCACGCCGGAGCCGAGCGAGCTTTTGCCGGCGTCGGCGAGCGGCTTCAGATCCTTCGGCGAGACACCGGAAACCGACTTGCCGAGGAAGCCGACGCCCGCGACGGTCTCGTTGGCGGCCGGCGCGTCAGCGGGCGACCCGCCGCCCAGCGCCAGCTTCTTGCGCGCTTCGGTGAGCTCCTTCTCGAGCTTCTTGCGCTCTTCGAGCAGGGCTTCAACACGCGCCGGCACGTCGGCCGGCGAGATTTTCAGTGTTGCCGCGGCCGCCTTCAGCCGCCGGTCCTGTTCGTCGAGATGCTTGCGCGCGGCCTCGCCCGTCAGCGCCTCGATGCGGCGCACGCCTGCGGCGACGGCGCTGTCGGACACGACGCGCACCAGGCCGATGTCACCGGTTGCCCTGACATGCGTGCCGCCGCAAAGCTCGACCGAATAGGGGCGGTTGGCCTTGGCGCCATGTAGGCCCGTGCCCATAGACACGACGCGCACCTCATCGCCGTATTTCTCGCCGAACAGCGCCATGGCGCCTTCGGCAATGGCATCGTCGACCGACATCAGGCGCGTGATCACCGGGCTGTTCTGCACCACGATCTCATTGGCCATGCGCTCGACCTCCTCGAGTTCCGAGGGCGAGATGGGCTTGTTGTGCGAGATGTCGAAGCGCAGGCGCTCGGGCGCGACCAGCGAGCCCTTCTGTGCGACATGGGTGCCCAGCACCTCGCGCAGCGCCTCATGGATCAGATGCGTCGCGGAATGGTTCGCGCGGAGCCTGGAGCGCCTCGCATGGTCAACCTTCAGCTCGACGGCGGCACCCGTCCTGGCAGTGCCGCTGACCACCTTGCCGAGATGCACGAACAGCCCGTCGGCCTTCTTCTGCGTATCGGAAATCTCGATCGAGAAGCCTTCGCCTGAAATGGTTCCGGTGTCGCCCATCTGGCCGCCGGATTCGGCATAGAACGGCGTCTGGTTGACGACTACGGCTACCGCTTCGCCCTTGCCGGCGCTGTCGACGGTCTTGCCGTCGCGGACAAGCGCCTGGATAATGCCTTCCGCCTGCTCGGTCTCGTAGCCGAGGAATTCGGTAGCGCCGGATTTTTCGCGCACCGGGAACCAGACCGCTTCCGTCGCCGCCTCGCCGGAACCTGCCCAGTGCTTACGCGCCTCGGCCTTCTGCTGCTCCATCGCATTGGTGAAGCCGGCAAGATCGACCGAGATGTTGCGCTGGCGCAGCGCATCCTGCGTCAGGTCGAGCGGGAAGCCGTAGGTGTCATAAAGCTTGAAAGCCGTCTCGCCGTCCAGCATGTCGCCGGCGCCGAGCTTTTCCGTCGCCTCCGACAGCAAACCGAGGCCACGCACCAGTGTCTTGCGGAACCTGGTCTCCTCAAGCTTCAGCGTCTCGGTGATCAGCTGTTCGCCGCGCACCAGTTCCGGATAGGCCTGACCCATCTCGCGAACCAGCGCCGGCACCAGCTTCCACACCAGCGGCTCGTTCGCACCGAGCAATTGCGCATGCCGCATGGCGCGGCGCATGATGCGGCGCAGCACATAGCCGCGGCCTTCGTTCGATGGCAGCACGCCGTCTGCGACCAGGAACGAGGACGAGCGCAGGTGATCGGCTATGACGCGATAGGATGCGACGGTCTCGGCGTCGGGACCGCGGCCGAGCGCGGACGACGCCGCATCGATCAGATGGCGGAACAGGTCGGTCTCAAACACGCTTTCCACGCCTTGCAGGATGGAGGCCATGCGCTCCAGCCCCATGCCGGTGTCGATCGACGGGCGCGGCAGGTCGATGCGCTCGTCCTTCGTCACCTGCTCGTACTGCATGAACACCAGGTTCCAGAATTCCAGGAACCGGTCGCCATCCTCCTCCGGGGTGCCGGGCGGACCGCCCCAGATGTGCTCGCCGCGATCGATGAAAATTTCCGAGCATGGCCCGCACGGCCCGGTGTCGCCCATCGCCCAGAAATTGTCGGAGGTTGGGATGCGGATGATGCGATCATCGGAAAAGCCGGCGATCTTCTTCCAGAAGCCGGCCGCCTCGTCGTCGGTGTGGTAGACGGTGACGAGCAGCTTGTCCTTCTTAAGCCCGAACTCCCTGGTAATGAGGTTCCAGGCCAACTCGATGGCGCGCTCCTTGAAATAGTCGCCGAAGGAGAAATTGCCGAGCATCTCGAAGAAGGTCAGGTGGCGCGCGGTGTAGCCGACATTGTCGAGGTCGTTGTGCTTGCCGCCGGCGCGAACGCTTTTCTGGGCGGTCGTGGCACGCGAATAGGGCCGCTTCTCCAGGCCGGTGAAGACGTTCTTGAACTGCACCATGCCGGCATTGGTGAACATCAGCGTCGGATCGTTGCGCGGTACAAGCGGGCTCGACGCCACGACCTCGTGACCCTCCTTGCGGAAATAGTCGAGAAATGTCGACCGGATCTCGTTCACGCCACTCATGAATGCTGCCTTTTCGAGAGAGCCGCCGGCCGGACCGGCGGAAAATGGGCTCTGCTTTAGAAGATGGAGCTGGCCTTTTAGCCGCCGCTTGGCACCCTGTCCAGAAACACGCAAGCCGGCCAATTCGCGGTTCACCAGCCACCCAAAACGCAAACCGCCGGCACGGGGCCGGCGGTTCGAAACGCAATACTACAGAACTCGATTACATAAGCTCAAATTGATGAACCGGGATTATGGCCGAACTCGGGCCATAAACCGAACGCTAGATCGCGCCGGCGAACGCTTGAATTGCGCCGGCGAACGCTTACATCGCGCCGGCTTCATCCTCGAACCCATCATCGCCACCTTCGGAGCCGCCATTCTCAAGGAATTTCTCGGCGATCAGTCCGGCGTTCTGCCTGAGCGCAAGTTCGATCTCGCGCGCCGTATCGGGATTGTCGCGCAGGAACAGCTTCGCGTTCTCGCGGCCCTGGCCGAGACGCTGCGAATTGTAGGAGAACCAGGCGCCCGACTTCTCGACCACGCCGGCCTTGACGCCGAGATCGACCAGCTCGCCTGTCTTCGACACGCCTTCGCCGTACATGATGTCGAACTCGACCACCTTGAAGGGCGGCGCCAGCTTGTTCTTGACCACCTTGACGCGGGTCTGGTTGCCGACGACCTCGTCGCGGTCCTTGACCGAGCCGATGCGGCGGATATCGAGACGCACCGAGGCGTAAAATTTCAGCGCATTGCCGCCGGTGGTGGTTTCGGGCGAGCCGAACATGACGCCGATCTTCATGCGGATCTGGTTGATGAAGATGACCATGGTGTTGGAGCGCGAGATCGAGGCGGTCAGCTTGCGCAGCGCCTGGCTCATCAGGCGGGCCTGCAGGCCGGGCAGCGAATCGCCCATCTCGCCCTCGATTTCGGCGCGCGGCGTCAGCGCCGCGACCGAATCGACCACCAGCACATCGATGGCGCCGGAGCGCACCAGCGTATCGCAGATCTCAAGCGCCTGCTCGCCAGTGTCAGGCTGCGAGATCAGGAGGTTTTCGAGATCGACGCCGAGCTTGCGGGCATAGACCGGATCGAGCGCATGCTCGGCATCGACGAAGGCGCAGATGCCGCCCTTTTTCTGGGCTTCCGCCACCGTGTGCAGCGCCAGCGTCGTCTTACCCGAGCTTTCCGGCCCGTAGATCTCGATGATGCGGCCGCGCGGCAGGCCGCCGACGCCAAGCGCGATGTCGAGGCCGAGCGAGCCGGTCGGCACGGTTTCGATCTCGACGACCTGCTCGTTCGCGCCGAGCCGCATGATCGAGCCCTTGCCGAAAGCCCGCTCGATTTGCGACAGCGCCGCATCCAGAGCCTTTGATTTGTCCACTGCCTTATCCTCTACAAGCCGCAAGCTGTTCTGAGCCATGATACATCACCCCGTAGTCGTCAATGAAGGCCGGACAATCCGTAATCCTTGGTTATTTGTACCTTTTTTGTTCTCATTTGGCAAGAGGGATCAAGCATTTGAAAAATAAGCAACATCCTGATTTGTTCTTTTTTTGTCTCACGATTCGGCTCCAGCATGACCCGAATATTAGGCCAGGCTGGTTCGCCGTGCCGGCCTCACGAATCGCTGGTTGTTGCCTGCGAAGCTCCGTCGCACAGCATGGCGCTTGTGCGTGACCGCCAACAAAGGTCATATCGGCGCATGGTGAGATCTCCAAGAGTCCTGGCGGTGGGCGGCGCCCATATCGACAGGCGCGGCCAGGTGTCCGGCGCTTACGTGCCGGCTGCCTCCAACCCGGGCACGATGCGCGAGGACGTTGGCGGCGGCGTCTTCAACGCATTGCGCAGCACGGTGCGGCGAGGCGTCTCGGGCTCGTTGCTGTCGGTGCGCGGCGGCGATGCCGCCGCCGACACGGTTTCGCGCGCCATCGCCGAAGCAGGCATTGCCGACCTGTCCGCGGTGTTCCTCGACCGCACGACGCCGAGCTATACGGCGCTGATCGACCGCGAGGGCGAACTGCTCGTCGGCTTTGCCGACATGGCGCTTTATGAGCTGGCATTTGCAAAGCAGATCCGCCGCTCCAGGGTGCGGGAGGAGATCGCCGCCGCCGATGCCGTCCTGTGCGACGCCAACCTGCCATCGGCGGCTCTGGAGCGGCTGGTGTCGCTTGCCGCCGGCAAGCCCGTGTTCGCCATTGCCATTTCACCGGCCAAGGTCGTGCGCTTGACACCGGTGCTCGGCGGCCTGGCCGTCGCCTTCATGAACAGGCGCGAGGCGGTGGCGCTTGCCGGACTTGACGATGCCGCCTCTCAAAAAACTATCCTCGACGGGCTGAGAAGCGCCGGCCTCGACAGCGCGGTGGTCACGGCGGGCGGCGGCCCGGTGCTGGGCTTCGACCGCGACGGCAGCTTTGCCGTCGTCCCGCCCCCTCCAAGAAAGGTCGTGGACGTCACCGGCGCCGGCGATGCGCTTGCCGGCGCGACGGTCGCCGCCCTGCTGCGCGGCATGCCCTTGCGCGCGGCGTTGCGCGAGGGCGTCGCCGCCGCGACGCTGGCTATTGAAAGCGCGGGCGCCGTTCCCGATTTCACCACGGCGACTTTCGCGCAAGCGCTGGCTCTTGTGCCCGAAGAGCAGGAAATGGCATGAGACCGGCATCCGAAAGGATGCGCCGCACTTCGGATTGGAGATCCAGATGACCCCAGACACCGCCCGCCCCTTCATCGATGTCCACGCGCCGGTGGCGCAAGCCTTGGCCGCCGGGAAGCCCGTGGTTGCGCTGGAAAGCACCATCATAACCCATGGCATGCCCTACCCCGACAATGGCGCCATGGCGGCCGACGTGGAAAGGATCATTGCGAACGGCGGCGCGGTGCCGGCGACGATCGCCGTGGTGGCGGGCCGCATCAAGATCGGCCTCTCCGACGGAGAACGCGAATCGCTCGCCATGACCGGCGACGCCATGAAGCTCTCTCGCGCCGATCTCGGCTTCGCCGTCGCGCAAGGGCGCACCGGCGGCACCACGGTTGCCGCCACAATGATCGCCGCGCATATGGTTGGGATAAAGGTGTTCGCCACCGGCGGCATCGGCGGCGTGCACAAGGGCGCCGAAAAAAGCTTCGACATTTCGGCTGATCTCGATGAGCTGGCGCGCACGCCCGTCATCGTCGTCTCGGCTGGGGCCAAGGCCATCCTCGACATCGAAAAGACGCTGGAGGTGCTGGAGACCCGCGGCGTGCCCGTGATCGGCCATGGCTGCGAGACCATGCCGGCCTTCTGGTCGCGGCAGTCGCCCTTCCGCGCGCCGCTGACCTTGCACGCGCCGGAAGAGATCGCGCATTTTTACAAGACGCGACAGGCGCTGGGCCTGAGCGGCGGCATGCTGATCGCCAATCCGGTGCCGGAGGATCACGAAATCCCGGCCGGCGAGATGGCCGGCTACATCGAGGCCGCCCAGAAGGCCGCCGAGGCGCTCAACGTTACCGGCAAGGCGGTGACGCCGTTCCTGCTCTCCAAAATCCTCGAACTCACCGGCGGCCGGAGCCTGAAGACCAACATCGCGCTGGTCGAAAACAATGCTCGGCTGGCAGCGCGGATTGCCGGGGCGCTGTAGGCCGATGTGGGCTGGACGGCACCCCCCTCTGTCCTGCCGGACATCTCCTCCGATAGGGGGGAGATCAGACGTCACACCGGCTTTCGCCAATTTTCAACGTTGAAGAAGCAGGCCGACAGCCGGCAGGCGGGAGGGGGGGTGAAGGAACTCGACGGCTGCGCTTCACTTCCCCGCCCTTCGCCCCGCCTCATAGGCCCGCCGCGCCCAGACCGCCATCTCGTCGGGGTCGTCGAAGGCATTGTCGGGAATGCTCCAATAGGGCATCGCCACCAGCTTGCCGTGCCGGGACCCGGTGTAGGTCCACTGCGTGCAGCCGGCGGCCTCGAAATCGGGCGCGCTTTGCTCGTCCGCTTTCAGCATCAATTCGCCGCGCAGCACGATGGCGACGATGACGCCGTCGGCATAGATGCCCTTGCCGCCGAACAGTTTCCGGATGCTGACCGGGCCCAGGCTCTGGAAGAGTTCTTCTATGCGTTCATTGTCCATGCGCGGATCATGTCACCGCGATTCGGCCTTGTCATCGGCGCAACCAAAACCATGCTGACAGATTGAAAGGGGATCGATCGGAGTTCCCGCCATGCCTGTCCTGCTCAAGGGGTCCTGCCGCTGCAATGCCGTTCGTTTCGAGGTGGAAAGCCACACGCCCGTGCCGTTCATGCTGTGCTACTGCTCGATCTGCCGCAAGCAGCAGGGCGGCGGCGGTTTTGCCGTCAATCTCGGCGCCGACTACGAGACGATGACCATCCGCGGCAAGAGGAGCCTCGGCGTCTATCGGGCCGAGATCGAGGACGACGAACATCCGCATTGCGAGATCTCGACCGGAGAGCGCAATTTCTGCCGCAAATGCGGATCGGCGCTGTGGCTCTACGACCCGACCTGGCCGGAACTCGTCCATCCCTTCGCCTCGGCGATCGACAGCGACCTGCCGAAACCGCCAAGCAAGGTGCATCTGATGCTGAAATACAAGGCCAACTGGGTCGAGCCCGATGTCGGGCCGAGCGACAAGGTGTTCGACGTCTATCCCGAGGAATCGATCGCCGACTGGCACAAGCGGACCGGGACGTGGGTGGAATAGCCGTCTTCTTCCTGCGTACGGGGAACGTGCAAGCTGATGAGAGGTGGCACAGACTTCGGATGGGCTAGCGCTGCCCCTCATCCGGCCCTTGGGGCCACCTCCTCCCCGTATCGGGGCTAAGGAAGGTCAGGCGGAGGCGCGTGCTTCTGCCAGCGCCTTGAGGTCGGCCGGCTTCAGTTCGACGGATTCGCCGCAGCCGCAGGCCGAGCTCTGGTTCGGGTTGCGGAAGGTGAAGCCGGTGCGCAGCGTCGTCTGCTCGAAATCCATCTCGGTGCCGAACAGGAAAAGTGCTGCTTCCGGCGCGACATAGACATGGGCGCCGTCGCGCTCGATGTGGTCGTCCTTGGTATTGGGTTCGGTCACCAGGTCGACCGTGTATTCCATGCCGGCGCAACCGCCCTTCTTGATACCGAGGCGAATGCCATGCGCATTCTCACGCGTGGCAACGATCTCGCGCACCCGGTCGGCGGCCTTTTCGGTCATCGTGATGACGGCAAAGCGTCCCATCTTTTTCCTTCTCCATTCCATGCAGGTTCAAGGCCTGCCGAATGATTCCTCACCTAAAATGGTGAAGTTTTGCCACTGGCGCAAGTGTGCCGGACTCGACGTCAGTACCAGCCCACCGCCACCTGCGCCTCTTCCGACATGCGATCGGGCGACCAGGGCGGGTCGAATGTCATGTTGACCTCGACGCCCGACACGCCTTCGACGGCGCCGACGGCGTTCTCAACCCAGCCCGGCATCTCGCCGGCCACCGGGCAGCCGGGCGCGGTCAGCGTCATGTCGATCTTGACTGAGCGGTCGTCCTCGATGTCGATCTTGTAGACGAGGCCAAGCTCGTAGATATCGGCCGGGATTTCCGGGTCGTAGACCGTCTTCAGCGCCGAAACGATGTCGTCGGTCAGCCGCGCCAGTTCGTCGGCGGGAATGGCGGACGCGGAAACCACCGCATTGGCGGCCGCGTCGGGAACAGCATCGGTGGCTGTGCTGGCATCTTCCATTATCGTCACCCGAAAAACTTGCGTGCTTTTTCCAGCGCATCAGCCAAAGCATCGACTTCGGCTCGCGTATTATACATGCCGAACGACGCCCTGCATGTGGAGGTTACGCCGAAGCGTTTCAACAGGGGCTGGGCGCAATGGGTGCCCGCGCGCACAGCCACGCCTTGCCGGTCGATCACCATCGACACGTCATGGGCATGAATGCCTTGCAGCTCGAACGAGATGATGGCCCCCTTGCCGGGCGCATCGCCGAAGATGCGCAGCGAGTTGATGGCGCGCAGCCGCTCGTGCGCATAGTCCTTCAAATCGGCCTCGTGCGCGGCGATGCGCTCGCGGCCGATCTTTTCCATGTAATCGAGCGCGGCGCCCAGCCCGATCGCCTGGACGATCGGCGGCGTACCGGCCTCGAAGCGGTGTGGCGGGTCGTTGTAGGTGACGATGTCTTCGGTCACCTCCTCGATCATCTCGCCGCCACCCATGAACGGACGCATGCGCTGCAAGATGTCCTTCTTGCCGTAGAGTACACCGATGCCCGAGGGACCGTAGACCTTGTGGCCGGTGAAGACGAAGAAATCGCAGTCGAGGTCCTGCACGTCGATGGGCATATGGACGGCGCTCTGGCTGCCGTCGACGAGCACGGGAATGCCGCGCGAATGCGCGATGCGCACGATCTCCTTGATCGGCGTCACCGTGCCCAGCGCGTTCGACATCTGCGTGATGGCGACCAGCTTCGTCCGGTCTGTCAGCCGCTTCTCGAATTCCTCGATGTGGAAGACGCCGAGATCGTCGACCGGCACCCAGACCAGTTTGGCGCCCTGCCGCTCGCGGATGAAATGCCATGGGACGATGTTGGAGTGGTGCTCCATGATCGACAGCACGATCTCGTCGCCCTCGCCGATATTGGGCATGCCATAGCCATAGGCGACCGTGTTGATCGCCGATGTCGTGTTCGAGGTGAAGACGATATTGTCGGTGCTCGGCGCATTGAGGAAGCGGCGAACCGTCTCCCGCGCCTTCTCATAGGCGTCGGTCGCTGCATTGGACAGGAAGTGCAGGCCGCGATGGACGTTGGCGTATTCCTGGGCATAGGCGTGCTGGACCGCGTCGAGCACCGCCTGCGGCTTCTGCGCCGAGGCGCCATTGTCGAGATAGACGAGAGGTTTGCCGTAGACTTCGCGTGACAGAATCGGGAAATCGCGGCGGATCGCCTCGACGTCGTAGGTTTCGACTTTCTGGTCCATCATAAGCTCTCTTGAGGCACCGCCTCATTCCGTGCAACGCCTCTCATCCGTCTCGGCGCTTCGCGCCGATCCACCTTCTCCCACAAGGGGAGAAGGTCAGGCGCTCTTCCTTCTCCCCTTGTGGGAGAAGGTGGCCGCGAAGCGGCCGGATCAGGGGTGTTCGCCGGAGCGAGCCCTATCCACTCATCCATGCGCCGCAAACCAGCCGTCGAGCCTGGTCTCCAGGGCCTCGACGATCACCTCGTCGTCCAGTTCCTCGATCACCTCGGCGATGAAGGCCTTCACCAGCAGACCACGGGCGCTCTTCTCGTCGATGCCGCGCGCCATCAGGTAAAACAGATGGTTGTGGTCGATCTCGGTGACGGTGGCGCCATGACCGCAGACCACGTCGTCGGCGAAGATTTCGAGTTCCGGCTTGGTCGAGAACTCGCCGTCGTCCGACAGAAGCAGCGTGTTGCAAGCCATTTTGGCGTTGGTCTTCTGCGCGTATTGATGGACGTTGATGCGGCCCTGGAAGACGCCACGGGCCTTGCCGGTCACGACATTGCGGATCACTTCCGTCGACGTGGTGTGCGGCACCGCATGATCGAGCACCATGGTGGTGTCCGTGTGGGCGTCGCCGGCCAGCAGGTTGATGCCGCGCAATTGGAAGTCAGCGCCCTCGCCCGTCGTCTTCACCACGACCTCCTGGCGCACGAGCTTGCCGCCGGCGTTCATGACGAACAGCGTCAGCTTCGCATTCTTGCCGATATGAGCCTTGAACTGCGCCAGATGCGTTGCCGTGTCCGGCTGCTCCTGGATGATCAGCCACGTCACCTCGGCGCCTTCGCCGAGCACGAGCTGGCTGACCGAGCTGACAAGGGCCGCGCCCTCGCCGGCCTGGCGTTCGACGATCACAGCCTTGGCGTCGGCGCCGGCGCGCACGGCCAGGCGTACATGCGTCTGGCCGCCGGCCTGCAGGTTCTGCAATTCGATCGGCTTTTCCACTTGGGTGCCATCGGCGATGTCGACGAAATAACCGTCGGCGACGAAAGCCGTGTTCAACGCCCCGATGGCATCGTCGCTGCCGTAGGGATCGAGCCCAGGCGCGATGCTGCCGTCGGTCAGTTTCTCCGACAGGCACTGGACGCTGACGCCTTCGATTGCGGGCGTTTTGGCGCTCGACACGCCGTTGAGAAGCGGCAACACGGTGGAACCTTCAACGACTGGCGCGATGGCTTTGACCACGGCCGTCGGGTCGAAGTCCGGCACCGCATTCAGCAGCCGGCGCAGGTCGGTGTAGTGCCAGGATTCGATACGCCGGGTCGGCAGTCCGTGCTTCACCGCCTCGATGGCGTCGTCGCGCTTCAACATCACCGCGCCGTCGCCCGGCAGCAGCGACAACCGTTCGCCGAAAGCGTCGATCAACGCTGTTTCGGCCGGTGTCCGCTGGGGTTGTGTGTGCATGTTCATCAGTTTGACCTTGCCTTCTGGCATCTCACGCGGCTTCACCGATCACGCCGGCATAGCCATTGGCCTCGAGGTCGAGCGCCAGCGACTTGTCGCCGGACTTGATGACCTGGCCCTTGTAGAGCACGTGCACGGTGTCGGGCACGATGTGTTCGAGCAGCCGCTGATAGTGCGTGATGACGACAATGGCGCGCTCGGGCGAGCGCAACGCGTTGACGCCATCGGAAACGATCTTGAGCGCATCGATGTCGAGCCCGGAATCGGTCTCGTCAAGCACGCAGAGCTTTGGCTCCAAAAGCTTCATCTGCAGGATCTCGGCGCGCTTCTTCTCACCGCCGGAGAAGCCGACATTGAGCGGCCGCTTCAGCATGTTCATGTCCATGTTGAGCGAGCCGGCGGCTTCCTTCACCCGCTTCAGGAATTCGGGGATCTTCAGCGGCTCCTCGCCGCGCGCCTTGCGCTGCTCGTTCATGGCAACCTTCAGGAACTCCATAGTCGCCACGCCCGGTATCTCCATCGGATACTGGAAGGCCAGGAAAATCCCCGACGTCGCGCGCTCGGCCGGATCCATTTCGAGGATCGATTGGCCGTTGTAGAGGATATCGCCCTCGGTGACCTCGTAGTCCTCGCGGCCGGCGAGAATGTAGGACAGCGTCGACTTGCCCGAGCCATTCGGCCCCATGATGGCCGCGACCTCGCCGGCTCTCACCGAGAGGTTCAGGCCGCGGATGATTTCGGTGCCGTCATCGACGATGCGGGCATGCAGGTTCTTGATCTCAAGCATTCTTTTGTTTCCTGAATATCTGTCCGGTCAGCCGACCGAGCCCTCGAGCGAAATCCCGATCAACTTCTGTGCCTCGACGGCGAATTCCATCGGCAGCTGCTGGATGACGTCCTTGACGAAGCCATTCACGATCAGCGCGATCGCTTCCTCCTCCGGAATGCCGCGCTGCATGACGTAGAACTTCTGGTCCTCGGAAATCTTCGACGTCGTCGCCTCATGCTCGAACTGAGCCGTCGCGTTCTTGGCTTCCATGTAGGGAACCGTGTGGGCGCCACACTGGTCGCCGATCAGCAGCGAGTCGCAGTTGGTGAAGTTGCGCGCGTTGGTCGCCTTGCGGTGCGCCGAAACCTGGCCGCGATAGGTGTTCTGCGAAAAGCCGGCGGCGATGCCCTTGGAGATGATGCGGCTCGACGTGTTCTTGCCGAGATGGATCATCTTGGTGCCGCTGTCGACCTGCTGGTAGCCGTTCGACACGGCGATCGAATAGAACTCGCCGCTGGAATCGTCGCCGCGCAGGATGCAGCTCGGGTATTTCCACGTGATCGCCGAGCCGGTCTCGACCTGCGTCCACGAGATCTTCGAGCGGTGGCCACGGCAATCGCCGCGCTTGGTAACGAAGTTATAGATGCCGCCCTTGCCCTCGGCGTCGCCGGGGTACCAGTTCTGCACCGTCGAATATTTGATCTCGGCATCGTCTAGCGCCACCAGTTCGACGACTGCGGCATGGAGCTGGTTCTCGTCGCGCTGCGGCGCCGTGCAGCCTTCGAGATAGGAGACGTAGGCCCCCTCCTCGGCGATGATCAGCGTGCGCTCGAACTGGCCGGTGTTCTTCTCGTTCATGCGGAAATAGGTCGACAGTTCCATCGGGCAGCGAACGCCCTTGGGCACGAAGACAAACGAGCCGTCGGTGAAGACGGCCGAATTCAGCGTCGCATAAAAATTATCCGACGTCGGCACGACCGAGCCGAGATATTTCTTCACCAGTTCCGGATGCTCGCGGATGGCTTCCGAGATCGAGCAGAAGATGACGCCCGCCTGCGCCAGTTCCTTCTTGAACGTGGTGACGACGGATACCGAATCGAACACGGCGTCGACGGCGACGCGGCCGGACTTGTAGACGTTGTCGCTGGCTTCCTCGAGCTCGGACGCATCGGTCTTCTGCACGCCGGCCAGGATCTCCTGCTCCTTCAGCGGAATGCCGAGTTTCTCGTAGACCTTCAAGATCTCCGGATCGACGTCGCTGAGCGAGCTCGGTCCGGGCGTGCTCTTCGGCGCCGCGTAGTAATAGATGTCCTGGAAATCGATCTTGGGATAGTTGACGCGCGCCCAGGTCGGCTCTTCCAGCGTCAGCCAGCGCCGATAGGCTTCCAGACGCCATTCCAGCATCCAGGACGGTTCGTCCTTCTTCGCCGAAATGAAACGGATGATGTCTTCGCTCAGGCCCTTGGGGGCCTTGTCGACAGCGATTTCGGTCTGGAACCCGTATTTGTATTGGTCGACGTCGATCTTTCGGACCCGATCGATCGTGTCCTGCACAGCAGGCATATGCGTTCTCCATCCACGCCGGGGTCAAGGCCCGACAGTTTTCAAACTATGGCACCGCCGGATAAGCACCCAAGGAGCACCCGCGGCGGCGTAAGTTTCATATAGTGCGCCTCGGCCGGAAATTCACCCGGCCAGCATGAAACGCACGGCTCTACCAGGCCGAAAGGCCCAAATTCGTCCAACCGCTACGCGGCCTTCTCCTTGCCCACCCGACGTGCGGCGATTTCTGCCAACGCCAGGCGGAACGCCTCGATGTCCTGCGCGCCGGTCGCCGCGCCGATCGACAAGCGCAACGCACCCGGACTGTCACCTTGACCCATGGCCTTCAGCACATGGCTCGGACCGACTTTACCCGACGAGCAGGCGGAACCCGCCGACAGCGCCACACCGGCCAGGTCGAAGGCGATCTGTACCGTTTCGGCCTTGGCGCCGGGAATAGCGAAGAATGTCGTGTTGGCAAGTCTCGGTGCGCCGGTTCCGAAGATTTCCACGTCCGGTATCAACATTTTAACGATGGCCTCGATCTCGTCGCGGCACCGACGCAGGGCGTCGATGGCCTCCAATCCGATGAGAGCCTCCCGCGCCGCCGCGCCAAATCCCGCAATGCCGGGCAGGTTCTCGGTGCCGCCGCGATGGCCCTTTTCCTGGCCACCGCCGTTGATGAGCGGCTTCGGCATCATCAGATCGGCAGCGGCGACGATGGCGCCGACGCCCTTGGGGCCGCCGATCTTGTGCGACGACAGTATCAGATAGTCGGCGTAACCCGCCGAAATGTCGATCGAAATGCGCCCTGCCGCCTGAACCGCGTCTACGACGAGGACACCGTCGACCGCCTTTACGATTTCGGCGATACGATCGACCGGCTGGATGACACCAGTCTCATTGTTGGCGGCATGGATTGCCACCAGCGGCAGGCCGGCGGCCTTATCGTGCGCGGCAAGCGCGTTTGCCATTGCTTCGAGGTCGACAATTCCATTGGCGTCGACGCCGATCCGCGTCACCTGCGAGGCCGGGAAGGACCCGCCGTTCAACAGGCAGGGGTGGTCGGCTTCGCAGACATAGAGATGGCTCATGCGGATGGTCCCGCGCCCCATCCGCCAATCGGGCGTCAGCAGCGTCGAGGCGGCTTCCGTGGCGCCTGACGTGAACACGACATGCCCAGCCTTGGCCTTCACCAATTCCGCCACATCACGCCTTGCAGTTTCGATCAGGCGACGCGCCGCACGCCCTTCGGCATGGACCGATGATGGGTTGGCGGCCACATCGAGCGCCGCGACCATAGCCTCGCGTGCCGCTGCAAGCAGGGGCGCACTGGCATTGTAGTCGAGATAGGCGCGCATTCCGGCCATTTTCTTCCAGTTGGTCCCGTCAGAAGCCATTCCACCGAGATATCGCGTTATTTCCTTGAAATTCCAAGGCAAGCCGTCCTATTTACGCGGCTTGCGGCGCGGGCAGCCGGACGATTGCGTTCCGGCCACCCAGTTTTGAACAATTCTAAACTAGCTTCTATGAAGACGCTCGCCCTGCGTCAAGGCCAGAGGAAGGTTCTCCGGGCGCCGCGCATTCTTATTACCCAAGTTGGAGTATTTCATGCCTGAGGTCATTTTCACCGGTCCGGCCGGCCGTCTGGAGGGTCGATACCAGCCCTCGAAGGAAAAGAGCGCGCCGATTGCCATTGTCTTGCATCCGCACCCGCAATTCGGCGGGACGATGAACAACAAAATCGTCTACGACCTCTTCTACATGTTCCAGAAGCGCGACTTCACCACGCTGCGCTTCAATTTCCGCGGCATCGGGCGCAGCCAGGGCGAATTCGATCACGGTACCGGCGAATTGTCGGATGCGGCCGCCGCACTCGACTGGGTGCAGTCGCTGCATCCGGATTCCAAGAGTTGCTGGGTTGCCGGCTATTCGTTCGGCTCGTGGATCGGCATGCAGCTTTTGATGCGCCGGCCCGAGATCGAAGGCTTCATCTCGGTCGCGCCGCAACCCAACACCTACGACTTTTCCTTCCTGGCGCCCTGCCCCTCCTCGGGGCTCATCATCCATGGCGACGCTGACAAGGTGGCGCCGCCGAAGGACGTGCAAGGCCTGGTCGACAAGCTGCACACGCAAAAGGGCATCACCATCACGCAGAAGACATTGCCCGGCGCCAATCATTTCTTCGCCAACGATGCCGAACTGCTGATCGAGGAATGCGCGGATTATCTCGATCGCCGGCTGGCCGGCGAATTGTCGGATCCGCGCCCGAAGCGGCTGCGCTAAGGACGGATAATCGCAATGTACCAGCCTCCTCATTTCCAGGAAACACGGCCGGACGTGCTGCACGGGCTGATCCGGGCACATCCACTCGGCCTGCTGGTTTCCAGCGGACCCGAGGGGCCGGTCGCCGACGCCATTCCGTTCCTGATCGACGCCGATGTCGGGCCAAACGGCAGGCTGCGCGCACATCTGGCTAGAGCCAATCCGCAATGGCGGCTTATCGCCGACAATCCGGCCTCGACGGTGCTGATCGTCTTCCAGGGTACCGACGCCTATGTGACGCCGTCCTGGTACGAGACCAAGCGCGAGACCGGCAAGGTGGTGCCAACCTGGAACTATGCCATCGTGCAGGTGCGCGGCACCGCGAAGGTGATCGATGATCAGGACTGGCTGGCGCGGCAGATCGCCGACCTGACGGCTTCGCAGGAAGGCACGCGTGAGGCGCCATGGGCGGTAACGGATGCGCCTGCCCCGTTCATTCAGTCGCAGATCAAGGGCATCATCGGGCTGGAGATCGAGATCGCCGAAATCCATGGCAAATGGAAGGTCAGCCAGAACCGTCCCGTCGCGGATCGCGCAGGCGTTGCGCACGGGCTTGAAAGCGAGACGGCAAATTCGTCCGACATGGTGAACCTGGTAAGGTCCTATGGCGGACTGAACGGCGACTAAATCCCAGGCTCGATGAATCAGACGGCCGTTCGGCTTGTTCGACCGATCAGCCGAAACGTCTGCTTGCGCACCGGCAATCCCGATCGTGTCGGGCTGAAGATGAAGCCGAGCCGGGCAAAGACCAGTCCGCAAACCAGCGCGAAGGCAAAGCCAAGACCAAAGCCGGCGACGGTATCACTCGGATAATGCGCGCCGACGAAGACCCGCGTCGAGGCTATGCAGGCCGTGACCGGCAAGGCGATGTACCAGCGCCGCGGGAACAAAAGCAGCAGGATGCCGAACACGGCCCCCATGGTCGTGGCGTGACCGGACGGAAAACCGGCAAAGCGCGCATCGAAGGCGAAGGGACGCAGAGACAGCACACCAAGATCCTGAAAATAGAGCGGGCGCGCGCGGCCGATCGCATATTTCAGGACATTGACCAGCAGGCCGGACAGGCCGATGGCGCTCAACGCAAGGAACGCCAGGCAGGTCCAATTGTAGACGAGTATCAATGACCGCCGCGACAGGCTTCGCCAGTCCGTCAGATTGGCCCCTATGAGCAAGAGTGCCGGAGGGATGAGATACCAGCCGCCTAGGCCGAACTGCGTCAGGAGCTCGGCAAGCCGGCCGAAGCCCGCCGACCACCGGCCGTGCAGCAGTCCCGCCGGCGTGTCGAGGCCGGCGAAGGCCGCTGCCGTGAGCAAAATCCAGGCCGAGATCCAGAGCGGCCATATGACCTTGGGATACGAGGCGGAACGAGCGGCGAAGCGCCCTCTCACGATCCGCAGCGTGTCGCGGAAATTGCCGACCGACCGACGCACCACCGCAGCGGGCGCAACGGAAACGGAAGGGCGCGGTTTCACCAGCATTGAAAACCCGATCCCGTTGTCGAACTCATTGGGCGATACGGTAGAGGCCGAGCGACATTTTGTCTCCCGATGAAAAGTTGACCCCGTCGATCGTCGTAAGACGGCTCGCCGCCTTGCCTTGCCCGGCCAGCAATCCATTGAGTTTCTGCTCATCCTCGACCGGCGCCAGTCCCAGCGCGCAGGCGGGGTCGGCAAGCAGATGCTTTGCCACGCCATCGATGTCGGTCAGTATCGTTTTCGTGCCCACCAGGAACACAAGGCTCGGCTCGTGATACCGCGCCGACGCCAGCATCGAGGTGTCGCAAGGCTTGTAGACGCGCACAGCCTGGTTGATCGCCGGGCTCAGCCATATCGGCTTCAAGGACGGGGCGATGATACCAAACAGCAACCCGTAGGTGATGCCCGCACAGGCGGCGACGGCGCCGATACGGGCAAGCGGCACTTGCAACTGTCGCGAGAAGGCCAGATAGCCGGCGCCGAGCGCCGACGCGGCCGCCGGAATGCTCCACCACGAGAAAGTATGGGTGAGATAGATCGGGGCGCCCACGCAGACCGCAGCCAGGCCGAGGCTGACCACGACCAGGCCGAATGCAGTCGACCACCATAACCATTGCTGCCAGCGCCGGAGCGGCGCATTGGCTTCCTGCGGCTGCAATGTCAAAAGCCAGCCGATCAGCAGCGCCATGCCGGGATAGGCCGGCAGCACGTAGTGCGGCAGCTTGGTCGGAATCAGTTCGAATACCAGCCAGAAGGGGATGTACCAGGCAAGGCAGAAGCGCAGCCTGACATCGTCGCGCAGCCGGTTGAGGGCTTGCAGGCCGGCGCCGACGGCGATCAGGCCGAACGGCCACATGAACAGCGAATAGGTCAACATGTAGAAGCCGGGCGGCAGGCCGTGCGATTCCTCGCCCTGGGCGACCTTGCCGAGCATATCCTTGCCGACGGCCTGCTGGAGGAAGGCGCCGTGGCTTTTCCAGGTGATCAGGGCGAGCCAGGGCAACACGATCAGCACGACGAGCAGCAGGCCGCGCCCCACCTTGAGCTTCGACAGCCAGCGCCCGTCGCGTTCGAATGCAAACAAGACAGCGATGGTGAGCGCCGACAGCAGTGGGGCGATCGGCCCCTTGATGAGGATCGCGGCCCCTTGCGCCAGCCAGAATACCCACCACAGATGGCCGGCGACGGGCTCGTTGCGGCGCGATGCCAGGTAAATCTGCGCCAGCGCGCCCTGCGCCGCCACGCAGCAGGCCAGCAGCATCGCATCGGTCTTGGCGTCGCGGCCCTCGAAGGCGGTGGCGAAGATCGCCGCCATCACCAGGCCGGCGGCGATGCCGGCACTGGCTCCGAAAAGCCTGGTGCCCGTCCAGGCGATGCCGAGAACGGCCAGGGCGATGCCCAGCGTCGACACCAGACGGTAGACCCATATTGGTGCGGCGGCGCCCTTGCCGCTTAGAGCCACGGCCGCGGATTGCAGCCAATAGATGCCGATCGGCTTCTGGTAGCGCGAAGCGTCCTGAAAGCGGATGTCGACATAATCGCCGCTCTCGACCATCTGCTTGGTGGCCTGGACGAAGCGCGGCTCGTCACGGTCCAGCGGCGGCATGGACGCAAGTCCCGACACCGTCATCACCAGGCTGAACAGGAAAAGAAGGATGTAGTTCCTGTTCAGCGCCATATTCCAGCCTCTCCGACCATTCTTCCCTGATGCGCAAAGCCGCTCAATCGACCTTCGTCATCGCCGCCTTGCGTTCATTGGCGATCAGCCAGAGATTTCTGATGTAGATGAACAAGCCCATGCCCTGGCCGGCGATGAACACCGGGTCCTGCCGCTTGATCGCATAAATCAGCAACAGACCTCCGCCGAACAGCGAGAAGAACCAGAAGGCGATCGGCACGACGCTTCGCTTGGCCTTTTCCGATGCGAGCCACTGCACGACGAAGCGCATGGTGAAAAAGAACTGGGCGACGAAGCCGAGCAGGATCCACGCGTTGAACTGTTCGATGAAGACCCGGTGGATCCAGGTCACCAGTTCCTGAAGCACGTTAACCATGCGTGATTTCCTCTACTTTTGGCATCCGGCGACGCCTGCGGCGCAGCCACCAGACGCCGCAGAGATCGAGCACGCCCTGCAGGCCACGGTCGAAAATTCCGTAGTTCGACTTGCCGTGGCGGCGGGAGCGGTCGACGACGTCGCAATGCACGACATGGTATCCTTCCTGGATGACCAGCGCCGGAACGAAACGATGGGTGCCGTCGAAGAACGGCAGCTTGCGCAGGATCTCGGTGTGGACCGCCTTCAGGCCGCAGCCTGTGTCGCGCGTCTCGTCATGCAGGATGGCGTTTCTCAGCCAGTTGGCGAACCGCGATGCCAGTTGCTTGACCTTGCTGTCGCGGCGCTTCAGGCGCTGCCCTTGCGCGGCGCCGTAGCCGGGCCCGGCCCGCCGCAAGGCGTCGACCAGCATGGGAATGTACTGAGGATCGTTCTGGCCATCGCCGTCGATCGTGGCGACGATGCTTCCGCGCGCCGCCCAGGCGCCGGAGCGTACCGAGAGGCTCTGGCCGGCGGATTTCTCGTGCCGCAATTCCCTGACTGGAAACGGGCGAAGTGCTGCCTGCCTGGCGAGAACGGCTGCGGTTTCGTCGGTCGAGCCGTCGTTGACGATGATCAGTTCGAAGTCGCGCCCGGTCATCGCCGCCTCGATCTCATCGATCAGCAGCGGCAGGTTTGCCGCCTCGTTCCTGCAAGGAATGACGATGGATATCAATGCGTCCGGCATGTCGCGTGGGGCTCTGTCGTCGGATATGGCATTGGGTGGATGCCGTGCGGTGCCGCTTGAGGTCGTGGGCTGCAAGGACCTTTTGGCGCGCGCCTCATTACGCCAGCACAAACAATGAAGCAAGCATCCGCGCCGAGAGGCGGCTTGCGGCGTTTCAACAACAAGTGATTGCCAAGCCCCTGGTCGAAGTGCGATCGGGCGCAACACCGGAATCCACTTTTGCTGATCGCGCTTGGGTGCTAAACGCGCGCTTTCACATACGCCCGCGCCGGACGGGCGGACGCTTCGGGAAAGAAAAAATGCCTGCCTTCAAATCCGATTTCCTGCGCACGATGAGCGAGCGCGGCTTCATCCACCAGACTTCGGATGATGCCGGGCTGGACGATCTCTTCGCCAAGGAGACGGTGACGGCCTATATCGGCTTCGACGCGACCGCCAAGAGCCTGCACGCCGGCTCGCTGATCCAGATCATGATGTTGCACTGGCTGCAGCAGACCGGCCATCGGCCGATCGCCTTGATGGGCGGCGGCACCTCGATGATCGGCGACCCTTCCTTCAAGGACGAGGCGCGCAAGCTTCTGACCCCGCGCGACATCGACGACAATCTCGCCGGCATCCGCCGCAATTTCATGCCGTTTCTCAAATTCGGCAGCGGCCCGAATGACGCGATCATGGTCAACAACGCCGACTGGCTGATGGAGATCAACTACGTCAATTTCCTGCGCGACGTCGGCCGTCACTTTTCGGTCAACCGCATGCTGGCGTTCGATTCCGTCAAGCTGCGGCTCGACCGCGAGCAGTCGTTGTCCTTCCTCGAATTCAACTACATGATCCTGCAGGCCTACGACTTCGTCGAGCTCTACAAGCGCCTCGGCTGCCGTCTGCAGATGGGCGGCTCCGACCAGTGGGGCAACATCATCAACGGCATCGATCTCGGTCGCCGCATGGAGGACGCGCAGCTTTATGCGCTGACGACGCCGCTGCTCACCACCTCGTCGGGCGCCAAGATGGGCAAGTCCGCCACGGGCGCGGTCTGGCTCGATGCCGAGATGCTCTCGCCTTACGAATTCTGGCAGTATTGGCGCAACACCGAGGACGCCGATGTCGGCCGTTTCCTGAAGCTCTACACGACGCTGCCGTTGGACGAGGTGGCGCGCCTGGAGAAGCTCGGTGGGTCCGAGATCAACGAGGCGAAAAAGATCCTCGCCACGCAGATCACCGCGTTGCTCCATGGTCGCGGCGCCGCCGAACAGGCCAGCGAAACCGCACGCAAGACCTTCGAGGAAGGTGCCCTCGCCGAGACGCTGCCGAGCGTCGAGGTTGAAAACGCCAAGCTCGAAGCCGGCGTCGGCATCCTGGCGCTGCTGGTGACCGCCGGGCTGGCGGCGTCCAACGGCGAAGCGCGGCGGCATGTGCAAGGCGGTGCGGTGCGGCTCAATGATCAGCCTGTCAGCGATGACCGTCGCACGGTCACGCTTCAGGATTTGAGTCCGGAAAACGTCGTAAAGCTTTCACTCGGCAGGAAAAAACACATTTTGGTGCGGCCGATCTGAGGCCCCTTCACCGGTACTCGAAGATCGACCTGAATATCCCCGGCGCGATCACCGAGAGCGGGTTGATGTCGAGCAGCGGCTTGTTGGCGTTGCCCTTGAGCCGGTAGGTCACGCCGATCAGGCCGCGGTCGCGGCCATTGCCCAAAAGCGCGCCGACGATGGGCAGTTCACCGAAGATGCGGTTGAGGCCGTAGACCGGCATGAAGGTGCCGGTCATGTCCATGTTGTTGTTCTGGTCATAGAGCGTGCCCTGGAACGTCGTGCCGATGCGGGGACCGCGCAGCACGCCATTGGCCAGCCTGAGATAGCCGCTGCCCTTCTCGATCTCGGCGTAGCCTCGTTCGAACTGTACCCGCGAGGTGTCGAGCTTGCCCTTGACCGCCTGATTGAGGCTGCGGCTGTCGCCTGCCGGCGTGGTCGAGACGATGGAGGCGAGCTTCGGTTCGTTGACGACGAAGAAGTTGGTCGTGTCCACCTTGCCCTTCATCGGCCCGTCGCCCGCTCCCGACAAGGCCAGGGCAATCGCCCCACCTTCCATGTGCTCGTAGATGTTGAGGAATCTGAGTATCGCACCGGCGTCCGCCGACTGTACGTTGAGCGAGCGCCGGCCGGCGCTGCTCGTGTTGCTGATGGCTATGGCGGCTCCCGAACTTGCAGTGGCGCTGACCTTCAGCCCGTTCACCTTCGAACCGGCCGCGCTGTAATCGAGCTTGAGGTTGGACAATTGCTCGTCGTGGAAACCGGTCAGCCGATCGACGTCGGCGCTGACGGAAATCGCGTCGGCGCCCGTCGTCTTGGTCGCGGTGTCGACGTCGGAGGTGAACTGCTTGATCAGCGAGCGGGCATCCAGGGCATTGCCGCTGACGTTGACTGCATAGCCCCTGCCCGATCGCTTGACGGACACCGCCACGTCGTCGCCCCGGTTCAGGGCGACTTTGCTGAACTTTGCCGAGGACAGGGCCCCGTTGACCAGCACGATGTTGCCGTCGACGGAGAATGTCTTGCCGTCGAGGTCGAAGTCGGACAGCGTCGTGGTGTCGCCGGACGTGGTCATGACGAATGTGGCACTTGCGGGGACCCCTGCCCCCTTGCTCCATCCGGCCCAGGGAATGTCGAGCCTGGCATTGGTCAGGTCGGCCGAGACGTTCTGGTTGCCCTCCCCGCTTTTGTCGATCGCTACCTTCACTGTTCCGCCCAGCAACGGGGCCAGCCCCGGCATGGCGGCGGCGCGGATCTTGTCGTCGAGCACCAGGGCCACCTTGCGGCTGCGTGCCGGTCCGCCATCCTCCAGCGGCTCGATCAGGTCGAGTTCGGCCGGAATGCCGTTCAGGGATGCCTTGGTGGAAATGACAGCCTTTTCAGGGTCGACCGTGACGGAACCATCGGCATCCGTCACGGTCTGGCCTTCGAACGGCTTGGCCAAGGAAAGCCCGCTGTAGTCGAGCGATACCAGCCAATCGAGCTTCGAGCTGTCGACGCCGGATTGCAGCGGAATATCGGCCCTGACATGGCCGGTGACGCTGCCGGACAGGTCTTCGGGCAGGAAGCCGACATGGCGCATGGCATTGATCGGCTCGTAGGAGGCAAGTTCAGCGACCGCGGACGCTTCGCCGGCAACGTCGATGTCGAGCGCGCCGACGACCGGCGGGCGGTTGGCCGCCTTGACGGTCAGCGTGCCGTTGCTGGCCGCCACCGTGCGGCCGCTGGGCATGAAGACAGTACCGGAAGACAGGGAGATATCGACGTCATTGCCGTGGAAGGCGACGACACCGACGGCATCGCGTATCGGCGGAATGCGGCCAGCCGTGTCGAAACGCGATCCTTCGATCTGGAAGCGGCCGAACACCTCGTCGGCGGAAAGCGGCACGCCATTGCCGAGGCGATCAGGCACCACCTGGAATTGAAGATTGGCATCGACGACGCGGCCGCCGAACAGATTGTCCAATACCCAGAGCCGTGCATTGCGCGCCGAAAACCATGGCCAAAGCTGCTTGACGTGCGAGACCGGCATGTCATGCACGTTGAGCGCCAGATTGATGCCGGGAGCCTTGCCGTCAACGAACTGCACGGCCGCGGTTCCAAGGACCTCGCTGGAAGCGGCCGACCGGACCGCGATCTGATCGGCTACCAATTTATGGCTTTTGGTCTGGTAGACGCCGGCGATGCGGGCAAGGAAGGTGAGCGCTGGCTCCGGCGATTCCGAAGGCGCCAGTGTCGAGCCGTCACTGGTCAGATCGTATCGGTAGGCCGGCTCCTCTCCGGCGGCGCCGGTCGCGGGCCTGGGCCCGATCGAGCCGGCGAAATCGAAGGTCGAGCGGCCGGTCTTCAGCAACAGCCTGTCCACCTGGATCTTGTTGCTGCCGCGGACGAGCGTGGCGCCGACATCGACATCGGCCGACAACAGGCCACGCGTGCCGAGATCAAGCACCGATCCCCTGGACGACAGGGCAGCCGTCAGCCGCGACGCGGTGTCGTCGGCCCCCTGCGACCCTTTGAGCGTCACGCTGAGCGCCCCCAACTTGCCGCCGGACGCCATTGCGCCGCTTTCGCCGCCGTCTTCGGCGATGCCGACGGTGGCATCCAGCGACATCACGCGCCGGGTCTCGGCATCGCGGCTGGCGGATGCGGCGACGGTCACCGCCTTGCCGTCGACATTTGCCTGCGAGGAGAACTCCATGCCGCCTGTCCCCGACTGCAGGACGACCGCCTCGGCGACGGTGATCAACCTGACCGCCTCGGTGTCGGGCAAGACGAATGCCACATTGTGAAGATCGATACGGTGCAGCGATTCCTCGCGCACCGCATCGAGAGCGTGATTGATATTGGCAAAGAGCGCATCGGACAGTTTTTCGGGATCGATCAGCCCGTCTCGATTGCGCAGTTCGGCCGTCCAGTCGCCGCCCGACGGCATCGCCGCGGTAACGATGCGCGCATCGGAAATCCTGGCGCTGGTCAGCCGCACCTCGCCTCGAAGCAGCGGCAGCAGGCGGATGCCGAAACGCACCCTGCCCGCATCGGCCATGGGTTTACCGTCGCTGGCCTTCAGGCTGACGTCGCTCACCTGGAGCGCGACGAAGCTCGAACTGTCGAGGGTGATGCGGGCGGGCCCGACCGCAACATCGACATCGACGCCCGCAAGCTTCTCGATGGCGGCCTCCGCCTCGACGCGCAGCCGGTCGGCCCCTATTCCGGAGACACCGATGAGATAGACAGCCACCGCCGCCAGCAGCACCAGCGCAACGGCGCCGGCAAACAGCCGCGATAGGATACGAAAGCCGCGGCCGATCGCCGCCTGGCCGAGCGGCGGAACGCGGCAAGCCGATGGCAAGGCGCCCAGGTCGGTGATTTCATCCCGCCTGAACCTGATCTTCTCGTGCTGCGGTTGCTCCTGATCCACGCAATTTTCCGTTCTACGAACTCGCTCGTGGACGAATCCCCGCTCGACACTATATCGGTGTGGCTTCGCGCGTAACCTCAAACAAGGGCATGGATATGGCTGACCTCAATGTGGGCGATCCCGCGCCGCAATTCGAGTTGCCGCGGGACGGCGGTGGTTCGCTCAGCCTGGCCGGCTTTGCCGGCAGACCTGTCGTCCTCTACTTCTACCCACAGGACGACACCAGCGGCTGCACCGCCGAAGCGATCAGCTTTACGCAGTTGAAGCCGGAGTTCGAGAAGGCCGGCGCCGTCGTGATCGGCCTGTCGCCCGACAGCGCCAGGAAGCACGACAAGTTCAAGTCGAAATACGATCTTACCATCGACCTTGCCTCCGACGAGGAGCGCAAGGTGATCGAGGCCTACCACCTTTGGGTCGAAAAATCGATGTATGGCCGCAAATACATGGGTGTCGAGCGCGCGACGTTCCTGATCGGCCGCGACGGGCGCATCGCCAGGATCTGGCGCAAGGTCCGCGTCAAGGGCCATGCCGAGGAGGTGCTGGAAGCTGTGCGGGCGATTTAAGGGGGCGCCTCCGCGCCCTTGTTTTCAGAAAGCGACGCGAAGCAACCCCATGCTCGCTTTGCGGGCAATTCTTGCCGGCGTCTTGCTTCGGCAAAGCTTTGTTAACCTTAATAATGTGTAGTCGGGCTGTCGTGGTGTCGTAAACGAAAGCTTGGTCCCGTGAACGCAACCGGTCAGTCCGCGATCTTTGGCAGGCGCAAGGAACCGCATACAGTCATCATCGCCCGCGGCAGCGAGATCAGGCACTTCACGATCCGGCCCTGGCTGGTTGTATTTCTCGGTTCGGCGCTGGCGGCGATCGCCATCGGTTACCTGCTGGCCACCTCCTATCTCGTGCTGCGCGACGACCTGATCGGCGCCACCACCGCGCGCCAGGCCCGCATGCAGCAGGCTTACGAAGACCGCATCTCGGCGCTTCGCGCCCAGGTCGACCGCATCACCAGCCGGCAGTTGCTTGACCAGCAATTGATGGAAACCAAGGTGAGCGAGCTTTTGGAGCGCCAGACGCAGCTCAGCCAGCGCCACGGCCGCCTCGGCCCGCTGCTCGACCGCGCCGAAAATGAAGTCGGCGCAGCGACGGCCGAAGATCCGGCAGCGCCGGCAAAGCCTGACAAACACGCCGAAGTGACCGGCAGCATCGCCCAGCCTGCTCAAAGCTACGCGCTGGCCAGCCTCGGCGCCGCCACTGGCACCGCCGACACCAGGCCGTTCTCCCTGTGGGCGACCCGCTCCGATCCGCTGCCGAACGATTCGGCCGCCGATCGTGCCGACAAACTGTTCATTTCGATCAACAAGTCGTTGAAATCCATCGAGAACGACCAGCTCACGCGCATCAGCATACTTGCTGATAACGCCTACAAGAATGCCGACGCCATAACCCAGGCGCTCGAGGCGGCCGGGCTGCCGGTCGACAGTGATTTCGGCAAGAACGAAAGCGATGTCGGCGGACCGCTGATCCCGCTCGACAGCTCGATGTTTTTCGACAGCAAGGTCAAGGAACTGGACGAGGCGCTGGACACGCTCGATCAACTCAAGAAGGAAGCACGCCGGCTGCCGCTCGCCAATCCCGCACCCGGTCATTCCGTCACCAGCCCGTTCGGCGTGCGCACCGACCCGATCCTCGGCACGGCCGCCCTGCATTCGGGAATGGACTTCAGGGCGCCGATCGGCATGGCGGCCAAGGTCACCGCGCCAGGCGTGGTCACCAAGGCCGGCTGGAATGGCGGCTATGGCCGCATGGTCGAAGTCGATCACGGCAACGGGTTTGCCACGCGCTATGGACATCTCAGCGAAATCGACGTGACCGTGGGCGAAAAAGTGGATGCCGGCGCTGTCATCGGCAAGACCGGCAGCAGCGGTCGCTCGACCGGCCCGCATCTGCATTACGAAGTCCGCCACAATGGCGAAGCGATCGATCCTTTGCGTTTCCTCACGGTCGGCAAGAAGGTCGCGCAGTATCTCTAACGCACGGGCCCAGGCCGCCGCCATCCCGCGCCGTCCTCATTGCTTTTTCGCATCCTTGTCGCCGTTCAGGGCTTTTCCCTTTCGGGGCGACCGCAAATTGTCGAAGCCCATATAGTGGTCGGTATCAGATGTGTTCCATCTGCCGCCCAGGCAGATGATGGCAATGGCCGCGGCAAAGATCAGCAAGACATAAATCTTATCCATGTCCCGCTATCTAGGGCGCGGTGATCAGCCGGACACCGGCCGGCTTTTCCGCCGTAGCGGGCGCGTCCCTCAAATGCGGTGCATTTTTGAATTCCATTTGACTGAATAAATATTTGGTGCCAACCTTGCCTCAACCGGGGACGCAAGGCATGGCATTGCGAGGGACCAATCAGGAGTTCGGGCGGCCGTACAACCGACGCATCGTGCTCGAATCGATCCGCCGGTACGGCCCCATCGCCAGGGGCGATATCGCCAGGCATGTCGGCCTCACCGTTCAAACCGTATCGACCATCGTTCGCGAACTGGAGGAGCAGGGTTACGTCCTGTCCGTACGCGAGGAGCCGAAGGGCCGTGGCCTGCCACCGGCGACGCTGCGCATCAATCCCGAGGGCGGCTATGCCGTCGGCATCCACCTGACGCCGCTGGGGATCGACGCGGCGCTGATCAATCTCAGCGGTGACGTGATCGACAGCTTGCACCGCGAGGCCCCCAACGCGACGCCCGATCATGCGTTCGACCAGGTCCGCGCCATGGTCCGCGACCTGACCGGAACGCGCGCCGCGGGCCGCGTCATCGGCATCGGCATGGCGCTTCCCGGCCCGTTCGGCGTGGACACGATGAGCTTCATCGGGCCGACCACAATGGCCGGCTGGAAGGACGTGGCGCTGCGCGAGCGGCTGACGGCGGCGACAGGATTGCCGGCCTTTTTCGACGGCGACATGGCTGCGGCCGCCATGGGCGAGCGCCTCTACGGCATCGGCGCCCAGCATTCCGAATATTACTATCTCTATTTCGGCGTCGGACTTGGCAGCGCCATGATGCATGACGGCAGCGTCCTGCGCGGCGCCTGGGGCAATGCCGGCGAGATCGGCCATATTCCCGTCGTTCCCAATGGCGAGCTTTGCCCGTGCGGCAATCGCGGTTGCCTCGAACGTTATGTCTCGCTCGAAGCGCGAGGGCGCTGGAAGGGCAGCGATGCCGATTGGGTCGCCGAGGTCGGCCCGATCTTCCGCAACGCCATTGCCATCATCGAGAACCTTTTCGACCCCGAGACGGTCGTGCTCGGCGGGCTGGCGGCGCCGGACCTGCTCGAACGCCTGGCGAGATCGGCTGCGCCTCTGCACAATTCGGTTTCGGCCCGCAAGGACCGCAAGACGCCACGCATCGTCGTCGCCGGCGGCGGCCAGCAAGCCGTGCTGCGCGGCGCGGCCGCATTGGCCGTCTCTGGCGTGTTGTCGCCACGCTTCGGCCAGATGTTCACCGCCGGGCGCGAACGCGGCCGCGATATTCTGACAGCCAGGGAGGTTGCCTGATGAGCGAACCCTTGCTGGTGCTCGACAACGTCACCAAGAACTACGGCGCGATCCAGGCGCTGAAGGGTATCAGCTTCTCGATCGGCAAGGGCGAGGTGGTCGCGTTGCTGGGCGACAACGGCGCCGGGAAGTCGACGCTGGTCAAGATCATCGCCGGCGGCCTGGAGCCCACCTCCGGCCGCATGCTGTTCGAAGGCAAGGAGTTCCTTGCCAAATCCCCCGCCGAGGCCAAGGCGGCGGGCATCGAGACCGTCTATCAGGACCTGTCGCTGTGCACCAATGTCGACGTGGTGGCCAATTTCTTCATGGGCCGTGAGATCACGCGCAAGGTGCTCGGCATTCCAGTGCTCGACGAGCGGGCGATGGAGGCCGTGGTCGGCAAGGCGCTTGCCAGCGCCGGCACCCGTATTCCGTCATTGCGCACCAATGTCGAGCATCTCTCGGGCGGGCAGCGGCAAGCCATCGAGCTCAACCGCTTCGTGCACTGGGGCGGCAAGCTTGTGCTGCTCGACGAGCCGTTCGCAGCGCTTGGCGTCGAACAGACGCGGCGCGGCCTCGACATGATCCGCCAAGTGGCGAACCAGGGCATCGGCGTCGTCATCATCACCCACATCATGCAGCAGGCCTTCCAGGTCGCAGACCGGATCGTGGTGATCCGGCAAGGCGTCGTGGCCGGCGATGTCGCACGCAACAAAACAAGTCCCGATGCGGTGATCAACATGATCACCGGCGAGACGCTTGCCGGTGCCGGACCGGCGGGCTGAGGGACAAAAGAGGGGTCCGGCACTAGAGGAGCCAACGACATGAAACGAATACTTCTTTCTGTCCTAGGTATCCTGGCACTGGCAGTTGCCACGCTCACGCCGGCATTCGCCCAGTCCAAGGGTACCGTCTACTACATGGTGCCGACCTTGCTCGACGAGTTCCAGACCGGCTCGGTGAGCGCGCTGGAACTGTTCCTGAAACAGGTCGGCTACGAGATGAAGACGCTGAACGCCGACAACAAGACCGACGCCCAGCAATCGCAGATGAACGACGTCATCGCGCTGAAACCGAAGGCGATCATCCTGGCCGCCGTCGACTTCAACGCGCTGAAGCCGTCGATCGAGGCCGCGCGCGCGGCCGGCATACCTGTCGTGGAATTCGATCGCCAGATCACCTCCACTCCGTCCGACTTCACCTCGGTAGCCGGCACTGTCGAGATCGGCCACGTCGCCGCCGAACAGGCCGAAGCGCTGCTGAAGGCCAAGAACGGCGCTGTGAAGGGCAAGATCCTGCAGGTGCTCGGCGACCCCGGCGATCCCTACACGCTGGACATCCAGAAAGGCTTTGAAGAGAAGATGAAGGCGTTCCCGGACGTCAAGATTATCTCGCTGCCGGCCATGCAATGGGAGGCCAGCAACGCCGGCACCATCGTCGCCGACCAGATGCTTGCCAACCCCGACATCGACCTGATCTTCAGCCACGCCGCGCATCTTTCGGTCGCCGCCGTCGCCTCGCTCGAGGCCGCCGGCAAGAAGCCGGGCGACGTCATGCTGATGAGTTCGAACGGCGCGCCGGTCGGCCTCGACCTGATCCGCAAGGGCTGGCTCAACGTCGAAGTCGAACAGCCGCTCTACGCGCAGGCCGCGGCCGTCGCCATGTTCATGGACAAGGTCGTCAACAAGCAGGAGATCAAGCCCGGCGACTATGACGTGCTTGGGCTGAAATCAGTGGTGACCAAGGAGGCCTGGGGCCCCAACATCAAGATCCCGGGTGCCGCGATCACCAAGGAGAACGTCGACAATCCAGCCTTCTGGGGCAACCAGAAGCCGCCGACGGACACCGTTAAGCCCGTCGAATAAACCTTCCCCAGAACGGCTCCGGGCCACCCGCCCGGAGCCGCCCTGCCCGGCAGAATTGCCCGGCATAGAGCCGCCGCGGCATTCGAACCCAAACCGGATCAGCCCATGAGCCCCCGCACCCGTCAAATCCTCGAGTTCGTCCTCGATAATCTCGTCTGGTTCATGCTGGTCTTCGTGCTGGTGGTGTTCTCCCTTTTCATTCCCAACTATTTCCAGCTCGGTATTTTCGCCAACATCATCGAAGCCTCCAGCGTGCTGGGCGTGATGTCGATAGGCCTGGCGCTGGTCATCATCGCCGGGCACATGGACCTGTCGGTCGAATCGGTGGCCGCGCTCAGCGCCATGGTGGTCGGCATCCTGTTCTGCTCTTCGGGCATCGGCTTCGGCGTACAGTTGCATCCGGACTGGCTGATGGTGCCGGTCTCGCTGCTGCTGGCGCTTGCCGTCGGCGGCGTCATCGGCGCTTTCAACGGATTCCTGGTCGTCAAGGTCAAGATGAGCGCCTTCATCATCACTCTGGCCTCCTACATCTGGGTGCGCGGCCTGGTGCTGGTCATTTCCGGCGGCCGCTCGGCGCAGGATCTGGCGCCTGCCATCCGCTGGTTCGGCATCCAGCGGCTGATCGGTCTGCCGCTCACCGCCTGGATCGCGATTGCCTGCTTCGTCGTCTTCTCGCTGATCATGGCCAAGACGCCTTTCGGCAGGCATCTGGTGATGATCGGCGGCAACGAGACGGCGACCTTCCGCGCCGGCATCCGCGTCAACCGCAACCTGATCATCGCGTTCGTACTTGCCGGCGCCATAGCCGGCCTTGCCGGCTGGCTGCTCGCCATCCGCACATCGGGCGCCACCGCCAATCTCGGCGTCGGCCTGCTGTTCAACGCCTTTGCCGCCGTCGTCATCGGCGGCGTCAGCCTGAAAGGCGGCGTCGGCACCTTACCCGGCGTCTATGCCGGCGTGCTGCTTTTGTCGGCCATCAACACGGCGATCAATCTGATGGGCCTGCCCGCCAACTTCACCCAGGTCATTCACGGCCTGCTGGTGCTGGCGGCGGTCCTGCTCGACGCCTTCAAGCAAACCATTCGCCAGAGGCTCGCATGACCGTAGGGCCAGAGACCGGAAGACTGTCGGGCAAAGTGGCGCTGATCGTCGGCGCCGCGCGCGGCATCGGCAAGGGCATCGCCCAACGTTTCGCCGAAGAAGGCGCCAGGCTTGTGCTTGCCGACACCGAGATCGAGGTGGGGCGAGCGACCGCCAGTGAACTTGACGCCGCCTTCATCGGCACGGACATCTCGCTTTTGGCCGATGTCGAGGCCGCCGTCGCGCTGGCGCTCGCGCACCATGGCCGCCTCGACATCATCGTCCAGAACGCCGGCATTTATCCCTGGCAATTGCTGGAGAACACCAGCCCGGACGACTGGGATCGCGTCATGGCGGTCAATCTGCGCGGCAGTTTCAATGCCGCTCGCGCCGCACTGGTGCCGATGAAGGCGCAGCGCCGCGGGCGCATGCTGTTCACCTCCTCGATCACCGGACCGCACGTCACCAGTCCCGGCCACGGCCACTATTCCGCGACCAAGGCAGGCATAAACGGGCTGATCCGTTCGGCGGCGCTCGAATTCGCCGGCTACGGCATAACCGTCAACGGCGTCGAACCCGGCAACATTCTCACCGAGGGAATGGAGCTTCACCGGGGTGCTGCCTTCATCAAGAACATGGAAGACGCCATTCCGCTCGGCCGGCTGGGCAGCCCGCGCGACGTCGCCAATGCCTTCCTGTTCCTGGCCTCCGACGATGCCAGCTACATCACCGGCACCACGATTGTCGTCGATGGCGGGCAATTGCTGCCGGAGGGGAGCGACTTCAGGCTGGCGCCGCCGTGAACAACGCGTGAGGGGAACAAGAAAGCCGGCGCACATCATCACTGATGCCAAGCGCAACCGCAGCGTTCCCGCTGGCGGTAATCGACGGGGATTTGGCCCACCGGAACCTCATGGCGATACACCCGTTCTTCCATGTGTGATTCAGGAGATAGCCACAATGGATTGGAACCGCGTCGAAGGAAACTGGAAGCAGGTCAAGGGTAAAGTCAAGGAGCAGTGGGGGAAGCTCACTGATGATGATCTCGACCGCATCGCCGGCAAACGCGATCAGCTTGAGGGCATTATCCAGGAACGCTACGGCATCGAGAAGGATCGCGTACGCCGAGACGTCGACGACTGGTATAGTCGGCAGGGCTGGTAGATAGCAGAGCTGCCATAAAAGGCGTCTTCCCGAGAGCCGTTATGCCTACGGTCGACGGGCTCCCCGCCTCTCCCGGCCGTCCGCATGATGGCGCGCGGCGCACAAGAAGCACAACGTCTACACCTTCAATATCTGCGGCCAGAAAGCCGATATGCGCTATCTACGCTAGGGATGAACAGCCGAACCACAAGCCCCTTGAGATCGGCTGGAACTCGCGCATGTCGCGCAGATGTTCCGTTATCGCGGAATATCGAACCAGAAGGTTTTCTGGCATTATACTTCTTGGCGGACCCCAACCCGCCTGGCCGGCGTCCTGCAAGTCGGGTTTACCCCACCCGCCCCCAAAAAAGGGCGCCGGCCACCTTGGCTCGGCACGGCGCCAAGTACATCGTTATTCAAGCAGCCCCACGCCATGATGTTGCAGGTCAAGGAGCGACGCAATCGACGCCCAAGCGGCAGCAACCGAGAAGCCGACCTCCCACTGATGCCAAACGTAATCGTGTTAACCCCCGGCGCCATCACTCATCGAACGGGCACGTGCCGTCGATATGGTAGAGCGGCAAATATGAGGACTATCGCCTTCACTTCGCCGACCCGCCGCGACGAAGGCGTTCGTTGACCATTTTGGCGGAGACATGTTCGATCGCAAAAATCCGAAATGTTTGGCGCCGCACAGCGACAGAGTGGCTCACTAGCGACACGCTGTCGCGGCCATTTCCGTCACCACAAGTTTCTCGAAGTGTGAAAGATTTGTGACAAATGTCTGGTCAAACGCGTTGGATCGCATTAAAGGCGCATTAAACAGCAACCGCGCGCAGAGCCGATGGGGAGTATGGGCCTTTGTACAAGATGAGACTGACAGCTTCACTTGGGATGCTATATTTATTGAGTCTGACGGTGTCGGCTCACGCATATCTCGACCCGGGCACCGGGAGCATGCTGCTGCAGGGCTTGATTGCAGGTGTCGCGGCGGGCACCACCGTGTTAACCATCTATTACAATCGCCTCAAACTGCTGTTGGCGCGCATTTTCGGTAAGAATCGTACAGACCGGAAATGAAAGGTTCAGGACTAGTTTTTGAGGACGGATCGTTCCGAGATCCTTCCGGGTCGGTCTTTGTTTCCGATGGCCGGGTTTTCCGCACAGTGACCGACCAGGGCAAAGCGAGCTATGAGGCCGCCCGGGATGCGGGCATCCTGCTACGTTACGCCGAGCTGGATAAAATAGTCCGAACCAGTGAGGTTGCCCCCGCAGATTGGCCCGAGGTCGTAGGAAAACCAGCTTACGTGTTGGAACACGGAGCGATACCATTCTTGAGCTATCCCTACGAATGGTCTTTCGGTGCGTTGAAGGCAGCAGCACTGCATCATCTTGACCTGCAAATACAACTATTGGCCGAGAATTTTGTCCTTTCTGACGCAAGCGCCTACAATGTGCAGTTCGTTGGCTCCAAGCCCATCTTCATCGATATCCTCTCTGTTAGGCCATATCGGGACGGGGAGTATTGGACGGGTCACAGACAATTCTGCGAGCAGTTTCTTAATCCGCTGCTTCTCCGAGCTGTGAAGGGAATCGCCCACAATTCATGGTTCAGGGGTGCGCTGGAGGGCATTTCCACCCGCGATTTTGCTCGCTTGCTCACATTTTCTGAGCGATTTTCGTGGAACATGTTGACCCACGTCACGCTGCAAAGTCGCCTTGAACAGAGCTCCGTGAATGATCCCAGCAACGCTGTCAAAAGGGTTAGCCGAAGCAGAAAGCTACCGCGGGCGGGGTATCACGGCATTTTATCCCAATTGCGCCGGTGGATCGCACGCCTAGAGCCGGCCGACACCGGCAAGACTGTGTGGGGCGCATACGCGAGTATGAACACCTACTCCAGTCAAGAGGCCTCGACAAAGCGGCAAATGATCCACGATTTCGCGGCATCCGGCCAAGTCGCCACCGCAATCGATCTGGGCTGCAATACTGGCGACTTTTCGGTCGCCGCCTTGGAGGGTGGCGCGAAAGCGGTAGTTGGCTTCGACTTCGATCAGACCGCAGTCGACATCGGATTTTCGCGGGCCGCGTCAGCTAAAATGAACTTTCTTCCGTTGTGGCTGGATGCTGCGAACCCCAGCCCTGATCAAGGATGGGCTCAGAAGGAACGAAAGGGTTTCTCGTCCAGATTCAGAGCTGATGCGGTTCTTGCTCTCGCTTTTGAGCACCATCTTGCCATTGGCAGAAACGTGCCTTTGCACCAGGCCGTCAAATGGATTGTTGACGTTGCTCCCACCGGCATAATCGAGTTCGTCCCTAAGGATGATCCAACAATTCGACACATGCTTGCTCTTCGAGAGGATATCTTCCCCGATTATAACCCTTCTTCGTTCGAATGCGCACTCACGTCCGTTTCCCGCATTGCGAAGAAACAAACAGTGTCAGCCACCGGCCGTACACTTTATCAATTCGATAGGCGATGAATTAAAAAGAGATGGTACTTCATCGGGTATTTTCGAATGGGCATTAATTCCAATCGCATTGTTAGAATTTCGATGGCATTTCTCGCCTTACTGTTTCCAATATTAGTTCTTTTCGTATTTTTTCCATTGGAACTTTATGCGAAAAACGCCAAGGAATTGGGGTATGATATTTGGCTCCCCACTATTTTCATTTATGGTGGCGCATTTATTTTGATATTTGTATCCACTCTAACCTTGTTCGGGATTCGGGATTTCGTAAAAAAGGCGTATTTGCTTCTAGGGGCCTTCGTATTACTCGCCGACGTTTTTGCCCCCGTTCAGCTGAGTCGCTTAGATGGCGCATCATTCGCAAGCCCGGAGCCCATCTCCATCACTGCGGTAGAAGTTGCCATCTTGGTCGCGCTGTTGGCGGTGGGTGCAGTTACGACTCTAGGCACGCTGGTTCGGGTTTTTGCCATCCTATCGATCGCGTTAATTGCCGGATTGGCCACTGTTGCTGCGGGCCTGCCAGTGCCACCGGCTGAAACCGAAAACTCTCCTAAATCCGGCTTGTCTATAAATGGCCGCTCGGACCTTCCAAATATATATCACTTTCATCTCGATGAGATGCAGTCAGATTTTGCACTTGCCGCCATCGAAGAGATGAATGACCGGAGCATTTTTCGCGGGTTTACGTTTATGCGCCGGAATATTTCAAACTATCCGTATACGTTATCGTCGGTTGCGAGCTATCTGACCGGTACCATATTTCGGAGCGGAAGCTTTCCCGCCTGGAGAGCAGCCTTCGATCAAGGATTGCTGAAAGATCTTCGGACGGATGGTTACACAGTTGATGTTGTGGGGCTTCCGGAGATATTGCAGACAAATGTTGCAGATGTATTCTTCACGCCAGAGCAGATCACCAAGTACCAGTACTCAATAAAGCATCCGCAAATTGTCGAATTTTCTGGACTATTATTTGCAAAATTGTTTCCAAATTTCTTGACAAATGAGGCCCTGGGGTGGGGACACTCGGCCGGCGAACGGATTAGCGCGGTATTTGAGCGCAAAGCGGAAAGCTACATCCCGAAGACCGTAGAACAAGGCGTCCATCCATTTCAGGCTGTTGTGGGGATGAAATATCTGATCGCGAATGAACAGCGGTTTGCCGCGCGCGGCAGATACACATTGTTCCAAGCGATCCTTCCTCATGGCCCCTACGTGCTCGATGCAAATTGCATGGTCGATCCCGAACGTGCGGCGGTCGGGATCCAGGCTGCCTATAGGTCTCAGGCCAGTTGCGCCATGAAGCTTGTTGTGGAGTTCTTGCAAGAGCTCAAGCGACTGGACCGCTATGACGACGCCATTATCGTCATACAATCTGACCACGGGTCCGGGTGGGCAGGCTTTTTGAATGGACTCGTTGGCTCAGAGATGAGTCCGCCGTATCACTCCGGCATCACCGCATTTGGAGGCACCACCGCAGCATTTGAAAGCAGGTCGATGGCAACCCTCATGATTAAGCCATCTCAATCGGACTCTGATTTTGCGGTATCTGACGGAGAATCGCAGTTGATCGACGTCTATCCCACAATAATGGACGCGATCGGGCACCAGCCTAACCGACCTCACGATGGTCTGAGTTTGTTGCCCTGCCTAACAGGATCCTGTGAAAGCATCCGCGTGCGCCCGCAAAAATTCTTTGTCTATCCGCACGATGGGGGCATTTCTCCGCTGCTAGCCAATACCGTAGTGTTCACGGCCGGACATGCAGTCTTCACACAAACCGAGACTATACCGGTGCCGTAGCGGTTGAACCGCTTGAATATCGCGATGCGTCCCCCCTCGGCCCGCCCGGTTCATGGACGTTGGGCGTTCCGGTGCGGTCGAGGCCAACGCCGCGCCAGCGGCGCTTCGATCGAGGCGATCTCGGCCAAGATGGCCAATTCAATCGACCAGAACAAGGCGATCCAGAAGACGTACATGCCGGTCAATCTGGTAGCCGTCTGCGCAGCCCGACGTAGGGGCAGGAAACTGCTCGGCCAGGAACGGAATGAATACGAAAAGTTGAAACTCTCCGGAAAATGAGAGTTGAAACTTTTTCAAGGGGCGGTAGCTACCCCCTTGAAACTAATGGCGCGAGTGACGGGGCTCGAACCCGCGACCTCCGGCGTGACAGGCCGGCACTCTAACCAACTGAGCTACACCCGCGCATTGACGAGCACGTGTCAGCCGCGTTCGTCGTTGGGCGCTGGATAAGGGGTTCGCCACCGGGTGTCAAGCGCACGAAACCATCATAACATCAAACTGGAGAAGGTTTTTTGACAGCCGGCGTGTTGTTCGCAAATACGGCCCGCAACGACGGCGTCCCACGCTCATTTGGCCTTGCGAAGCTGGCCCCGACCGCTTAAAGGTCCGGCCCGGAGCGGGCGATTAGCTCAGTTGGTAGAGCGCTTCGTTTACACCGAAGATGTCGGCGGTTCGAGCCCGTCATCGCCCACCATTCAGGCGCCTTTCATTCAAAACGCCTCAGCCCCTTGCCAGCAGCGCCTCGACCTCGTGCAAGTCCGGCATGGACGGCGCGGTGCCTGGCCTCGTCACCGAAATGCCCGCAACGGCGCAGGCAAAGCGCACGGCTTGCAGGGGCTCCATCCCACGCGACAGCGCGGCGGCCAGGCCGCCATTGAAGGCATCGCCGGCTCCCGTGGTCTCGACCACCGGGCCGGCGCTGACGGCGGCGACATGTTCGGACCGATCCCTCGTGTGCAGCAATGCGCCTTTCTCTCCCAACGTGACGATGACGGCGCCGGCGCCCTTTTCGAGCAGCTTGCCGGCGGCTGCGCGGGCGTCATCGACAGAGGCGACCTTCATGCCGGTCAACTCCTCCGTCTCCGTCTCGTTGGGCGTGAGGTAGTCGCAGAGCGAATAGATGCGGTCGGGGAGCCTGGCCGCTGGAGCCGGGTTGAGGATGGTCGTCACCCCTGCCCCGCGCGCGATCTCCAACGCCCGCAGCGCCGCCTCGATGGGCTGTTCGAGTTGCGTCACGAAGACGCCGGCACCACGAATCAGGGCGGCATTGGCCTCGATGTCGTCGGGCGAGATCAGCATCGCCGCGCCGGGGCTGACGATGATGGCGTTGTTGCCGGTGCCCTCCTCGACGAAAATATAGGCAGCGCCCGTATAGCTGTCGGGCGTGTCGATCACGGCATTCTTCACGCCGGCGTCCTTCCAGGTGCGCTTGGCCATGTCGGCGAAGGCATCGACGCCGAGGCGCGTGAGGAAGGTTGCATCGGCGCCGAGCTTACCGGCCGCAACCGCCTGGTTCGAACCCTTGCCGCCGGGACCGAGGGTGAAGGACGTTCCGAGGATCGTCTCGCCCATGCGCGGCTGCCGCGCGGCGTGATAGGCCGTGTCGGCGACAAAGACTCCGAGGATGACGATCGGCTTGCCGGCCAGCATGCCGCTACTCCGCATCCGGCGGGACTACGCCCTTGCGGAAGGCAAAACAGCCGTAGAAACGGCGCTCGCCGGTCTGGATGACGCAGTAAGCCTGCTTGGCGCGCTCGTAGAAAGCGTAGCGCTCGACCGGCAGCATCGGCCATGGCTTGCCCTCGGCGGCGTCGATCTCCTTTTGCACTTCCTGCTGGACGGGCGGGATCTCGTCCGGCTTGCCGACGATCTCCATGCGCGCGGCCGAATCGTCGACGAACGTATCCAGCGGGTAGAGCGACAGCACCGCCTTCACGACTTGCGCCGCCGGCGCGTCGATGCGCAGCAGCCGCCCGAGCGCCGTCTGGCGCGCCACCGAATCGGAGGGGAAGTTGGTGTCGGCGACAATCAGGTCGTCGCCGTGTCCCATCGCCCGCAATGCCTGGAGCACGTCGGCATTGAGGAGCGGATTGATCCCTTTAAGCATGATATTCCTCGTGAAATGAGTTTGAGATCAGAGACGCCT
Organism: Mesorhizobium sp. B2-2-4; assembly: GCF_006442375.1. NCBI lineage: Bacteria > Pseudomonadati > Pseudomonadota > Alphaproteobacteria > Hyphomicrobiales > Phyllobacteriaceae > Mesorhizobium > Mesorhizobium sp. B2-2-4. The sequence continues at coordinate 230,120 of NZ_VFWB01000007.1, read as the reverse complement.
GCCGGTCTCGGCATCGAACAGATGGATGTGGTGGAGCCGCGGCCTGAGCTTGAGCGTATCGCCGGGCTTGAAGTCGTGGCGTTCGCGGAACAGCGCCACCATCTCGCCGTCCCCGAAACGCAGGAAGACCAGGGTTTCCGAGCCAGTCGGCTCGACCACCGAAATCTTGGCAGGCACGCCATCGGCATGGATCTCGAGATGCTCCGGGCGCACGCCATAGACGACGGCGCGCCCTTCCTCCACGGCGCTGCCGGGCGCGACCGGGAACAGAGCGCCGGCGATGTCGACACCGCCCTTGCGCGCGACGCCCTTGAGCAGGTTCATCGACGGAGAGCCAATGAAGCCGGCGACAAACAAGTTGGCAGGCCGGTCGAACAGTTCCAGCGGTGCGCCGACCTGTTCAATGCGGCCGTCGCGCATCACCACGATCTTGTCGGCCATGGTCATGGCTTCGATCTGGTCATGCGTGACATAGATGGTGGTGGTCTTCAGCCGCTGGTGCAGTTCCTTGATCTCGGTGCGCATCTGCACGCGCAGCTTGGCGTCGAGATTTGAGAGCGGCTCGTCAAACAGGAACACCTGCGGGTTGCGCACGATGGCGCGGCCCATGGCGACGCGCTGGCGCTGGCCGCCGGAAAGCTGCCGGGGATAGCGTTTCAGATAAGGGTTGAGGTCGAGGATGTCGGCGGCGCGCTTGACCCGCTCGGCAACCACGGCCGGATCGGTTTTGCGCAGCTTGAGCGCAAAGGCCATGTTCTGCTCGACTGTCTTGTGCGGATAGAGCGCATAGTTCTGGAACACCATGGCGATGTCGCGCTTGGCCGGCGGCAAGTGGTTGACCACACGGTCGCCGATGGCGATCGTGCCGCCGGAGACGGTCTCCAGCCCCGCCACCATTCTCAGCAGCGTGGACTTGCCGCAACCCGAAGGACCGACCAGCACCACGAATTGGCCGTCAGATATATCGACGCTGACTTCGTGCAGAACCTTGACGGTTCCAAACGCCTTGGCCACTTTGCTGATCGCGACTTGAGCCATATCTCCCCCATCGGCTCCATTGCCGTATGCGCAGAAGCTAACCAACGCGACCTGCCAGGGCAAGCCGGTCTCTTCCCGACAAAACCCGGTCTCGTTGACACGGCGTTTGGTTGCGAGAATAGTGACGGGCGCTGGTCCGAATACCGGTTGCCCGAACCAAAAAAACGGAACTTCAATCGAGCAGGTGGGGTCCTGCATCGTTCGTTTCCGAACCGGGAGAATCGTTTGGCGCTCCAGCGCCTGAGAAATTTGGCCGCATTCACAACAGATATTCTGGGAGGAACATCGATGAAAACAGGTCTCTACGAAACGCTGGTCCGCGCGGGGGCAACCCGACGCGACATATTGAAGGGCGCGGCCTCGATGGCCGCGATCGCTGCCGCATCCGGCGCCGGGCTCGGCGCCCTCACGCGCCCGGCCTCCGCCGCCAGTGAGCTGCGCTCGAAAATCCTGCAGATCCCCGGCGTGGGCAAGGGTCAGCCGACCGACGCCGACTTCCAGAAGGTCGGCGAGCTCTGCCTCGAGGCGACCAAGGCCAATGTCAAGGAAGGCGAATTCGCCGGCGTCGAGCTTACCTTCATGGGTCTCAACAACCAGAACCTGCACAATGTGCTGTTCCGCGGCTTCCTGAAGCCTTGGGAAACCTATACCGGCGCCAAGATCAACTGGATCGATCTGGCGCAGGCCGACTACAATGCCCGTCTGCAGCAGTCGATCGCCACCGGCACGGTCGACTTCGACATCATCGAGATGGGCGCGCCGTTCGAGGGCGACGTCTGCGGCAAGGGCCTCACGTCCGAGATGCCCGACTGGGTCAAGACCCAGATCGATTTCGACGACCTCGTCAACTATCTGAAGCCGCCTGTCGGCACCTGGAACGGCAAGCAGTACCGCGTGACCGTCGACGGCGACGCTCATAATTTCAATTACCGCACCGATGTGTTTTCCGATGCCGACCTCGCCAAGGCCTGGAAGGACGGCGGCGGCGGCGGTGAATGGGGCGTGCCGAAGACCTGGCAGCAGGTCCAGGCGGTCACCAAGTTCCTCAAGGGCAAGCAGGTCAAGGGTCAGGACGTCTACGGCTATCTCGACGCGCCGAAACCCTGGGGCGGATTCGGCTTCTATTTCCTCGGCAGCCGCGCCACCGCCTACGCCAAGCACCCCGACGACAAGGCCTGGCTGTTCGACGCCGACACGATGAAGCCGCGCATCAACAATCCGGCCTGGGTGCGCGCCATACAGGACGTGATCGACGCGCTGCCTTCGGAGCCTGCCGACCAAATCAACGCCGATCCAAACACCACCGCCTTCCAGCAGTTCCTGGCCGGCACCGGCTCGATGGTCACCTGGTGGGGCGATGTCGGCTCGAACGTCAAGACCAACGACTCCTCCGTCGTGGGCGACGTCACCGGCTTCTCGATCCTGCCCGGCTCCGACGATGTCTACAACTCCAAGACCGGGCAGTGGGACAAACTCGCCAGCGGACCGAACTATGCGCCGAACTGCGCCTATCTCGGCTGGGGCGTATACGTCATGGCCCGCGTCGATAGCGACGAGAAGAAGAAGAAGGCGGCATGGTCCGCCGCCGCCCATCTCGGCGGCAAGGACCTGTCGATCTGGACGGCGATGTACCCGTCTGGCTTCCAGCCCTACCGCAACTCACATTTCGACATTCCGGAGTGGGTGGCGGCGGGCTATGACGAAGCCTTCATCACCTCCTATCTCAAGTCGGAATCGGACAGCTACAACCACCCGAACGCGGCGATCGAGCCACGCATTCCCGGCATCTTCCAATACTATTCAGCCGCCGAGGACATTCTGGCTAACACCTTCGCCGGCAAGATGAAGGCCCAGGAGGGCGCAGACGCCATTGCCGCGGCCTGGGAGAAGCTGACCGACCAGATCGGCCGTGACAACCAGATCAAGCTCTACAAGGCCTCGCTCGGCCTGTAGGCAGGCGTTATGATGGATCACGGCCCGGCGGAACGTCGCCGGGCCGTATCTCGGCCGGCTTCGGCCGGTCATTTGCGCAAAAGAGGCAAGAGGCGTGGCTGACCAGACTTCGACCACGAATGCGTGGCCGGCAAATTCCGTACCGACCGATCTGATCCCGCCCGGCCGCAAACGGCTTGGTTGGGCCCTGATGGCCGTCGCGACGCTCGGCCTTCTGGCAACGATCCTGGTGCAAGTCCTCTACAAGAGCGAGGTCGACACGATCGGCTTCGAGACATGGCGGCCCGTGGTCTACGCCTATGTGCTGTGGGGCGTGGCGCTCGGCGTCGGCCAGGTGCTGACGCGCGGCGAAGACGGCCAGCGGGCGCTGTTCCTGCTGCCGGCGCTGCTGTTCACCATCGCCATGGTGATCTTCCCGACCCTGTTCGGCTTCTACATCGCGCTGACCGACTGGAACCTGAGTTCATTCTCGGGCCGCAAGTTCAACGGGCTCGACAATTTCTGGCAGATGCTCGGCGATCCCTATTATCGCAACGCGCTGTTCAACATGGTGCTCTATGTGCTGGCGGTGCTGGTCGAATATGTCATCGCCTTCGGCCTGGCGCTGCTGCTCAACGCGCAGATCCGGGCGCGCAAATTCTTCCGCGTCGTCTTCCTGATGCCGCTGATGCTGTCGCCGGTCGCGGTCTCGTGGATGATTGGCAAATCGCTGATGGAGTACCGGTTCGGGCCGGCGGCGACGCTGGCCCGCCACCTCGGCTGGGACAACCCCGCTTTCTTCTCCAACCCGATCACCGCCCGTATCTCGATCATGATGCTCGACGCCTGGACCTTCATCCCCTTCATGATGATCATGCTGCTTGCCGGCCTGCAGGCGATGTCGCGCGAGGTGCTGGAGGCCGCGCGCGTCGACGGCGCCACGGCCTGGCAAACCTTCTGGCAGGTCACCTTCCCGCTGATGCTGCCGGTGTCGGTGACCGCCGTCGTGTTGCGCATCATCTTCAAGCTGAAACTGGCAGACATCATCATCACGGTCACCTCGGGTGGTCCCGGCGGCGCCACCGATTCCGTGTCGAGCTTTATTTATCGCGAGTACCGGGACCGTTCCAATGTCGGCTACGGCACGATGCTGGCGATGGCCTATCTCGTCATCATCGTGGTGTTCGTGACCTGGCTGCTGAAGGTCGCCAACCGCTTCGTGCGCAATGTGAACTAGTGCGGCAGGGATCATGAGCGTTCAGACCACCGACTATACCGTCTCCGAAATCCGCTCACCGGCGAGCTTCATCACCAGCCGCGTCTTCATCTATGGCGCGCTTGTGTTCTGGGCCTTCATCTGCCTCTTTCCGATCTACTGGACGATCACGACCTCGTTCAAGTCGGCGGTAGACGTGACCCAGGGGCATCTGATCCCCTTCGTCGACTTCCAGCCGGACTGGAAGGGCTGGCGATCGCTTGGCCTGTCGCCGGATTCGATCTTCCAGACGTCGACCGTCCGCGACGAATTCTTCAAGCGCTTCATGAATTCGGTCATCACTTCGGTCGGCGCGTCGAGCCTCGCCATCGTCATCGGCAGCCTCGCCGCCTACGGCCTCACGCGCTACCGCTATCACTTCGCCTGGTTCAAGAACGAGGACATTTCCTTCTTCTTCCTGTCGCAGCTCATCCTGCCGCCGGTCGTGCTCGCACTGCCGTTCCTGGTGCTTTACCGCGAAGTCGGACTGCTCGACACGCGCATCGGGCTGATCCTGCTCTACACGCTGATGGTGCTGCCGATCGTCATCTGGATCATGCGCGACCAGTTCAATTCCATCCCGGTCGAGCTCGAGGAAGCGGCCCTCGTCGACGGGTTGTCGATCTGGGGCGCGTTCTTTCGCATCGTCATGCCGATCGCCCTGCCCGGCATGGTCGCGGCTTTCATCCTGGCGATGGTGCTGTGCTGGAACGAGTATTTCTTCGCCGCCCTTTTGACCTCGACCGACGCCAAGACAATTCCGGTCATGGTGGCGAGCCAGACCGGTTCGCAAGGCATCAACTGGTGGTCGATGGCAGCGCTTGCCACGGCGGCAATCGCGCCCTTGGCCGTCATCGGCATCGCGCTGGAGCGCTACCTGATCATGGGTATGACCGCGGGAGCGGTGAAATAGGCGGCGCCGTCCTTACCTTCTCCACAAGGGAGAAGGAGAACCGCGCTAGCCCCTCAGGATCGTGCGCAGGTGATCCATGATCATGGCAACGCCCTCTGCTCCGAGCGCAGCCGAGGCATCCGGAGCGCTGGCCGTATACCAGCTCGTATTGTCGGCGAAATGGCCGGCATCGACAGCCTCAGGGCATAGCGCCAGCATCAGCGAGGTCTCGCCGATGCCGGCATGATCGAACGGGTACTTGCCGTTCATCTCGGCCGGCATCAGCGGATGCACCTGCACCCAGTTGAAAAAATTGCTGCCCTCGGCATGCTCGGCATAGTAGGCGGCCATCGCCTCGGAGCCCCACCAGCCTTCACCTCGTTCCTTCTCAAGGAAGCGGAAGATCGCCTGACGTCCGGCGGCCTTGAAGGCGAGATCGGTCGGCATGCCGGCGGCGAAATTCTCGGTCTGGTGGTGGATTATGGCGTGGATGTTGCGAAAACCGATGCGCAGCAGGCTGTAGAACAGTTCCTCCGCGAAGGGCGCCAGTTGATTGCCGCCAACCTGCACCGAGCCTGTGCCCTCCGGCGGCGCCACGGCGTAGCTCGCCGCGCCGTAGTAGAAGGGCGGCAGGATGACGATCTCCCGCTCCTTCTCAAACAGCTCCAGCGTCTTGACGACCGCCAGCGTGTCCATGCCGACCGCCATGTGCTCGCCATGGTATTCGAGCACGCCGAGCGGCAGGGCGATCGGCCAGTTCTGGGCGATCGCCTTGCGGATCTGGTGCGGCAGCATCAACTCGTAGCGCATCGCACTACTCCATATTGGTGTGACGGGCCCGCATCGCCTCCGGCGAGGCCGCGGTCAGACCCCTGAGTTTCAGCACCATGACCTCGAACAGCAGGAACAGCGCGCCTTCGAACACCGATCCCATCGGCAGGACCGATGTTTTTTGCGGACCCTGGTCGTCGGCCATGGTCTGCGCCGGCACGAGCAGCGTGAAGTCGGCCAAGCGCGCTGCACTGCCGCCGGGCTGAGCGGTCAGAAGCAGAACCGTCGCGCCGGCCTGGCGCGCCACCTGCATCAGGGTTAGCACGGTCGCGGTTTCTCCAGGCCCGGAACTGACCAGGAAGACATCGCCCTGCGCCACGGGCGGCGTGGTCATGTCACCGACCACCGACACCGGCAGGCCCAGATGATGGAGCCGCATGGCGAAGCCCTTGACCTGCAAGGCCTCGCGGCCGCAGCCGTAGACGACGATCTGCCGTGCTCCTGCAAGCATCTCGCAGGCGGCATCGATCCGGCCGTCGTCGACGCGCGCCAGCACAGTGCCGAGCTCGTCCAGAGCGGTCCTGAACATCTGCGAGCCCCCATCGCTCACGACGGTGCCGTCCAACGATCCGAGGTCGAAGAAGAGTGGAAATTCCCGGTCACGTCTCTCCCCGAACAGCTTGTTTTTATTCATGCTATCACCGCCAAAATCCGTGTCCAACGCCCCTGCGCGCTTTTGCTGTGCCACGAGCGTGATAGTGTCATGTCAGACAAATCAATGAGGCAAACGGCAGGATATGAAGACACGGCATTTCGACCGCATCGGCAATGGCGGCATCAGCTTCACCGAACTCGGCTTCGGCACGGCGCCGCTCGGCAACCTCTACCGCGCGGTCTCCGACGAGGACGCCAATGCGACGCTGGAGGCTGCATGGGCGACCGGCTGCCGCTATTACGACACCGCGCCGCTCTATGGGCTTGGCTTGTCGGAGACGCGGCTCAACCCCTTCCTGCGCGGCAAGAAGCGCGACGACTACGTGCTGTCGAGCAAGGTCGGCCGCATCATGCGCGCCTGTCCGCCGCAAGAGCGCACCGGCATCGGCAAGTTCTTCGACACGCCGTCGCGCAAGGAGGTCTACGACTACAGCTATGACGGCGTGATGCGCTCCTTCGAAGCGTCCCTGGAACGGCTCGGCGTCGACCGCATCGACATTCTGTTCGTGCACGACGTCGACATCTTCACCCATGGCAGCAAGGAAGCGTCCGACCAGCGCATAGAGGAGTTTATGCGCTCCGGCTATTACGGGCTGCTTGCCTTGCGCGACCAGGGCGTCATCAAGGCCTTCGGTGGCGGCATCAACGAATGGCAGGTTGCCCAGACATTGGCCGAGCGCGGTGATTTCGATCTGTTCCTGCTCGCCGGCCGCTATACGCTGCTCGAGCAGGAGGCGCTGACATCCTTCCTGCCGCTCTGCCAGAAGCGCGGCATCGGCATCGTTTTGGGCGGCCCCTACAATTCCGGAATCCTGGCCACGGGGCCGAAGCCGGGTGCCTTCTACAACTACACCGAAGCGCCGCGGGACGTGCTCGACCGGGTGGCGCGCATCGAGGCGGTCTGCCGACGGCATGACGTGCGCTTGATCGAAGCAGCGCTGCAGTTCCCGTTGCTGCATCCGTCCGTCGTGTCGGTGATCCCCGGTGGCCAGCGGCCAAGCGAGGTCGAAAGCAATCGGTCACTGCTCGATGCGAGACTGCCGGCGGCACTCTGGGCCGACCTGAAGAAGGACGGCCTGATGCGGGCGGACGCGCCGACCGGGTAGCTCGCAATCACGAACCTATCGACCAGTAGGAGCGCAAAAGAAAAGCCGGGGCTTGCCCGGCTTTTCTGATATTTTGAAATTTAAAAAAGGCGCTTAATTGACGGCGTCCTTGAGACCCTTGCCGGCCGAGAACTTCGGCACGGTGCGCGCCGGGATCTTTACTTCGGCGCCGGTCTGAGGGTTGCGGCCGGTCGAGGCTGCGCGCTTTGACACGGTGAAATTGCCAAAGCCGACAAGCCGGACATCGCCGCCCTTCTTCAGTTCGCCGGTGATGACGGAGAATACCGCATCGACAGCCGACTGCGCGTCACCCTTCGAAATGCTCGCGGCGTCGGCAACAGCGGACACCAGTTCGTTCTTGTTCATAAAAATTCCCTTCCATGAGAACACCGGAACTCACGACTCATCCGGCAGGAAACGGACTTTAGAAAGAAGCGCTCGCGCAACCAAGTCGAAAAGCCGGGAAAGAATGGAAAAAAGCCCGGAATTCCGGGGTTTTTCACATGAAAAAGCCGGGCGCGAGGCCCGGCTTTCTGTTTGTGCGCTGCAACTTTAGCAAGAACTAATGCGCAAGCGACTTTCCGGCGTCATCCGCAGTGTCCGTCGCGGCAGGAGGATTGACCGGTTCGACCCATTCGATTGGCTCCGGCATACGCACCAACGCGTGGCGCAACGCCTCGCCGACCCGCGAGACCGGGATGATTTCCATACCGTTCTTCACGTTGTCAGGAATATCCGCCAGATCCTTGGCGTTGTCTTCCGGGATCAGCACTTTCTTGATGCCGCCGCGCAGTGCGGCAAGCAACTTCTCCTTCAGACCGCCGATCGGCAGCACCCTGCCGCGCAGCGTGATCTCGCCGGTCATGGCGACATCGGCCCTGACCGGAATGCCGGTCAGCACGGAGACGATCGCGGTCGCCATCGCCACACCGGCCGACGGCCCATCCTTGGGCGTGGCACCCTCCGGCACGTGGACGTGGATGTCGCGCTTGTCGAACAGCGGCGGCTCGATGCCGAAATCGAGAGCGCGCGAGCGGACATAGGAGGCCGCCGCCGAAATCGATTCCTTCATCACGTCGCGCAGATTGCCGGTCACCGTCATGCGGCCCTTGCCGGGCATCATGACGCCTTCGACCGTCAGCAGCTCGCCGCCGACTTCCGTCCAGGCAAGTCCGGTGATGACGCCGACCTGGTCGTCTGCCTCGACCTGACCGAAGCGGAAGCGCGGAACACCGAGATAATCGGCGAGATTGTCCGCCGTGATGTTCACAGTCTTCTTCTTCGTCTTCAGGATCTCGGTCACCGCCTTGCGCCCGAGCTTCATCAGCTCGCGCTCCAGGCTCCTGACGCCCGCTTCACGGGTGTAGGTCTGGATGATGGCGCGGATCGCGTCCTCACTGACGGAGAACTCCTTCGGCTGCAGCGCGTGATCGCGCACCACCTTCGGCAGCAAATGCCGCTTGGCGATCTCGATCTTCTCGTCCTCGGTGTAGCCGGCGATACGGATGATTTCCATGCGGTCCATCAAGGGCGCAGGGATGTTCAGCGTGTTCGCCGTCGTCACGAACATCACACTCGACAGGTCGTACTCGACCTCCAGATAGTGGTCCATGAACGTCGAGTTCTGCTCGGGGTCGAGCACCTCCAGCAAAGCCGACGACGGATCGCCGCGGAAATCCTGGCCCATCTTGTCGATCTCGTCGAGCAGGAAGAGCGGATTGGATTTCTTCGCCTTCTTCATCGACTGGATGACCTTGCCGGGCATCGAGCCGATATAGGTGCGCCGGTGGCCGCGGATCTCGGCCTCGTCACGCACGCCGCCCAGCGCCATGCGGATGAACTCGCGGCCGGTCGCCTTGGCGATCGACTTGCCGAGCGAGGTCTTGCCGACGCCGGGAGGGCCGACGAGGCACAGGATGGGCCCCTTGAGCTTCTTCTGGCGGCTTTGCACGGCGAGATACTCGACGATACGGTCCTTGACCTTGTCGAGACCGAAATGGTCGGTGTCGAGCACGTTCTGCGCGAACGCCAGGTCCTGCTTGACCTTGGAGTTCTTGCCCCACGGAATCGACAGGATCCAGTCGAGATAATTACGCACCACGGTGGATTCCGCCGACATAGGCGACATCGTCCTCAGCTTCTTCAATTCGGCTTCCGCCTTTTCGCGAGCCTCCTTGGAGAGCTTGGTCTTCTTGATGCGGGCCTCGATCTCGGCGGCCTCGTCGCGGCCATCCTCGCCTTCGCCGAGCTCCTTCTGGATCGCCTTCATCTGCTCGTTGAGGTAGTATTCGCGCTGCGTCTTCTCCATCTGGCGCTTGACGCGCGAGCGGATGCGCTTCTCCACCTGCAGGACGGAGATTTCGGCCTCCATGAAGCCCATCGCCTTTTCCAGCCGCTCCTTGACCGAGAGCGTGGCCAGCATCTCCTGCTTTTCGGGGATCTTGATGGCGAGGTGCGAAGCGACCGTGTCGGCGAGCTTGGAATAGTCGTCGATCTGGCTGGCGGCACCAACCACCTCGGGCGAGATCTTCTTGTTGAGCTTGACGTAGTTCTCGAAGTCGGTGACGACCGAACGAGCCAGCGCCTCGACCTCAACCTCTTCCTCTTCCGGCTCGACCAGCGCGGTGGCGCGGGCCTCATGGAAGTCGGGACGGTCGGTGAAGGCGGTGATTTTCGCGCGCGAGGCGCCTTCGACCAGCACCTTGACGGTGCCGTCGGGCAGCTTCAGCAATTGCAGCACGTTGGCGAGCGTGCCGATATCAAAGATGGCATCGGGCTCCGGATCGTCATCGGCGGCATTCATCTGGGTGGCGAGCAGGATCTGCTTTTCCTGACCCATCACCTCTTCCAGCGCCTTGATCGACTTTTCACGCCCGACAAAGAGCGGAACGATCATGTGCGGGAACACCACGATGTCGCGCAGTGGGAGGACTGCGAAGACGCCGTCGCTGGGAGCCTTGGTTATTTTGGCCATTGTCCAACCTTTCATGTCGCGGCCGCCAATCGGCCAACCGCGAATCTTATATTAACGACCGGGGATCGTTCCGCCTACCACCGTTGTGACGGGAGTTTTACAGCACAGAAATCGGGCACCTCGGCCTTCCCATGTTAGGTGGATGCAGGAGGGCCAAAGATCAAGAGTTAACATCGCCGGCTTTCCATTCCATCACGAAGGTCGCACGCCCCTCATGGCAAAACGGCGCCCCGAGGGCGCCGTTCCACAAAAATATGGGCTCAAGTGGCATGTCAGGCGCTGACATTGCCCTTCTTTTCCTTCTGTTCGGAATAGATGTAGAGCGGCCGGGCGCTGCCGGTCACCACTTCTTCCGAAATCACCACTTCGCGCACGCCTTCGAGCGCCGGCAGTTCGAACATGGTGTCGAGCAGGATCGCTTCCATGATGGAGCGCAGGCCACGCGCGCCGGTCTTGCGCTCGATGGCGCGCTTGGCGATCGCAGACAATGCGTTCTCGTGGAAGGTCAGGTCGACATTCTCCATCTCGAACAGCCGCTGGTATTGCTTGACCAGTGCGTTCTTCGGTTCGGTCAGGATCTGGATCAGCGCCGGCTCGTCGAGGTCTTCCAGCGTCGCCAGGACCGGCAGACGGCCGACAAACTCGGGAATGAGGCCGAACTTCAAGAGATCCTCTGGCTCCACAAGGCGGAAGACATCGCCGGTGCGGCGATCCTCGGGCGATGCCACGGTGGCGCCGAAGCCGATCGAGGTCTTGCGGCCACGATCCGATATGATCTTATCCAGCCCGGCGAAGGCGCCGCCGCAGATAAACAGGATGTTGGCGGTGTCGACCTGCAGGAACTCCTGCTGCGGATGTTTCCTGCCGCCCTGTGGCGGTACCGAGGCGACAGTGCCTTCCATGATCTTCAACAGCGCCTGCTGCACGCCCTCGCCCGACACGTCGCGGGTGATGGAGGGGTTATCGGACTTGCGCGAGATCTTGTCGATCTCGTCGATGTAGACGATGCCGCGCTGGGCGCGTTCGACATTGTAGTCGGCCGACTGCAACAGCTTCAGGATGATGTTCTCGACGTCCTCGCCGACATAGCCGGCCTCGGTCAGCGTCGTGGCATCGGCCATGGTGAAGGGCACGTCGATGATGCGGGCGAGCGTCTGCGCCAGCAGCGTCTTGCCGCAACCGGTCGGGCCGATCAACAGGATGTTGGACTTGGCCAGTTCGACATCGTTGTTCTTGCCGGCATGGGCGAGGCGCTTGTAGTGATTGTGGACGGCCACCGAGAGCACGCGCTTGGCGTAGGGCTGGCCGATAACGTAGTCGTCGAGAACCTTGAGGATCTCCTGCGGGGTCGGCACACCCTCGCGCGACTTCACCATCGAGGTCTTGTTCTCCTCGCGGATGATGTCCATGCACAGCTCGACGCATTCGTCGCAGATGAAGACCGTCGGGCCGGCGATCAGCTTGCGCACCTCATGCTGGCTTTTGCCGCAAAACGAGCAATAAAGCGTGTTCTTGGAATCGCCGCTGTTGTTGCCGACTTTGCTCATTTTCATGTCCTTTCATGGCCGCCCGCCGATGGTCTGGCTGAAAGGGCGCATACTCTATTTATCGCGGGAATCCGCCGCCGCCAGTATCCCGGCTCCCGCAACGTATTCCGTACGAAACACAAATCAGAAAACGTGGCAATGATTCGCAGCAACCCCACACAAAGCTAAGCCGTCGAAAATCAACATAGCCTTAACGTAGGCAATCCCGATCGTCGAGGGAACAGCCAATTGTGGCCGAAATGCCGCAAGACGCGCCAAAAGCGCGTGATGCCGCCATCCAACTGCCAATATGCCGTTATGCCAGCGCCCCTTCGGCCGCTTCGCGCGACGAAATGACCTTGTCGATCAGGCCGAAGTCCTTGGCCTCGTCCGCGGTCATGAAATGGTCACGGTCGAGCGTCTTTTCAATCTCGTCGTAGCTCTTGCCGGTGTGCTTGACGTACACCTCGTTGAGGCGGCGCTTCAGTTTAATGATGTCCTGGGCATGACGCTCGATGTCGGACGCCTGGCCCTGGAAGCCGCCGGACGGCTGGTGAACCATGATGCGGGCGTTGGGCGTGGCGAAGCGCATGTCCTTGTGGCCGGCGGTCAGGAGCAGCGAGCCCATGGAGGCCGCCTGGCCGATGCACAGCGTCGACACGGCCGGCTTGATGAATTGCATGGTGTCGTAGATGGCCATGCCCGAGGTGACGACGCCACCGGGCGAATTGATGTAGAGGTTGATTTCCTTCTTCGGATTCTCGGCTTCCAGGAACAGAAGCTGCGCGCAGACCAGCGTCGCCATGCCGTCCTCGACCGGACCGGTGATGAAAATGATGCGCTCTTTGAGGAGGCGCGAGAAAATGTCGTAGGCCCGCTCGCCGCGATTGGTCTGTTCGACCACCATCGGAACGAGGTTCATGTAGGTTTCGACGGGGTTCTTCATTCGTTATCTCTTGTCTCGCGGTGGGATTCCGGCGCCGGACATGCTGGCAACTCGGGCAGAATCGGTTCTGGATCGTTATTGTGTAAATAGGATGCCGGCTCATCCTTGTGCAAGGCCGACCCCTCCTAGCCATCTGGGTAAGTCGAATCAAGCTTTCCAGGCGAGATTCGCAACGGCGGGCGCTTCCGCCGGCTCGCGACGGCACCTGCGGCCTGACAGGTAGCAGTTTCTTAACCGCGTCACTTAACGAATGCGCCGAACCCGCTTTTCTCGCGGACCGCTTCCCCTACAATTCAACGTTGAACTTGTGTCCGCGGTTCAACAGGGGGAACGTCATGTCCAGGAAAACCGCATGCTTCGCCATGGCCGGGCTGACCATGCTCGGCTCGATTTCGCAGACGGCGGCCGGCGGCCGCGCCGTCGAATGCTATGAGCCGGTCCAAACGCCTGATGTCTATGACACGGTCTACGAGGACGTGATGATCAGTCCGCCCAGCCAGCAGGTCGACTATGAAGCGCCGATCTACGGCACGCGCGAGCGGGTGGTGATGACGGTTCCGGCACAGGTGACCTATGAGGTGGTGCCCGCAATCACCCGTACGGTCTACCACACAGTCAAGGTCGATGATGGCGGCTATTCCTGGGAATGGCGCGTCATCCACGGCCGCAAGGTGCTGTGCAAGGTCCGGCACAAGGCGCGCTATGAACGCGTCGCCGAAACGGTGGTGATCCGGCCGGAGCGCACAAGGCGCGTCGTCATTCCGGCGCAATATGACAGGATCGCCGAGGAGGTGCTGGTGCGACCGGAGCAAAGGCGCGTCATCGACATTCCCGGCGCCTACCAGACCGTCGCGCGGCGCGTGCTGGTGCGCGAAGGCTCATCCGGCTGGCGGCGCGTGCATATTCCCAGGCATTGCCAGGACTGAATTCAGGCGATTTCGGCTCGCAACCAACGTTTCAGGCCGGCAATATCGCCATCATCGACAGCCGCCGCCACACGCCGGCCGACCGCCGCCCCGAATTTATAGCCATGGCCCGAGCAGGCCGAGACGATCAGGCACTTGCCCGTCTCATGCGCCAGGAATTTCTCATCGTCCGTGAATGTGTAGGCGCAGGTGACCACTTCGGTCACCTCATACTCCTCGATGCGGGCGATCGGCGGTGAAAACAGGTTGCGGATCGCCTCGCCCTCGCCCGGCACCGGCTGCCGGTTCCAGTCGGCGTCGCTGGTCGGCACCCTGTGCAGGCCTGAACCGAATTTCATGCCGGCACCTCGGGTCAGCGGAATCATGTAGCCGTCGGTCTTGCCACCTACATCGAGGACCACGGGCGCAACTTCCCAGACGGCCTTGAGGTCCGCCGGCGGTTCGACATAGGCGAGCGCGGTTCGGTACGTCTTCAGTTCGCCGCCGAGTTCGGGGAACAGTTTCAGCACCCAGGCGCCCGCAGCGACGACGATGCGGTGGGCCTGCATCGTCTCGCCGGACGCGAGCACGATATGCCCTGCCTCGGAGTCGACCGCCGTCACCTTGCTGTTCTCGTAGACGTTGGCGCCGTTGGCGCGCAGCCACTTGGCCAGGCCGGACGCGATCTTGCGGCAATGCAGCGCGCCGCCTTCCGGCGAAAAGTAGGCGTAGCGGAACGAGCCCGGCTCCAGGAAAGGCCAGCGTTCGACCGCGGCATCAGGTTCCAGCAGGTCGAACGGATAGTTTCCCTCCTCCAGCCCTTCCCGGTATTCCTCGGCTTCGTCGCCCGGCTCGCGCGAGACGCAGAGGAAGCCCCTGGAATCGAGATGGTTCTCGCCGAGGTCGGCCCACATTTCGTCCCAGGCTTCATAGGCCTCGCTGATCAGCCGGCCGTAGCCGGTCCCGGCCCGGTAGGCACGGCGAATGATGCGGTGATGGTCGCCGGATGCCGCCAACGGATTGGGGATCGGCCCCTGCTCGACGATGGAAACGCTATGGCCAGCCTTGACCAGCGACCATGCGGTGGAGAGACCGGCGATGCCCGCGCCGACAACGATCACATTCATCAAATCAGACTTTCCGCAGCCGTTGCGGCTGGCTCAACGCATTGGATTGCGGCCGCCAACATACGGTCTGGAACCAGGCTGGCAAGCCGCGCTATTGGTCTGGCATGACCAAATCGACGCCATCCTACCTCGCCTTTGATCCAGCGACCCGTCACCTGAGGCTTGACCCGCACGAGCGGGCTTTCTTCCAGGATCCGTACGAGGCCTACACGTTCCTGCACGATGCATCGAATGCCTTTTTCTGGGAAGAATTCGGATTCTGGTGCTTTGGCGGCTTCGACGACGTCAACAAGCTGTTGCGCGACCGCCGCTTCGGCCGCCAGAACCCGGCGGGCATTCCCGACAGTCGTGGCATCGGCCGGGATAGAACACATCTCAAGGCATTCGACGGCATCGAAGCCAATTCCATGCTGGAACTGGAGCCGCCGGTACACACGCAGCTTCGAACACTGGTCAACCGCGCCTTCGTGTCGCGCCAGGTCGAGCGGCTGCGGCCGCGCGTGGAGGCACTCGCCAACGAACTGATCGATCGTTTCGAGCCGGGCAAGCAAGTCGACCTGCTGCCCGCC
This sequence comes from Mesorhizobium sp. B2-2-4, assembly GCF_006442375.1. Classification (NCBI taxonomy): domain Bacteria; kingdom Pseudomonadati; phylum Pseudomonadota; class Alphaproteobacteria; order Hyphomicrobiales; family Phyllobacteriaceae; genus Mesorhizobium; species Mesorhizobium sp. B2-2-4. Next base: position 214,365 of record NZ_VFWB01000007.1, on the reverse strand, counting down.
TTCGCTTCTCCCCTGCCCATCACCATCATTGCCGAGATGCTCGGCGTGCCGGTCGAAATGGGACCGCAACTGCTCGACTGGTCACATCGAATGGTCGCCATGTACGTGCATGGCCGCACTCGCGAGATCGAGGAGACGGCCAATCGCGCGGCGCAGGATTTCGCCGATTTCCTGCGCGGCACCATCGCCGAACGGCGCAAAAATCCCGGCGACGACCTGCTGTCGCTGCTGATCTCGGCGCAGGAGGACGGCCAAAAATTGTCGGAAGACGAAATGGTGTCCTCGGCGATCCTGCTGCTCAATGCCGGCCACGAAGCGACCGTGCACCAGACCGGCAATGCGGTGCGCTCGATTTTGGCGCAAGGTGGCGACCCGCGCCGTTTCTTCACCTCAGCCGAGGCGACAGCGGCCGCTGTCGAAGAATGCCTGCGCTTCGACGCGCCGTTGCACATGTTCACCCGCTACGCCTACCAGGAGATCGAAATCGCTCCCGGGATCGTCGTGCCGCCCGGCCAGACGATCGGTCTGCTGCTTGGCATGGCCAACCATGACCCTCATGCCTTTGCCGAGCCGCGGGCCTTCCGGCCGGGTCGTGTCGACCAGAAGAACGTGTCGTTCGGCGCCGGCATCCATTTCTGCATCTGCGCGCCCCTGGCCAGGCTCGAATTGCAGGTGTCGCTGAAAACCTTGTTCGAGCGGCACCCAAAGCTCCGTCTTGCCCAAAGCCCAAGCTTCCGTGACACGTATCATTTCCATGGGCTGGAAGCGCTCACCGTCGGCTTCTGAAGGAGCGCAGGCCTGAGCTGTGAGCTGCGCGCAGCTCACAGCCTGATCACATACTCCTTGCGGGTGGTTTCAAGCACTTCCCAGCTTCCCTTGAAGCCAGGTCGCAGCACGAAGCTGTCGCCGGCCCTGACGGTGCGCGCTTCGCCACCCTCCTCTTCGATCACCGAAACGCCGGAAAGGATGTGACAGAATTCCCATTCGTCGTAGACGATGCGCCACTTGCCCGGAGTCGATTCCCAGATACCGGCATAAAGACCGCCTTCGCGCTCCTCGACGTTCCAAGTGCGGAATTTCGGATCGCCCGAGATCAGGCGATCGGGCGCCGGCGCGCCTTCTTCGGCGTCGACAGAATCCGTCGATATCGTCAGGTAATGCTCGGACAGGATTTGCCTCCATGAAGAACCGGCCTCGGGCCGGCTCGCCTTACCCCGGCGTTTTGCGCCGACCCTCCCACGAGGGGGAGGATAGATCAAACTTTGGCGAGTGCCTGTTCGAGATCGGCGACGATGTCGGTGACGTCCTCGATGCCGATGGACAGCCGCACCGTGTCCGGTCCCGCACCCGCCTTGACCTTCTGCTCGTCGGACAGCTGTCGGTGCGTGGTCGACGCCGGATGGATGACCAACGACTTGGTGTCACCGACATTGGCCAAATGCGAGAACAACTCCAACGCTTCGACGAATTTGACGCCGGCCTCGTAACCGCCCTTGAGGCCGAAGGTGAAGACCGCGCCGGCGCCTTGCGGCGAGTATTTCTTTTGCAGGGCGTTGTTCTTGTCGCTGGGAAGGCCGGGATAGTTGACCCAGGCCACCTTGGGATGGTTGGACAGCCAGCCCGCGACGGTGATCGCATTGTCGCAATGGCGCTGCATGCGCAGCGGCAAGGTTTCGAGGCCTGTCAAAATGAGAAAGGCGTTGAACGGCGAAATCGCCGGGCCGAGATCGCGCAGGCCAAGCACTCGCGCGGCGATGGCGAAGGCGAAATTGCCGAAGGTTTCGTGCAGCACCAGGCCGCCATATTCGGGGCGCGGTTCCGACAGCATCGGGTACTTCCCTGATTTCGACCAGTCGAACGTGCCGCCATCGACGATGGCGCCGCCGATCGAGTTGCCGTGACCGCCAATGAACTTGGTCAGCGAATGGACGACAATGTCGGCGCCGTGCTCGATCGGCCGGATCAGGTAGGGCGAGGCCAGGGTGTTGTCGACGATCAGCGGCAGGCCATGCTTACGCGCGATGTCGCCGATCTTCTCGATGTCGACGAAGGTGCCGCCGGGATTGGCCAGACTCTCGATGAAGATCGCCTTGGTCTTGTCATCGATCTGGCTCTCGAAGGTTGACGGATCGTTCGCTTCGGCCCAGCGCACCTCCCAGCCAAAGTTCTTGAAGGCATGGCCGAACTGGTTGATCGAACCGCCATAGAGCTTGTTAGCGGCGACGAAATTGTCGCCCGGCTGCAACAGATTGTGGAACACGATTACCTGGGCGGCGTGGCCGGACGCCACCGCAAGGGCGGCCGTGCCGCCCTCGAGCGCCGCTATGCGTTCTTCGAGCACCGCCTGCGTCGGGTTCATGATGCGGGTGTAGATGTTGCCGAAGGCCTTCAGCCCGAACAGCGAGGCGGCATGATCGGCGTCGTCGAAAACAAAGGAGGTCGTCTGGTAGATCGGCGTGGCGCGTGCGCCGGTGGCCGGATCGGGCTTGGCACCGGCATGGACGGCGAGCGTGTTGAAACCGGGCGTGCGGGTCACTGAAACCTCCCTCGAAAAAACTTCTGAAATTCGCCGGCCATTCTTGGCCAAGCTCGACCACGAATGCAAAGAAGAAAATACCCTTCGGCGTGTCATCTTCGACCAGGCAGCAGGAAAATACGGCTCCTGCCGGAATAATTTTGCGCCTTCCCCTTGTCTATTTTTGCCGCACGCCGAAACTCTGGAATCCCGACCGCATCAGCGGCTTCTTCGACGACAGCACACCGGAATTGACCCCGGTCCAGCCGATCTCGCCGGACAGCTTGCCATATTCGATCTTGGGGCAGCGGTTCATCACCACCTTAACGCCGGCGGCTTCGGCGCGTGCGGCGGCTTCGTCGTGGCGCACGCCGAGTTGCATCCAGATCACTTTCGGCAGGGGATCGAGCTTCAGTACCTGGTCGACAACGCCGGCCACCGCCGCCGAGGCGCGAAAGATGTCGACCATGTCGATGGGCTGGGCAATCTCGGCAAGGCTGCCATAGACCGTACGGCCGAGTATCTCCTTGCCAGCATGGCCCGGATTGATGGGGAACACCTCAAACCCCTTGGCCAGCAGGTATTTCAACACGAAATAGCTTGGACGAACGTCGTTGGCGGACGCGCCGACCATGGCGATGGTCTTCACCGAATTGAGGATGCCGGCGATGTAGGCGTTGTCATAGCTATCGTGATTCATGGCTCGTCCTCATACAACGCCTCGGCGAGAAAGCCATCAGGATCACTGCTGAAATCGCGCATCATGCGGAAGTGGTCCGTATCACGAAAATCGGTCGAATCTAGCCCGAACCGGCTGATGCGGAACAGCCGCGCGCCTGGACAGGCCATCAGCAGCGGCGAATGCGTCGCCATGATCACTTGCGCAGTGCCCGACCGATCCATGCGCCGCAGCATCTTGAGAAGTTCGATCTGGCGCGATGGAGACAGCGCACTTTCGGGCTCGTCGAGGATGTAGATGCCTTGCCTGCGGCAACGTTCCTCGAAGAAGCGGATGAACCCTTCGCCATGCGACCAGGACAGAAAGTCGGGCGGAGGTGGCTTGAACGGATCTTCCAGGGCCACCTGGTCAAGATAGCGAGCCACCGAGTAGAAGGATTCGGCGCGAAAGAACCAGCCGGCGGTGACTTTTGGCAACCAATGGCCACGGAAGGTATCTGCCAGCGCGGCACCACTCCTGTCGATGGCGCCGGAATGGTCGACAGGCCGGTAGCCCTTGCCGCCTCCGGCTTCGTCGTAACCGGCGAGCGCGCCGATCGCCTCGAGCAATGTCGATTTGCCGGTGCCGTTCTCACCGACGATGATGGTAATTGGTGTGGTGAATTCGAGTTCGAAGGCGTGACCACGAAACAGCGGCAGGTTCCACGGGTATTTTTCCCAATCGGTCACCCGCTCGGAATCGAGCAGAATGCGCTTGAGATAGGGCGCCTTGAGCCGCGTCAACTGCCTGCGGTAAGCCATCAATCGGGCAGCGAGATCGTACCGTCTTCCGTGATCGGAAAGGCCGGGTTGTGCGCCACTTCCCAGACATGTCCGTCGGCATCGGCGAAATAGCCGTACCAGCCGCCCCAGAAGGCACGGCCTGCCGGCTTGACGATGCGGCCGCCGGCCTCTTCAGCCATCGCAAGCACCGCGTCCACTTCGGCATCGGAGCGGGTGTTGTAGGCGAGATAGACGGCGGCAGGCGCCTTGGCGAAGGTGATGCCGGAATCCTCCTCGGCGCTGGCGCGCGGGAACAGGCCGAGTATAACACCACCCATCTGGAAGAAGGCGACGCCATCGGTGATGCCCGCATGGCGCTTCAGGCCCATCGTCTCGTAGAAGCGCACCGCACGATCGAGATCATCGGTGGCGATGGTGATGATGGAGATGCGCGGCTCCATGACTTTCGTCCTTATTCGTCGGTCCATTCCGGCTTGCGTTTGCCGATGAAGGCGCCGATGCCCTCCTGGGCGTCACGCGCCAGCATGTTCTCGACCATGACCCGGCCAGTATAGCCATAGGCATCCGCCAGCCCCATCTCGGCCTGCGCATAAAACGCTTCCTTGCCGGTCTTCAGCACCGAAGATGATTTTGAAGCAATGGTTTGGGCGTATTTGTTGACAATCTGATTCAGGTACTCGCGCGGCACGACGCGGTTGACCAGGCCGAACTCCTTGGCGGTCGCGGCATCGATGGTTTCGCCAGTCAGGAGCATTTCCATGGCGTGCTTGCGCGAGACGTTGCGAGACAGCGCCACCATCGGCGTCGAGCAGAACAGGCCGATATTGACGCCCGGCGTGCAGAACGTCGCCTCATGCGAGGCGATGGCGAGGTCGCAACTGGCGACAAGCTGCAGGCCGGCGGCGGTGGCAAGGCCATCCACTTCGGCGATCACCGGCTTGGGGTGGCGCACGATCGCCTGCATCAGCGTAGCGCAGGCGGCAAACGTCTCTTCGAAGAAGGCCTTGCCGCGATCGGCGTCGGCGCGGCGCGCTGTCATCTCCTTGAGATCGTGGCCGGCGCAGAATACCTTTCCGGCCGCCGACAGCACTATGACGCGAACGGCCTTGTCGGCCCTGGCACGGTCCAGTTCCTCCGTCAGCGCCGTCATCGCCGCCAGGGAAAGCGCGTTCGCGGGGGGATTGGCAAGCGTCAGGCGCAGCAGGCCCTCGTCGCGCCTAGCCACAACCGGCCCTTCAACTGCGACAGGCTTGATGGCAAGGATTTCGGCCATGGCTAAGGTCTCCGCGATTCCGTTCCGCTGGCAAGGTATCTAATATCGGCTGGGGTTTCATCAACACCGTATCGCTTGCGCCAGTAGGATGAAGGTGTTGCCAGAAACGCGCCGCTTCGCCCATACAGGCTTGGCGCAGAATGAGGACCGAGATGCCCGCCCAGACCAAGCTCGAGCCGGTGCTGACAGCAGCCCAGGTCAATGCGCTGATGGAGACCGTGTTTCCGCAGCTCAACGAAAAGGGCGCGGCCTTTGAGGCAACCGACGTGTTTCCCGGCGGCTGCACCGTGCGGCTCAATGCCGGCGAACGGCATTTGCGTCCCGGCGGTACGGTGTCCGGCCCTGCCTTGTTCACGCTGGCCGACATTGGCGGCTATGTCTGCGTGCTCAGCCATGCCGGGCCCGATGCGCTCTCGGTCACCACCAATCTGAACATCAATTTCGTCCGCAAGGCCGAGGCAGGACCGATCGATGGCCATTGCCGCATTCTGAAGCTCGGAAAGAACCTGATGGTCTTCGACATCGACATCGTCGCCGGCCCGGAGGGGCAGACAGTGGCGCACGCCACCGGAACCTATTCGATCCCGCCGAAACGCTGACACGGAGAAGGCCGATCCGGCATCCTGGCCGGAACTCCCGATCGACACGTCCGTTTTGCGGCATGCCCGATCTGACCACATACCTTGCCTTTCTCGGCGCCGTGCTTGCCTACCAGCTTTCCGGCGTCGGGCCCGATATGATGCTTGTGATCAGTCGCGGCGTCGGACAGGGCTGGCGCCACGCGCTGGCGGCCGCGACGGGCTGCGTATCGGCCGGCGTCGTGCAAATTCCATTACTTGCGATGGGACTTGCCACGCTGATCACATCCTCGCCGCCTCTTTACAGCTTTCTCCAAATCGTCGGCGCCATCTATCTGATCGCCATCGGGGTCAAATTCCTGCTGGCGCGCCGGCAGGATGAAAGTCGTACCTTTGCCTTTGCCAACACCGGTGGCACTACAGCCGCTTTCCGGCAGGGCATGATCTGCAATCTCACCAATCCGACGACGCTTGCCTTCATGTTAGCGGTGCTGCCGCAATTCGTTCACCCTTGGGCCGGTCCAGCGGCGTTGCAGTTCGTCATTCTCGGCACGACTATGAAGATGATGGGAATGTTTGTCCTCGGCGCTGTCGCGCTGACCTCCGGCGCGGTCGGCGGCTGGCTGTCGCGCCGAAGCAGCTTCGTCGTGTGGCAGGGAAGGCTGGCCGGAGCCATTATGGTCGGCGTTGGCATCAGACTCCTGCTTGCAGTGACGAGTGGCCGGCGGTGAGCGAAATACCAGCCGTTTTGGCGGTAGGCCGTGTTGTAAAATAATACCACATAGTTTAGCACTTGAAATTTAACGGTTTTTCGATTTCGTTGACTCCCAATGATGCTTGACGAGGGCTACTCTCTCCCCTATAAGCCCTCACGAAGCAGCGGCCCGCAAAGGCCGCCGTTTTGTTATTGGCGGCGGGCAAGCGCTTTTCGCCAATCCAAGCAACAAGAAACGCCTTCCTTATCGTTTGTGGATTGGGGAAGGTCCGAACCGAAAGCAGAAAACATGACAACCTTTTCGCAGAAGCCTGCGGATGTGGTGAAAAAGTGGATCCTGATCGACGCCGAAGGTCTCGTCGTCGGCCGGCTCGCCACCGTTATCGCCAATCATCTTCGCGGCAAGCACAAGCCGACCTTCACCCCGCATGTCGACGACGGCGACAATGTCATCGTCATCAATGCCGACAAGGTGGTGTTCACCGGCAAGAAGTTCACCGACAAGGTCTATTACTGGCACACCGGGCACCCCGGCGGCATCAAGGAGCGCACCGCGCGCCAACTGCTCGAAGGCCGTTTCCCCGAGCGTGTCGTCGAGAAGGCCGTTGAGCGCATGGTTCCGCGTGGCCCGCTCGGCCGTCGCCAGATGAAGAACCTGCGCGTCTATGCAGGCGCCGAGCATCCGCATGTCGCCCAGCAGCCAGAAGTCCTCGACGTGGCCAAGCTGAATTCCAAGAACAAGAAGGTCGCATAAGATGGCTGAGCTTTCCTCGCTCGCAGAACTGGGCGCCGCCACCGGCAACACCAATACGCAGGCCGCGGCACCCGTCCATGTCCAGAAGCTCGACAAGTCGGGCCGCGCGTATGCCACCGGCAAGCGCAAGAACGCCATCGCGCGTGTTTGGGTGAAGCCAGGTTCGGGCAAGATCGTCGTCAACGACAAGGAATTCGCGACCTATTTCGCGCGTCCGGTCCTGCAGATGATCCTCAACCAGCCGATCATCGCCGCCAACCGCTCGGGCCAGTACGACATCGTCGCCACGGTCATCGGCGGCGGCCTTTCGGGCCAGGCCGGCGCTGTGCGTCACGGCATCTCCAAGGCGCTGACCTATTACGAGCCGGCGCTGCGTGCCGTGCTCAAAAAGGGCGGCTTCCTGACCCGCGACAGCCGCGTCGTCGAGCGCAAGAAGTACGGCAAGGCGAAGGCCCGTCGTTCGTTCCAGTTCTCGAAGCGCTAAGCGCATCGCAGCTTCACAACCGAAAGGCCGCCTCCGGGCGGCCTTTTTGCGTTGCGCATCACTATTGAGCGGAATGGTCGGCGTCGCGGATGAACAGGAACGCGCAAAGTGCCGAGCCGGCCACCGCGAGCGCCGAGGCCAGGAATGCCAGTTGCATGCCCTCGATCGTGCCCAGCGCCAAGGCGGATCCGAACAGCGCCACCCCGATCGCGCCACCCGACTGGCGCACGGTGTTGAGCACGCCCGATGCCGTTCCCGACATCTCCGCCGGCACGGAAGACAACAGCGCGGTGGTCATGGCCGGTACGGCAAGACCAATGCCGACCGGCAGGAACAGCAGGCGCCACAGCAGCGACAGGTAGGACGTATCGGCCTGGATCAGCGCCATCAGTCCGAAACCGGCTGCCCCGACGAACAGGCCAATCGCCATGGGCGATCGTGGGCCATGATTTGCGGCAATGCGCCCGGCGGCAATGTTCGACAGGGTGACTGCCGCCATGAACGGCAGGAAGGCCAGCCCTGTCATTTCGGGAGAAAAATGCCTTTCCTGCTGGAAATACAGGCTGAGCATGAAGATCGTGCCATAGAGCGTCAGGTTGACGGCCAGTCCCACGAGGCTCGTCACAGCCGGCACGCGGCTGGCAAAGAGACCGAGCGGAAACATCGGCGCCCTCGTCCGGCTCTCGACCAGCAGGAACAGGCTTGCGGCCACCGCCGCCAATACCAGTCCGCCGATGACCGGCATCGAGGTCCAGCCCGATGAACCGGTTTCGATAAAGGCGCCGGTCAGCGAAAACAGCGCCAGCACGACAAGTCCCTGCCCCACCCAGTCGATCGGCGGCCGCTCGGCCTTGAGCGGCGTTTCCTGCAGAAACCGATAAGCCATCCAGATGGCGAGAGCGCCAATGGGCAGGTTGACCAGAAAGATGCTGGCCCAGCCAAGCGACGCGACCATGAAGCCGCCGAGCACCGGCCCTGCCGACAGCGCGATGCCGCCCGCCGCCGTCCACAGCCCAACGGCGCGTGCCCGGCGCGCCTTGTCGGATGCGTAGGCGCGATTGAGGAGTGCCAGCGAACACGGCATCAGCAAGGCGGCACCCGCGCCTTGTGCAGCGCGCGCCGCAATTAGCAACCAGGCACTCTGAGCCAGGCCGCAAGCCAGCGAAGCAATGCTGAACAGCGCCATGCCGCCAACGAAAACGCGGCGAGCGCCGACCCTGTCGCCGAGGGCGCCGCCGGCGAGCAGCAGCGAGGCGAAGGCAAGCGTGTAGGCGTCGACGACCCATTGCAGGCCGCCGACCCCCATCGACAGCCCAGTACCGATCCTGTTCAGCGCGACGTTGACGATGGAGACATCGAGCTGCACGACCACGAAGCCGAGGCTGGTCGCAGCAACGGTGGCGGCATAGGCGGCAGGGCGCTTGATAACGATGGTATCGGGCATGCCCATGGATAACGGGTTTCCCCTGACACCGTTGCGTCAGCAGGCGCCGGCCTGCGACAACCAGGCCGGAACTTCAGCCGCGCAAATCAATTGATGCTGGCGGTCGCGGCAGGTTCGACGCGTTCGCCCGTCCCCGCATAGGGCACGCGAAACCCATTTGCCGCCAGCCAGCCTATCGCCGCCTTCGGCTCATCGGTCTGGATGATGGTGGCGCCGCGATCGGCCCAGAAGCCCCAGGCTTCACGCGGCAGGCTGGCCTGAACCGCCAGTTCATCGCCCCGGCCGCCGGCAAGGAAGCCGCCGGGCTTGTTGACGATGGCGTAGGTGTCGGCCCAGATGTGCCAGTCGCCCCTCACCGCGGCCGCGCGCATGCGCGTGCTGAACAGCGCTCCGCCAGTCTCGGTCAACGTCTCCGCGCCGGCGCGCCAGTTGATCAGCTCGATCGCGCGCGGCGCAAAAGCATGGTCGACCGTCGCGACGAAACCGGCGTCATGCACTGCGTCGTCGGCGATGATCGGCATGAACTGGAAGCCGCTGCCGACCGCTTCCATGGCAGCCTTCACCGTAGCGATCCTGGTCTGGCTCCACAGGTTTTCCTTGACGATGACCTGGTCGGCCATGCCGAGATCTCGCGCCACCGCGACCATACCCGACAGGTCCCCAACCTCGAGCTTGTTGTCGAGATTGATGAGGATCTTGTCCCGGGTCGCCAGCAGCATCTCGCGCAGCGTCGAGACTGTCTCGTCGGTGACGGCGCCCGTGCCTTCGATCACCAGCCGGCAGCTCTTCAGTTCGGCCAGCGTGTACTTAACCACCTCACCCTTGCAGGTCGTGGTGCGATCAAGCCAGCTGTCATGCATGACGACAAACTCGCCGTCCTTCGAGCGCCGGATGTCGACCTCGACGATCTCGGCGCCAATCGCGATCGAGCCTTCGACGGCGGCGAGCGAATTTTCCGCATACAGCCTCTTGCCGGTCTGCATGCTGCCGGCGCGATGCGCGGCCACCATGACGTGGTCGCGCCAATGGTTGGCATGTTCGAAGCGGTCGAGGATCTGCCTGGCGCGGGTTTCGCCCGCCATTGACTGGCTGGCGGAAGCCGCCAGCGTGACGGAAAGCAGAAGGCTCGGCCAGAAGGTCCGCATCGAGAATCGCTCCATTCCGGATCAAACCGGGAATAGGCGATGCCCGTGACATCTAGGTGAACGAAGCCGGCTAGCGGTTGCCGCGATATGTCGCCTCAGATGCGTTTCGACAGTCGGCGGAACCAGGCCATCGCAGGCATCTCGACGCAACGCCAGGTGATCCAGGAGACACCTATCGTGACAAGAAGCATGACGAGGATCGCAACGTCCCCCGCCCAGCCGGCGCCGAAGCCGGTCGCCGGCTCTCCGCGCAAGACGATGTCGCCGACAAGACCGAGGCCGAGCTTGCGCTCGACCAGGCCGGCGACATTGATCATGCGCGCCTGGACGAAGATGTGGACCATGTAGATCGAGTAGGACAGCGCGCCGAGCGTCAGCATGAAAGGGGTTCTCAGGAAGACACTGATCCAGCCGCCCTCATGGGCAAAGAGGAACAGCGCCAGCGCGAACACCAGCGGTGCTGCTATCCCGGCATCATTGTCGCCCGCCAGCGCGATGAAAAGCACAATGACAGCCGCCATGACGATTTCTGCAAGGGTCCAGCTCAGCAGCGGGCCGGTCCGGGCAAGCGCCTGTCGCGCGCCTGCAATGGAATCATGCTGGAACCAGGCAAGCAAGGCGCCGAGCGAGAAGCCGTACAGGCAGCGTATGAAGCCGAAATCGAAGGAGACATCCATGTGGTGGGTCGAGAAGCCAAGCAGGAACAGCGGCGCGGCGATGGCGGCGGCGACGAACCACACCCAGGCGCGCGCGCCTGCGGTGAAGACCACTCCCGCGAACAACAGATAGGCGAAGAACTCCGCCGAAATGCTCCAGCTTGGCGCATTCCAGGTCAATTGGTCCTCGAAGCCGACCCCCTGGAGCAGCAGCAGGTTGGCAAGCAGGCTCTGGAGGCTGAAGCCGCCGGTGAAGGGAGCGGCACCGGCGCCATGCACCTGCGGCAGCATCAGCCGCAGCAGCTCGAATCCGGCAAAGGCGGCGAGCATGAGAAAATGCAGCGGATAGATGCGGCCGAAGCGCACCACCGCAAAGCGTGCGACCTCCCGCGGCTGGCTCAGCCGCCAGCCATAGGAGCTGGCGATGACGAAACCGGAGAGAACGAAGAAGAAGTCGACAAACAGATAGGACGAACCGACAAAGGCGCTTTGCGAGATCGTCGAAGCGGTCGGGAAGTGGAACAGCGCAACCAGCAGGGCGCAGATGCCGCGCCACGAATCGAGAACCAGGAACCGCTCACCCGCCACCGTGCCGGCCTGGATCGACACCGCGCCGTGGGGAGAATCAAGAAACGCGGTCTGTGTCATGATGATACAATCCTGTCTCGCGGCGGCACCGCGGCCGCGCCGTTTCGTTTCCCCAAGCTGTGACTGGCATGTTGCGTGCCGGTTCTGTAGTTGTTGCACCCGATGAAAACCAAGGATCCGTAATGGCGAACAAGAACATCGACCATGCCTTCACAGCCCGCTCAAAGACGGGCGCTTCACTGGAGCCGACCTATGCCGGCGCACTGTCGTTCATGCGACGCAGATACACGAAGGATGTGAAGGGCGCGGACGCTGTGGTTTGGGGCATCCCTTTCGATGCCGCCGTCACCAATCGGCCCGGCGCGCGTTTCGGGCCGCAGGCGATCCGCCGCGCCTCGGCAATCCTCGACAACGATCCGCAATATCCCTTTTCGCGCGATCTGTTCGAGCACCTCGCGGTGGTCGACTATGGCGATTGTCTGCTTGATACCGGCAACCACCAGAAGACGCCGGGGACGATCGAACGCGAGGCGGCCAAGATCCTGAAGTCAGGTGCTTTCCTGCTGTCGCTGGGCGGCGACCATTTCGTCACCTGGCCCCTGCTCAAGGCACATGCCGCAATCCATGGCCCGCTCGCTCTGGTGCAGTTCGATGCGCACCAGGATACCTGGGAGGATGACGGCAAACGCATCGACCATGGATCCTTCGTCGGCCGCGCGGTCAAGGAAGGCATTATCGATCCCGACCGCTCGATCCAGATCGGCATCCGCACCCACGCGCCTGACACGTTCGGCATCAAGATCCTCTACGGTCACGAGATCGAGGAGATGCGTGCATCCGACATCGCCTACGCCATCGTCGACAGGACGGGCGGCAAGAAGACCTATCTCACCTTTGATATCGACTGCCTTGATCCCGCCTATGCACCCGGCACCGGCACGCCGGTCGCCGGCGGGCCGTCCTCTGCAAAGATCCTGTCGACGCTGCGCCAGCTCAACCAGATCGATATTGTCGGGGCCGATGTCGTGGAGGTTGCGCCGGCCTACGATCACGCCGATATAACGGCGATTGCCGGCTCGATGATCGCCATGCAGTATCTCGGCCTGCTGGCCGAGCGGAAAGCACGGCTCGAAGAGCTGAACAACGGCAGCCACAACGGTGCCGCGGTGAACCAAGGCAACGGCATATAGTTTTCGATATCAGGGAATTTGATCAGCCAATGAAACCGAAAATCTTCATCGACGGCGAGCACGGCACCACCGGTCTCCAAATCCGGGCGCTGCTTGCCGAGCGCGGCGACCTGGAGATCATTTCAATTCCCGCCGAGCGCCGCAAGGAAACGGCGGCGCGAGCCGAATTCCTCAATGCCGCCGACGTTGCGATCCTGTGCCTGCCGGACGATGCGGCGAAGGAGAGCGTGTCGCTGATCTCCAACGAGACCACCAGGGTCATCGATGCTTCGACCGCGCATCGCGTAGCGCAAGGCTGGGAATATGGCTTTGCCGAGATGGACAAGGAGCAGGCGAAGAAGATCGGGGCGGCGAAACGCGTCGCCAATCCCGGCTGCTGGCCGCAGGGACCGATCGCGACGCTGCGGCCGCTGGTCGCCGCCGGCCTGCTGCCTGCGGATTTCCCGGTCACAGTCAACGGCATCTCGGGTTATTCGGGCGGCGGCCGCCCGATGATCGAGGACTATGTCGCCAAGGGCGAGGACGCCTCTGAATTCCTGCCCTACGGGCTCACCCTCCAGCACAAGCACGTGCCGGAGCTCAGGGCCTATGCGAAACTGTCGCACGATCCGATCATGCAGCCAGCGGTGGGCAATTTCGCGCAAGGCATGATCACGGTGGTGCCGCTGCAGCTCGGTGGCCTCGACCATGTGCCGACCGGTGCGGAACTCCATGCAGCCATCGCCGACCATTTCGCCGCCATCAAGGGCGGCGTGGTCGAAGTGGCGCCCTATGCGCATGTGGAGCGCATTCCGGAGATCGATCCGGAAATCTACAATGGCACCAACCGAATGAAGCTCTACGTCTTTGCCAATGACAAGCGCGCGCAGGCCCTGCTGCTCGCCGTTTACGACAATCTCGGCAAAGGGGCATCGGGGGCTGCCGTACAGAACATGGACCTGATGCTCGGCCTCTGATGGCGGCACCGGCATTTCCGGACCGTTGGAAGATCAGCGCGCCCGAGCTCATCGCCGAGACCTTTTCGAGCCGCATCTGGAAGGTGCGGCGCGAGGACGGCTCGCCGGCGATCGTCAAGGCGCTGAAGCCATTCGATGACGTCGCAGACGAGTTGCGCGGCGAGCATTTCCTTGCCTGGCGGCGCGGCGAAGGCGCCGTGCGGCTGCTGGGCCGCGACGGGCATTCCATGTTGCTCGAATATGCCGGGGAGACCATGCTGTCGCATGTTCTTGCCGAGCAGGGAGATTTGGCCGCCACGGAAATCGCGGCGGAGGTGATGGCAAAGCTGTTTTCGCCATCGGATCACCCCGCTCCGCCCGACCTGCAGCCGCTTCGGGAACGATTTTCCAGCCTGTTCAAGAAAGCGGAGGCCGACCGTGTCGTTGGCCGGAACAGCCTTTATGTCGAAGCGGCGGAAATCGCCGACCGGCTGCTGGGTGGTCCGCATGATGTCAGGCCGCTGCATGGCGACCTCCATCACGACAACATCATGCACGGAGCACGCGGCTGGCTGGTGATAGATCCGAAGAGCGTTCTCGGCGACCCGGGATTCGATGCCGCGAACATGTTCTACAATCCTCTTGATCGCGACGACCTTTGTCTCGATCCCCCACGGATTGCCGGGATGGCTGAAGTCTTTGCGCGAACGCTGAGCCAGACGCCGGCGGCAATACTGGATCAAGCCATCGCCTATGGCTGCCTGTCGGCTTCCTGGCACCATGAGGACGACAACGCGATCGAGGAGAACCGCGAACTGTCGGTCGCAGCAGCGATCCGAACGGTACGGCTCGGCTTCTGATCCGTGCCGCCTTGCGTCAGGCGGAATTCGACGGCGACAAGACGATGGCGCAGTCGAACGTTCTGGATGTGACCGGAGAGACTCAGCGTCCGAGGGCGATCTCGTGGGGCAAGGGATATGCGCCCTTGGTGCCGCGCCAATGCGCGGCGGCGAACCCCAGCACGATCAACGCGAATCCCTGGTGGATCAGCGCCATGTGCAGCGGCACATGCATCAACAGCGTGCCGATGCCGACGGAGGCCTGCACCAGCACCAGGGCAAACAACAGCGTCGCGCGACGAGCATGCGTTGAACCGGGCAGACGGCGACGCGTGGCGATCATGTGCCACAGGGCGACGACGAACACCGTGTAGGCGCCGATCCGGTGCACGAACTGCACCGTCTTGGGGCTTTCGAAGAAATTGCGCCATGCCGGCTCCAGGATCAGCAGATCGCCGGGAATGATCTTGCCGTCCATCAGCGGCCAGGTGTTGTAGCTCAGGCCAGCGTGGAGCCCGGCGACCAGACCGCCGAGATAGATCTGGATCAGCGCCAGAAGCACTATGAAACCAGCCAGTTTCTGGGTCGAACGATCGGCCGCAGGTTCCGAATGCGGCGCCAGGCCGCGCGCGACGACCATGGTCGCCGTGAAGATCAGGGCGGCAAGCGTCAGATGGGTGGCGAGCCGGTACTGGCTGACCGAGACGCGGTCGACCAGACCCGAGGCAACCATCCACCAGCCGATGGCGCCTTGCAGACCGCCGAGAAGCAGGATGCCGACCAGCTTCGGCCCCAGTCCGCGCTCGATGCGGCGCGCCGCCCAGAAGAACAGCAGCGGCAAGGCAAAGACCAGGCCGACGCTGCGCGCCAGGAGCCGATGCGCCCACTCCCACCAGAAGATCGACTTGAATGCCTCGATGCTCATGCCCTTGTTGAGCTCGGCATATTGCGGGATCTGCTGATAACGCTGGAATTCCTCTTGCCATTCGGCGTCGTTGAGCGGCGGGATAACGCCGTGGATCGGCTGCCACTCGGTGATCGACAGGCCGGACTCGGTGAGCCTTGTGGCGCCGCCGACCAGCACCAGCGCGAACAGCACCAGAAGCACCACGTAGAGCCAGCCGCGCACCAGCGCGCGGTTGTGCAGATCGCGGTCACGCGCCTCGTAAGGCGCGGCAGTAATGGCGGCCATGGATTTATCCCGGCAGGTTGAAGTCGCGGATTGGTGGACCATCGCATTCCCGCATGCAAGACCGGGCGGCGCGGCACGCCGTCGCGCCGCGTCTGTCGGGTTGCACAGCTTCGCGTCAAGGCCTATGGCCAAGCCGACACATTGAGCTGGGCCGCACTTTACCCCGGCTCCAGGAGGCCAACCATGCCCGTGCGCCTGAAAAAGCTGATCGGAATGTTCCTGCTGGTGGCGCTTGTCGTCATCTACGCGCTGGTCGCATCGATCTTCGCGGTCGCCCGGCTGTCCGAGGCGGGCCCGTGGACACATTTCCTGTTCTTCCTGCTAAGCGGCCTGCTCTGGGTGCTGCCGGCCATGGGCATCATCAAATGGCTGATGCTGGAGCCTCGGCCCAAGCGCTGAACCGTTGCCGGCCGGCCTCAGATGGTGACCACCATCTTTCCGGCGTTGGCGAGCGGCGTCGTCACGCCAGACAGCATGGTGCGGATGTGGGCGAGGTTCTGATAACGGCCGTTGACCGAGATGCGCGGCAATGCGTGCAGGAAGCCGGCGTGTTCGGCGCGCAGCACGCCATGACGGGTGGTCACGGCCGAGGTGTAGCCGGCATCGCGGACAAAGCCCACTTCGCGGCAGCCGACAGCGCTGGCATAGCCGTAGGGATAGGCGAAATGGCGCGGCTCCTCGCCCAGCTCGGCTCGCAGGATGGACTTCACCCCGACGATTTCGTGCCGCGCGTCGGCTTCTGAAAGCCGCTTCAGATTGCTGTGGTTGATCGTATGAGCACCGATCGTTACGAGCGGATGCGCTGCGATCGCGCGGATCTCCGACCAGGTCATCAGCGTGTCGACGCGCGGCCGGCCGGCGTCGACGCCTTTCGCATGCGCCAGTTCGCGCAGCACGGCGCGCAGGTCCTCCTCGCGAACCTCGGTGGTGAGATAGGTGTGCAGCCGTGCGATGGCCTGGAGCTTTTTGGCCGGGCTGGTGCAGTCGATCGTCGTTTGCCCGTCGGACGTCGTCAGGGTCAGGCGATCGCCCGCGTTGACGAGATCCTCGACCACGTCCCACCACAGATCCGCAGTGCCGTTGATCAGCCCCGGAGCCACATAGATGGTGATCGGCGCGCCGTGCTTTTCCAGCACCGGCAAGGCTTCGGTCATGTTGTCGCGATAGGCGTCGTCGGCGGTGATGGCGGCGAACTGGCCGCCCTTGCGGCGCGCCGCGATACGCTCCACCGCCTCGTCCATCGAGACGAAGGCGTAGCCATCCGCCTTCAGGCCGGCAATCATGGCGTCGAGGAAGCCGGGCGCAATGTTGAGATGACGGTTGACGCTGTCGGGCTTTTCGGGCTTTGCCGTAACGCGGTGCAGCATGAGGATGGCGCCAATACCGCCGACCAGCGGTTTGGCCAGCGGTGCGAGGCCGGTGTAGCGGGCGACGTTGAGCGCCAGCTTTCGGATTGCCTCCCCGCCGTCGATCATTCCTTCACCTTTTGCGCCTAGGCTGAACCAAGCACGGATACGCCTGAGCGCCCCCAAATCGGCAGCAATACGCCCTAAGGATTGAGGTATGGTTGACGCGGCCGCGTCATTTGACGGCAATCGCCTGGCGGCAATCGAAGCCCCGCCCAGTGTGCCGCCAATAGAGCCGGCTGGGCTGTCGGTTTCCACCGCTTCCGCCGATGGGCTCGCGGCCTATGCCGCGTTCTGCCGCTCCGCCGTGTTCGCGCCGGCGCAGAGCGCGGTTTGGATCCGCAACTGGGCCGCGCAGGTCGAGCCGGACCCGGTCGTGGCGATGCTGAATTGCGAAGGCAGACCGGTTTTCGCACTGGCGCTGGAGGTCGTCGGCCATGGGCCATTCCGTGTTGCCCGCTTCATGGGCGGCCGCCACGCCAATGGCAATTTCGTCGCCGCCGACCCGCAATGGCTTGCCAGGGCGGACAGTGCGGCTATTCGTTCGACCCTGGCGGCCATAGCCGAGGCTCGCCCCGACATCGATCTCGTCGCCTTCGAACGCCTGCTGCCCGACCTCGATGGCGTAGCCAACCCACTCGCCTCGTTCGATTATTTCGACAGCCCGAACCTGTCGCTCGCCGTCGACCTGGTTGGCGGTTTGGATGCACTGCTCTCTCGCGCAAACGGAAAGCGCAAACGCAAGAAGCACCGCTCGCAGACGCGCAAGTTCGAGGCCATCGGCAGCCATCGGCGCATCGAGGCGCGGACCGTGGACGAGGTCGGCCGGCTGCTCGACGGCTTTTTCGAGATGAAGGAATCCCGCTTCCGCAGGATGGGCATCGCCAACGTCTTCGGCGACAATCAAGTGCGCGCGTTCTTCCGTGCTCTGTTCACCGAGGCGCTTGCCGAGGATAAGCCCTCCTTCGTGCTGCACGGGCTCGAGGTCGCCGGCAAGCTTCGCGCCGTGACCGGATCGAGCCGCTCGGGCAAACGGCTGATCTGCGAGTTCGGCGCGATCGCCGAGGATGACCTCGCCCACACCAGCCCCGGCGACTTCCTGTTCTTCGACAATATCCAGGAAGCCTGCGAGGCGGGTTTCGACGTCTATGATTTCTCGGTCGGCGACGAGCCGTACAAGCGTTTATGGTGCGATATCGAAACGCAGCACTTCGAGGTGCTGGTTCCGCTGACGTCGAAAGGCCGCGCACTGGCGCTGGGGCTGCGGCAAAGCGCCAGGCTGAAAGCCGTCGTCAAGAACAGTCCGACGATCTGGAAGCTGACCAAGCTGCTGCGTCGCAAGGCCGCTGGCCAGGCGCCGGCGCCCGCCGAGGACGGTAGCTAACCCGCCCACCTTCCAACGTGATGACCACAAGCGCCGCTCATCGGACTCAAGCCGCCGAGCGCCTTCCCGGCACCGGGGTGCCCGGCGGTTCGTGGCCGAGCGGGGTCACCAGCGTCAACTCCGGATAGCCATTCTCGATAAGCTTGACGGCGGCCTGCGTCACCTCATCATCCGGCTCCAGCATGGAGAGGAACACCTCGGTCGCATCGCCACCCAGACGGCTGATGCCTTGGGCGTCGGCGGGACCGCATTCGACCACCACCAGGTCATAGGCGGTGGTCAGCGATTGCATGATGATCGGCAGCCGGTCGGCGGCGCGCATGGCGCGAACCGGATCGGCGGTGCCGACAGGAATGACATGGCAGTCGGAATAGAGGTCGGGGTGGATGACTTCGCTGAACTGCGCCTGCGACGCGAGCAGATTGGTGATGCCCGGGAACAGTCCGCTGTCGAGCATCGGTCGCGAGGCGGCGCCGGAAGCCGTGAGGTCGAGCAGCAGCACGCGCAGGCCGGCGTCGGAGACCTCACGCGCCACCAGGATCGCGGACGCGGCCGCCTCGTCACCTTCGGGCGACACGAAGATGGCGCGCGCGGCGCCGCTTGCGATCAGCTTTTCCGCCGCTTTTTCAACGTCGATCTCGCCCAGCACCGAACGCGGCCTGGTTTTGGCGACCGGGACGGCCTCGGCAACAGGGACGGTTTCGGCGACCGGTGCGCCGGCGGCGGGTTCGACCTCTATGGCAGATTCCGCCGGCGAGGGCAGATCCGGTTCCACCATCATCTCCGGTTTCACCGCTTTCTCAGCGTGGTGCTCAGGCCCGGACTCTGGAATGATCGTCGTTTCCCTGGCCGCGACCGGCATCGCCACCTCGTCGATCGGCTCGAAGCGAGCGCCGCTGGCCGGGCGCATGGCGCGGCCGGAAAAGAGTTCGCGCAGCAGCGTGAACACCGACATGAGCAAAAGCGAGGCGGCAAAAGCAGCACCGACGATCGGCCCGATCTTGGGGAAGTAGGCCTCGGAAGGCACTACGGCCTTCGAGATGACACGCGCGTCGACCGGCACGTAATTGCGATCCTGGCGCGAAGCCGCCTCGCGGTAGTTGGTCAGGTAAAGTTCGAGCTGCTGGCGCTTGGCGGCAGCGTCACGCTGCAGCGCATCGAGACCGACCTGCTGTTCGCCTGCCTCCGCGGAAGCCGCCTTCAGCGTGTTGACGTCGGCGACGAGCTGGCTCTCACGTGACTTGGCGGCATCGGCCTGCATAGCCAGCCCCTTCATCACCTTCTGAGCTTCGCTGCGGATCTGCGCGTCGAGATCGGCCAGCTGTGATTTTGCCGCGCGAATGCGCGGATGATTGTCGAGCAGCGTCGTCGACAGGTCGGCGATGTTAGCGCGCAGTTCGACCTGCCGTTCGCGCAAGCGCTGGATCAGAGCGGATGACAGCACCTCGGGCAGCGAATCCAGCGAGCCGCCATTCTGCAGCGCCTTGCGCACGCTGTCGGCGGTGCCCTCGGCGGCGGCGCGGTTGGCCCGCACCCGCGACAATTCGGTCGACAGTTCGGCCAGTTGTTGGGTGGCGAGCACAGAATTGTTGCCGCCCACCAGAAGGTCCGACTGGGCGCGATAGGCGGCGACCTTGGCCTCGGCATCCCTGACCTGCTTCTGCAGATCGGCGATCTCGGGAGCCAGGAAGTCCGCCGCGGCGGTGTTGGATTCGAGCTTGGCCGCGCCCTGCCCGGCAATGTAGGCGGCGGCAATGGCATCGGGGATAGCAGCCGCGAGCTTGGGATCTTCCGAGGAGAACTCGATGGCGATGATACGCGTCTTTTCGACGCCATAGACGTTGAGCTTCTCGCGCATCTTCTTCAGGACGCGTTCGTCGACCGGAATATCCATGGGATCGTTCTTCAACCCCACCAGGATCAGCAGGCGGTTGAGAGGCGACATATCGACAGTTTCGTCGAATTCGTGCAATCGCGACAGATCAAGCTTCTGCGCTACCTGCTTGAGGATTTCGTTGGACGAAATGATCTGGACCTGGGTGGCGACGCCTTGCTCATCGAGGATAGGCTTGTCGCTGTCATTGCTGCCGGCCGGGCGCGTGTAGACGGATTCACGCGTATCGATCTGAACCTGCGTCTGGGCCTTGTAGTGCTTGGTTGCCAGCGAAGCGAGCGCAAACGCCAACCCGGTAACCACCAGGGAGACGACCAATATTCGCAGCCAGTTCCTCGCCAGGCTGGCGAAGAGCTGCCTGAGATCGACGTCAACGTCTGCGGCCGTGGACTGAACGGACATGCATCCTACTCCGATACGGATCGCATGCACCGTAAACAACTATGGTAACTCAGCCGTTAAGATCACAGGAAGCTTCCGTCAGGACTTACTGGCAGGCGCCAAGCAAAACCGTCAAAGTTATAAAACTCCTGCCGATCGATGCCGTATCGATCGCGCCCTTTACCGGCCATTAACCCTAACAGGACGATAACGGACGCGCTCTCAGATGTTTGCTGCGACGCCGCAGCGGCCAGTCGAAGGTATGTGTCCTGTCATGAAAAGCACTGCTTCCCTCTTTCGCGCGCTGCTTGCCGTGTCGATGCTTGCTGGCTGCTCCAGCTACCGGCCGACGCCGGCCGCCTTCCACGAGGTGCTCGATCAACCCTATCGCCTGGGCGCGGGTGACCGCGTCCGCGTCACCGTGTTCGAGCAGGACGGGCTGACCAACACCTATAGTGTCGACCAGTCCGGATATCTCTCCTTCCCGCTGGTCGGCGCCGTGCCGGCCCGCGGCCACACCGCCCAGCAGATGGAAAAGGAAATCGCCGACAAACTGCGCCAAGGCTATCTGCGCGATCCCGATGTTTCCGTCGAGATCGACCGCTACAGGCCTATCTTCGTCATGGGCGAAGTGGGCGCCGCCGGCCAGTATTCCTATGTGCCCGGCCTCACCGTTCAGAAAGCCGTCGCCATTGCCGGCGGCTTCACGCCGCGCGCCAACCAGGAAAGCGTCGACATCACCCGAGATATCAACGGCAAGGTGATGACCGGCCGGGTTGTCACGTCAGACCCGCTGCTGCCCGGAGATACTGTCTATGTGCGTGAACGTCTGTTCTGACGAACACACGTGGCGGACAAACTCAGGATCGTCCATTGCTTTCGTTCACCTGTCGGCGGGATCTTTCGGCATGTGCGGGACCTCGCGGAAGCTCAGGTCGCCGCCGGCCATTCGGTCGGCATCGTGTGCGATTCGGCCACAGGTGGGGAATACGAGGAGCGCCTGTTCGAGCGGATGAAGGCCATGCTGGCGCTCGGCATCCATCGCACGCCGATGCAGCGCCATGTCGGACTGGGCGATCTCGCCTCGGCCTGGCGCACCTACGGAATCATCAAGGAATTGCGGCCGGACGTGCTGCACGGGCACGGCGCCAAGGGTGGCGCCTATGCCCGTCTGTTCGGCTCACTGTTGCGGGTATCAAGGTCTCGCGTAGCCCGCCTTTATTCGCCGCATGGCGGTTCTCTCCACTATGACGAGAGCACGTTCACGGGAAAGCTGTTCTTCGCGCTCGAGCAATCCATGGCTCACTTCACCGACTGTCTGCTGTTCGTCTCGGACTATGAGCGACGCACCTATCGCAGGAAGGTCGGCGAGGCGCCCATTCCGAACGCGCTGGTCTACAATGGCCTGCGCGCGGCTGAGTTCGACCCCGTTCCGGAGAAGCCCGGAATGGTGGACCTGCTCTACATCGGCATGATGCGTGACCTCAAGGGACCCGACATCTTCATCGACGCGCTGGCCCTTGCCGGGACACGGCTCGGACGCCCGCTGGGCGCGGTCATGGTGGGCGACGGCGACAACCTGCCTCGGTACCGCGCGCAAGTGAGGCGGCTCGGGCTTGACGGCAATGTGCGTTTCCTGCCGCCGATGCCGGCCAGGGATGCCTTTGCGCTGGCCGCGCTGGTCGTCGTTCCTTCGCGCGCCGAAGCCTTGCCGTATGTCGTGCTCGAGACGCTGGCGGCGGGAAAACCGATGATCGCCACGGCCGTTGGCGGCATACCGGAGATCTTCGGCGCCGATTCCCCTGCCCTGATCAGACCTGATCCGTTGCAGCTTGCCGACAAGATCGCCGAAGCGCTGGCCGATCCCGCCGCCTATCGAAAACTGATGCCCGATCGCGCCGATCTGGAGGCACGCTTCGGAGCCGATGTCATGGCTGCCGAGATCGAGAAAGCGTATTTCGCGGCGCTGGCCAAATAAACCACCGGCCCAAGCCCTTCCAAAGCCACGCGTTGTTTCAAGGGTTTCTTAGCTCTCTTTTGCTATTGCCTGGGGGAAGCTTGCGGAAATCCCATGAACGAGATCGATCCCGTGCACCGCTTTTCGGCAGAGGCTGTGCGCAAACTCGACACCCCGACCGATGGCGGCATGCCGGGCGGCATGAATGATGTCGCCCGTCAGGTCGCCTCGCAATACCGGCGCGATACGATGTCGCCGATCATGGTCAGCGGCGTCCTGCGGATGGTCGAGTTCGCAGTGCTGTTCCTTTCCGGCCTCGGCGTCTATTTCTACTTTGTCGGCTTCTTCAACTATTTCGCCTGGCAATATCCGCTGACGATCGCCGCCGCGTCGTTCCTTGCAGTGGTGCTGCTCGACGTCACCGATTGCTACCAGATCGTCTCGCTCATGCGGCCGATCGCCAATTTTGGACGTTTGCTGCTGGTCTGGGCCGGCACGTTCGCCCTCATGGCGCTGACGGCATTCGTGATGAAGATATCTGAAAACTATTCACGATTGCTGTTCGGCACCTGGTTCGCCGTCGGTTTCATTCTCATCTTCGGCCTGCGGCTGGTGATGTCGAAGCTGATCCGGCGCTGGGCGCGCGACGGCCACATGGAGCGGCGCGCCGTCATCGTCGGCGGCGGCAAGGCAGCGGAGGTCCTGATCCGCTCGGTCGAGAGGCAGCCCTACAACGACATCCGCATTTGCGGCATTTTCGACGATCGCAGCGACAAACGCTCGCCGCCTATCGTCGCCGGCTATCCCAAGCTCGGCACAATCTCGGAGCTGATCGAATTCGCCCGCATCGCCCGCATCGACATGCTGATCGTGTCGCTGCCGCTGACCGCCGAATCGCGCGTGCTGCAATTGCTGAAGAAACTGTGGGTGCTGCCGGTCGACATCCGGCTGTCGGCGCATTCGAACGCGCTGCAGTTTCGTCCACGCGCCTATTCCTACATCGGCTCGGTGCCGATGCTCGACATCTTCGACAAGCCGATCAACGACTGGGATTCGGTGGCCAAGCGCGCCTTCGACATCGTTTTCAGCCTGATCGGCATCGTCGTGTTCTCACCGGTGATGCTGGCGACCGCTATCGCCATCAAGCTCGACAGCAAGGGACCGGTGCTGTTTCGCCAGAAGCGGCATGGTTTCAACAATGAGGTGATCGAAGTCTACAAATTCCGCTCGATGTATGCCGACCGGTCGGACCCGACCGCCAGACAGACGGTCACCAAGAACGACCCGCGCGTTACCCGCGTCGGCCGCTTCATCCGCAAGACCTCGATCGACGAGCTGCCGCAGTTCTTCAATTCGCTCTTGGGTTCGCTGTCGCTGGTCGGCCCGCGGCCGCACGCGATTGCCGCGCAGTCGCACAACCTGCTCTACAACGAAGTGGTCGACGGCTATTTCGCGCGCCACAAGGTCAAGCCCGGCGTTACCGGCTGGGCGCAGATCAATGGCTGGCGCGGCGAGATGGACACCAACGAGAAGATCCGCATGCGGACGGAATACGACCTCTATTATATCGAGAACTGGTCGATGCTGTTCGACCTGCGGATCCTGTTCCTGACGCCGATTCGGCTGCTCAACACGGAAAACGCCTATTGAGCGCGGTCACCCATGACCTGCCGCGCGCGGCGGTCAATGCGAAGCTGATCGCGCTGATTTCCTCGGGCGCGGTCGGGCTCGGCATCCTGCTTTCCGGCTTCGTCATCAGCGAGCCGGCTCCTTACGAGATCTACATGGCCGGCCTGATCGCCATCTGGGCGCTTTTCGGTTTGAGGATTTCGCACGCGGCCGCGCCGCTGCTGGTGCTTCTGGTGACGATGAATATCGGCGGCATGATCGCCATGACGCAGATGTCAGACCTCGCCAACACGCCGCTCTACCTTGCAGTGTCGCTGTTTCTCGCCTTCAGCGCGGTCTTCTTCGCATCGGTCACCGCCACGCAGCCGAGCCTCTACCGGCTGATCTTCATTGCCTATGTCGTATCCGCGGTGATGACTTCGCTACTCGGCATAGCAGGGTATTTCCATGCCTTCCCGGGCGCGGAGATGTTCACCAAATACGACCGCGCCGCAGGCGCCTTCCAGGACCCGAACGTGTTCGGGCCGTTCCTGGTGCTGCCCGGCATCTATCTGCTCTATCTGCTGCTGACCGGGCCGGTCTCGCGCATGCCGCTGCTGGCGGTGCCGCTGCTCATCATCACATCAGGCATCTTCTTTTCCTTCTCGCGCGGCGCGTGGGGCATGTTTGCCGTCTCTGCCGTTCTGCTCACCGGCTGTCTGTTCCTTCAGAGCAACAGCGGCATGTTCCGGCTGCGCGTGGTGGTGATGACCATCGCGGCATTGTCGCTGCTGGCGATCGCCATGATCGTCATCCTGCAGCTGCCCGGCGTGGCGGAGATGTTCTCCAACCGTGCCCATCTCGAACAGAGCTACGACACCGCCCGCCTCGGCCGCTTCGCCCGCTATGCGATCGGCTTCCAGATGGCGATGGAGCATCCGTTCGGCATCGGGCCTCTGGTGTTCGGCACCATCTTCGGCGAGGACACCCACGATATCTGGCTGAAGATGCTGATGGACTATGGCTGGCTCGGCTTCGTGTCGTTCCTGACGCTCGTCATCTGGACGATATGTGCCGGATTCCGCATCCTGCTGCGCGACCGGCCATGGCAGCCTTATCTCCTGTGCGCCTATGTCGCCTTCATCGGCAATGTCGGGCTCGGCACCTTCATCGATATCGACCATTGGCGCCACGTCTACCTGCTGCTCGGATTGGTCTGGGGCGCGATCGCGCTGGAACACCGTCATCAGCGGCAATTACGGCTGGCGATGCCGAAAGCTTCACGTGACCGCGGAGCGCTATCGGCTCGATAGTCGCCGCCGCCGACAGGCAGCGCGCGCTGCCGCTGTCGCACGATCATGGCCGGCGAAATTCGACGCGATGACAGGCCCGATTATCGTTTTGCGGCATCGCTGTCGGCCGCGGCGCGAGACAGGAACATCTGCGTCGTCTCGGCGAGATGGCTCTTGAGCCAATCCGCCATCGCCTCCTCTTCGCGCAGATTCTGCTCAGACACACGCGCCACCTCGGCCTCCCCTTCGGCGTTGGCCGCGGCGATGAGCATCGTGTAGGAGGCAATCTCCATATGCTCGAAAGTATAGCTGGCGAGCGAGCCCTTCATCACCTCGTCGCCGGCAAACACGCCGCTGATCGACTGGGCCATGGCGGTGAGCTTGCCGCCTGCGTCTTTCATCGCGGAGGATCCCTCTCCGATCCGGTCAAGACAGCTTTTGAGGCGCGAGGCCTGCTGCCGCGTCTCGTCGAGATGCTGACGGATGCGGTCGCCGAGTTCCGGATAGCTTTCGAGGCGTGACAGTTGCCCGGAGAGCATCGTCTCGGCCTGCTCCTCCATGGCGTGAGCGTCTCTCAGCCACTGTATCAACCAGTCGCGCGATTGTGTCATGAAGGTCTCCCTTGGGTTGCTCGCCCAAACCGCGAGTGGAGAGCATTGTTCCGCCCGGGCTATGGCAGGTTCGGCCAGAGGCGCTGCCAACGCGCGGATTGGCCGCCGACGCGACGGTCACTTCTTGCTCTGGCCCGAGGCATCGGCCAATGCCGGGTTCACCAGCTTGCTGCGGACGTCCCGCGCCATTCGCAGATGCTCCAGTACGGCCGGCAGGATATCCGAGGCGAAATGCTGGACATCCGGATCCTGGCCGGAGCCGATCTCCCATTCAAGGAGTTGCACAGTCTTCTGATGCTCGACGATCTGGCCGCTGATGTAAGCCAGATCGAATTCGACGCCTGTAAGCTTTTCCAGCCTGGTACGCATCTCCTCGTGCTCGGCATCCAGCCCAGGCGGAAGCGGCATCTTGGCCGCTTCGGCGAGCGACTTCAGCCTGTCGTTCGCCCTCTGGTGGTCGTCAACCATCCTGCGGGCAAAGTCTTTCACCGCGGCATTTTCGGATTTTCCGGCAAGCTCGCCGAAGCGGACCTCGGCCAGACCGCCAGCAGCGGTAAGCTGCGCGAACAGCCGGTCCTGATAGTTGGTTTGGTGAGGCATTGGCTTGCCGGGAGATTCCTTCATCGTGTCCGGCGCCATGCCAGCCGGATTGCCGAACTGGGCGAAGGCGGTGGCGGCAGGCAGAAGCGCAAGCCCCACGACAGTTGCGAGTAGACGCATGCGAACCTCCTCGGGAAGCGTATCGCGCCGGATATCACGGCGCGCTTTCTCAGAGCACGAGCAGATAGGCGACCAGCGCGTCCTTTTCCGATTGGTCGAGTTTGGTGCCCAGCACCAGATTGAAGAACTCGACCGTGTCGGCGAGCGTCATCAGGCGGCCGTCATGCAAATAGGGCGGCGTGTCCTTGATGCCGCGCAGCGTGAACGTCTTGATCGGACCGTCGGGAAGCTCGACCATGTCGTTGACGGTCTGTCCTGCTTTGTAGAAACGATCGAGCTTCAGATCGTGCATGTTGTTGTCCATGAAGGACGTCTGCGGATTGTGGCATTGGGAGCAGCGGCCCTTGCCCATGAACACCGCTTCCCCTTTCAATTCCTCTGCTGACGCCAGTGCCGGATCGAGGCGGCCAAACGGATCGAGCTTAGGCGCCGGCGGGAAATCGATGATGTTTTGCATCTGTGCCATCATCGCCACCTGGTTCGGGCGGTCAGGCAGGTTGACGCCCTTGCGGGTGGCACTGACATGATCGCCATTGAAATACGCGGTGCGCTGCTCGAATTCGGTGAAATCCTCCACGGACCGCAATGAGCGCTTCGATCCATGTATCTGCTGGTTGAAGAGGCCGCGCAGACTGGTGGTGTCGAGACGGAAGCGCGCCGCCTGCGGCCTGATGTCGGGTGTCTGATGGAAGGCGGCGTTAGTGTTGAAATTGGAATGGCAATCAAGGCAGGCGACACCCATGCTCTGGCCAGCGACCTTGCGGTCCTCGGTCTGATTGAACTCTTCCTGCGGGAATGGCGTCAGCAGAAGCCGCAAACCCTCCATCTGTACTGGGGTGATGATGCCGTTCATGATCTCGTAGTAATTGCGGATGGTAAGCAGTTCGCCGCGCGAGACATCGCCGAGTTCAGGGTGGGTGGTCAGGAAAATCGGTGGCGGGAATTCGGGCGTCAGGTGATCGGGAAGATCGAAATCGACGTCGAAGCGGCGCAGATCACGGCCTTCCTGGCGGCCGATCTCGCGGATTTCCTTCTCGGGAAACACTTGGCCTCCGGCAGCCTGCTTGACATGAGGTAGCGGCAGGAAGCCAGCCGGCAGAAGACCCTGGTCACGAATATCGCCGGGGCTCATCGAGCTTAGCCTGTCCCAGGTCGAGCCACCCGCCAGCTTGACCCTGACGCCACCCTGGACCGGCTTCTTGCCGTCGGTCATCATCACGCCCGGTATCGGACGGTCAGCCAGATCATAACGTTGCTCCAAAAGCTTCTTCTGACGCTCCGTCACGCCAGGCTTCTGCGCCTCGTCATCGGCTTTCACCGCGGAAAAGGGCTGGCTCGGCAATGGCCGATAGGTGATGTCAGGAGGCAGCGGATCCGAGAACGCACTGATGCTGGCCGCCGCGACGATGATCGCGCACGGAAGGCCGATATGGAGTTTGCCGGTCATTTCGTCCCTCCTAAGTTCCCCGGACGGTTGCCAAACCGGACCGGGGGCGGTTTGTTCCAAGGCGGGAGTTGGCGAAAGGGAATTTATTTCCGCCACCGGATTGAGCCATCGCCGGGCCCGTCATCTCTGAATGCAGGGCGACATCTTCCCCGCCTCGAACGGCGACGCCACGTTTGGAAAGCAATTCCCGGCCAAGAGGGCCCCGACAGGTGGAGGCATTTACTCTGAAGGAAGCCTTGCTCATGGCATGGTCCACGGAGCGACCCGGGAACGCCCGTGGGACTTCCGGTCAGGTTTGACGCGATTTATCGGCGATGGTTGGTTCTGCTTCCGGAGGCGGTTTTAGCGCTTGCGCGCCAAGCCTCGAATATATATGGCTTTGCGCGGTCCGGAGTGTAGCGCAGCCCGGTAGCGCACTTGACTGGGGGTCAAGGGGTCGTCGGTTCGAATCCGGCCACTCCGACCATTTTAAACAAGGACTTACCCCCAAAGTCCGTCTCATCTATCGCCATCTACCCCTGGCACACATCGACCCATTCGGCGCCGGTGAGATCAGCCATGCGTTGCGGTGCGATCCGCACCGCCGCGTTGGTGGCGCCGGCGGCGGGCACCACCTCTTCGAAACCGCGCAGCGACACGTCGCAATAGACCGGCAGCGGCGCCGGCAGGCCGAAGGGGCAGACACCGCCGACCGGATGGCTGGTTGCCTCGATAACCTCAGCGGCCTCCAGCATGCGCGGCTTACTGCCGAACCGATCCTTGAACTTGCGATTGTCCAGCCTGGCGGTGCCGCTGGTCACGACCAGCATGGTGCGTTCGCCGACGCGAAGGCAGATCGTCTTTGCGATCTGCGCCGGCAACACGCCGTGCGCCTGCGCAGCCAATGCTACGGTTGCCGAACTCGCGTCAGTCACGATCACGTCGATGTCAGGCGCCTTGCTGGCAAAGAAGGCACGAACGGATTCCAAGCTCATCGAAACCCCGCGGATCGAAATGACGAAGCAGCAAGCTAGGCCGGCGCGTCCATAAACACGTGCCGAAGCCTTCAGTCACGGCAAACAGAAAACCCGCCAAGGTCCCCGGCGGGTTTTCGAACATGCATGGCACTGGCGCTACAGCGCGGGGCGGTCTTGCGCGGCCCGCGCCTGCACGGCCGTGCCGAGCAGCGCCTCCTGAGGAAGCCGAAGCGCCGACGCAATACGGCGCAGTTGCGACGGATCGGCCGTCCTGCCGTTCTCGATATCCTCGATTTCGTCGACCGACAGACCGGTTGTCAGGGAAAGCTCCTCGACACTGTATCCCCTGGTTTCCCGAATCGTTCTGAGGGCGCTATGGCCTTGCCCGGCTTCGCTGGCAACCAGTTCCGGGAGGGGTTCGCGCTTTGCACTGTATGGCATTGGCAACTCCGTTGGCTGAAAGAGTTTGATGAAAATGGTGTTGCCTGAGACGGCGAGAACATGCCCGCTTGCGGGTGATTTGCCAAGTCACAAACTGGCCGTCACAGCATCGTGAACCATGCCTGGCGGACGCCGCTCGCAACCGCTCTCGATCAAGTTCTTTTGAACACCTGATCACCTCGTCCCTCGATGATTTTTACGACCCCGTTCGTTGGTTCAATTGCGCCGGCGCGAAACCCAAGACGTTGCCGGCGCGGCTGTCATTTTCCTGAAAGGATCAATGCGATGAAATTGCGGACAATCATGATCGTGCTCGGCACGCTTTCCAGCCTTGGCCTTGCTGCAACCAGCGCGCCGGCGGCAGACACGGTGCGGGTGCGCGGCGTCGTGGCCAGTTCCGACCAATCCCAGCTGACGGTGAAAAACCGCCAGGGTGGCATGGATAAGATCAAGCTCGCTGCCGGATGGAAGATATCGGGCGTCGCGGGCGCGTCGGTAAAGGACATCAAGCTCGGCGATTTCCTCGGCATAGCATCCGTGTCGAAAGCCGATGGCGGCAGCGGCGCGCTCGAGGTCGTGGTGTTTCCCGCAGCCTTGAAAGGCACGGGCGAAGGCGACCGCGCCTGGGACCTCAAGCCCAACAGCCGCATGACCAACGGCACCGTCGCCGACGTGACCGACGTGAATGGCCGCGCGGTGACGCTGACCTATGACAACGGCCAGACAAAGAAGATCTCAATCCCCGACAAGACACCGGTCGTCACCTTCGCGCCGGCCACGCCGGGCGATCTCAAGCCCGGCGCGCCCGTCGTGGTCACCGCGACGCGCGGCGCCGACGGCACGCTGAGTGCCAACCGCGTCGTGGTCGGCAACAATGGCGTGGTCCCGCCCATGTAAGCCGGTTGCGTCTGCGGCCCCGTACCGAAATTTCTCCCGCTCATCGGCGCTGTGGGCTCAGCCTGTCGGCGGAGCCCACAGGCTGCGCCGCCAGACACATTCCAGAAACAAAATTCTATATTCGGGAAATACTGACGAAAAAAATCGGGAGCGTAATCCCGCTCGCGGCGAACAGGCTGTTGGCCTGATTCAGATTGCCTGCGAAAAAAGGAAGATATCCATGAAGAAGTCCCTCCTCTCGGCCCTCGGGCTTGCAGTTGCACTTGCATTCACCATGCCAATCCTCGGCGCGACCAGCGCTGATGCCGCGCCGATGCACAAGCATCACCGTCATCATCGCAAGCACCATCGCAGCCACCACTACCATCATCACCACCACCACAAGGTTATGGGCAAGAAGGCCTGAGCTTAACCGACTGCCAATGAGAAGACCGGCTTTGGCTTCTTGTTCGAAGCCGGTCTTCTCCTGGTTTCCTCCGGATACGCGCCGTATCAGCGCGATCTCGCAGCGCTACAACGAGCGCCTGCTCTGACGAAAAAACCCCTGTTCGTGCTGCAGACCGACAAGCTGGGGCTATGGCCCTTTTTTCGTGGCACCCACAGGCGCCGCTGTCCTAAACCGGGTGCACTTTCGGGCAACATGAATCGCCCGCGCACCGATCCAGCGGAACCGAGGAATAAATAAAGGTCAGCGCCGGCTGAACAGCAGACTGGCGACCAGACCAAGCACCACAAAGCCGATCGCCGCGGCCGTCGCCGGATGCTCGCGGGCGGATTTCTCGATCGCCCTGCCCCGCTCGCGGATCGCCGGCAACGCATCGTGCAGACGTTCCGCAAGGTCGGAATACGTGTCAAGCGCCGCGTCGCGACCGTCTTCGTAATAGGCGCCGCCCCGCCTGGACGCAGCCTTCTTCAGGGCCGCCAATTCCCTGGAGAGTGCAGCGACCCGCCTGTCGAGATCGACGTCCGAGAGGGTCGAGAATAATGCCATGATGCGTTTCCTTGTCTGCTCAAGCCTTGTCTTGCTCAAGAAAACGTAACGCATCACCCAAAGGCGGGTTCCCGTTCTTCAGGCGCCGGCCGGTTGCCCGTCAGCGCACTTGGTCGAGGAGGCGCTTGCATTCGAGGAGGTCGAACAACGCTTCCTGCAACAGCGCGCGATTGTCCCGCGACAGTTTCGAAGCGTCCGGCTGGACCGGGCCTTCCTCGTCGCTCTTGCCAAGACCGAAGAAACGGCGGCTGGGCTTGACCCTCGGCTGGCCAACCAGTTCGTCATCTCCGCCGCGCGGCTGCGCTGCCGCCGTCAACGGCACCTGGTCGGCCTGCTTTCGTTGCGAGATCGCCTCGACGGCGGCCATATCGCCATTGCCGATGGCAACCAGGAAATGGTTGCCGTTTTCGCGCAACAGCTTCTGCACGCCCTTGATGGTGTAGCCCTGGTCGTAGAGCATATGGCGAATGCCCTTGATCAGTTCGACATCCTGCGGCCGGTAGTAGCGGCGGCCGCCGCCGCGTTTCATCGGCTTGATCTGGTTGAAACGCGTTTCCCAGAAGCGCAGCACGTGCTGCGGCAGATCGAGGTCTTCGGCGACCTCGCTGATGGTGCGAAAGGCGTCAGGGCTCTTGTCCATGGGCGAAATCCTCACACTGGAGCATGATCCCGGGACATGGGAACCGGCGTTCGAACGAGATTCCCTCGACAGGAGGGGAGCTCATTCCGGCTGCGCGTAACGATCAC
This sequence comes from Mesorhizobium sp. B2-2-4, assembly GCF_006442375.1. Classification (NCBI taxonomy): domain Bacteria; kingdom Pseudomonadati; phylum Pseudomonadota; class Alphaproteobacteria; order Hyphomicrobiales; family Phyllobacteriaceae; genus Mesorhizobium; species Mesorhizobium sp. B2-2-4. The sequence goes on along the minus strand of NZ_VFWB01000007.1, from coordinate 181,864 downwards.
GCGGAACACCAATCCGGCCATGTTGCCGAATCGGGTCTCATTTCAGCGGTTTGTGAGGCAATATTCAAGCCCGGCATCATCGCAAGGCCTGTTTTCAACCGTGCATTTGCAGCGAGCCTACTTGCCGCCCTTTGCCTTGCCGCTCTGGTGGGAGCGCAAGATGCGGTTCTTCAGCACGTTCGACGACTTGAAGGTCATCACCCGGCGCGGCAGGATCGGCACCTCTTCGCCGGTCTTGGGATTGCGCCCGATGCGCTCGTTCTTGGAGCGGACGTGGAACGTCGCGAAAGACGACAGTTTCACCGTCTCGCCACGGACGATCGCCTCGCAGATCTCGTCCAGCACCGCCTCGACGAGTTCGGCCGATTCAGTGCGCGACAAACCTACCTTGCGGTAAACGGCTTCGGCAAGGTCGGCGCGCGTAAGTGTCTTTCCCCCCATGCGACCGTCCCATCAGCTCAAACATAAAATCGACACAACAGCGGCAGAGCCTAAGTAATTGATCCGGCAAGGTCAAGGACCGAACCGGACCGTTCGGCACTTACCAGCGAAGCAGAACCGCGCCCCAGGTGAAGCCGCCGCCCATCGCTTCCAGAAGCACAAGGTCGCCCTTTTTGATGCGGCCATCGGCAACAGCCACGGAAAGCGCCAGCGGCACGGAAGCAGCCGAGGTGTTACCGTGCAGATTGACCGTCACCACCACCTTTTCCTCAGCTATCCCGAGCTTCCTGGCGGAAGCGTCAATGATCCGTTTATTGGCCTGATGCGGCACGAACCAGTCCAGGTCGTCGGCGGTGATGCCGGCCTGCGAAAACGTCGCCTCGATGACGTCGGTGATCATGCCCACCGCATGTTTGAAGACCTCGCGGCCTTCCATCCTGAGATAGCCGACCGTTCCTGTCGTCGAAGGCCCGCCGTCGACAAAGAGCTTGTCCTTGTGCGCGCCGTCGGAGCGCAGGCTCATCGCCAGCACGCCGCGGTCGGCAATACTGCCGCCCCCTTCGCCGGCTTCAAGAACCAGGGCGCCGGCGCCATCGCCGAACAGTACGCAGGTCGAGCGATCGGTCCAGTCGAGGATGCGCGAGAAGGTCTCCGAGCCGATCACCAGCACGCGCTTGGCCAAGCCGCCGCGAATATAGAGGTCGGCCGTGGTTACCGCATAGACGAAGCCCGAGCATACCGCCTGCAGGTCGAAGGCAAAGCCGTGATGCATGCCGAGCCGGTTCTGGATTTCGACGGCCGTGGCCGGAAAAGTATTGTTGGGTGTCGAGGTCGCCAGCACGATCAGGTCGATGTCTCCGGGTGTCAGGCCGGCATCGGCGAGCGCTGCGCGCGCCGCCGCCTCACCCAGCGAAGCGGTGGTCTCGTCGTCGGCCGCGATATGGCGCTGGCGGATGCCGGTGCGCTGGGCGATCCACTCGTCCGAGGTTTCGACCATGCCTTCAAAGTCGGCATTCTTCATGATGCGGCGGGGCAGCGCGGCGCCCATGCCGCGCACGACTGATCTGATCAAAGTTCTTTCCTATTCCTTTGCGTCGCTGACGACGTCGGATTTCCTAGATGTCTGGGCATGCGGATTGCGCGCATGGAACAAGTCCAGGTCGGCCTCGATGCGGTCGAGCAGATTGTTGCGCACCATATCGTAGCCGAGTTCGATGGCGGCGGCGAAACCATCCGAATCGGCGCCGCCGTGGCTTTTCACCACAATGCCGTTCAGCCCCAGGAAAACGCCGCCATTGGAGCGGCCGACATCCATCTTTTCGCGCAGGCGATCGAACGCGCCCTTGGCGAAGATATAGCCGATCCTGGCCATCAGCGTACGGCTCATCGCCGCCCGCAGGTAGCCGCCAATCTGGCGCACCGTGCCTTCCGCCGTCTTCAGGGCGATGTTGCCGGCGAAGCCTTCGGTGACGACGACGTCGACCACGCCCTTGCCGATATCGTCGCCCTCGACGAAACCGTGATAGTTCATCGAGGCCATATTGGCTTCACGCAGCATGCGCCCAGCCTCCTTGACCTCTTCCTGGCCCTTGATCTCCTCGACGCCGACATTGAGTAGGCCGACACTGGGCCGCGAGACGCCGAAGACCGATCGGGCCATGCCGGTTCCAAGGATGGCAAAATCGATGAGCTGGTGCGCATCCGCGCCAATGGTGGCGCCGACGTCGAGGACCACGCTTTCGCCGCGCAGCGTCGGCCAAAGTGCCGCGATCGCCGGGCGGTCGATGGTGGCCATGGTGCGCAGGCAGAATTTCGACATCGCCATCAGCGCGCCGGTGTTGCCGGCCGAGACGCACGCGTCCGCCGTACCCGACTTGACCGCCTCGACAGCCTTCCACATCGACGATTTCCAGCGGCCATGGCGCAGCGCCTGGCTCGGCTTGTCGTCCATCCTGACGGCCACCTCGCAGTGGAAGAATTCGCTCACACCGGCCAGCTTGGGAAATTTGGCCAGTTCGGGTCGTACGGCCTCCTCCCGCCCGTAGATGACGAAGCGGACGTCGGGACGGCGGGTCGCGACCGTCATGAGCGCCGGAATGACCACGGCTGGTCCGTGATCGCCGCCCATGGCATCGATGGAAATCCTGATCACGCGGTATTCATCTCACGGTTTTGCTTAGGCGGCGGATCGTTTTAGTGATCGCGAAGGTTCGGCGAAAATAGCGGTTTTGGACATTCGCACAACCGACTTTTCCGTCGCGGGTGAGGTTTTCAGGATTTTCCCAACAGCGACCGCAGTTTCTGCTGAAATTCATTCTCCACCGGTTCGGCCTCGCGGCCGGCATCAAGCGACGCACCCGGCTTGCGCGGATAAGGATCGATGGCCAGTCCGAAGAACTGCTCGGCGAGTGCCCCGACATCGATCGTGTCGCCTGAAAAAGTTTCGGGACTGTCAGGTCCATCCGCGTCGAGCAGGATCTCGCCGCCGCCTTCGAATCCCTGTCGTCCAAGCTTGGAATCCTCGGGCAGGAACAGAGCCTCGAATGATTCGTCGATATGCGCCCCGACCGGATCGAGCGTGACGATACAGGCCTGGGTGATGTCGGCCTCGACCCGGCCGCTGACCTTCACGCCATTGCGTTTCCACGGCGTCACCAGGAATTCGGCACGGTAGGCTTCGACCGAGAGCAAGCTGTGCTCTTCGGCGAGTGTCGCGCGCTGGGTGGCGTCGGCCTCGATGACCACCGGCAGGCCCTTCTGCGGCAGGCGGGCGACGTTGGCAAAAAACGATACCGGACTTTGCGGATCGGCGTGCTTCATCGATCTGCCTCCTGGGCGAGCGGAAAGGTCACCGTGCCGGAGACGATCGCCCGGCACGGCTGCGTGGCCAGCCGGTTGCGGGCATCGGCGACATAGTCGGACAGTCGTGACGCTTCCGCCCAGGCCGCGGCGTCGGGCCGGACATTGCGTGCAAGGGCGGCGGTGAGCCCATCATGATCATTGCGCTCCAATGCGTCGTCATAGGCGGCGGTGCGGCCATAAAACATCTTCGCCAGCTTTTTCATGCGCTTGGGCACTCCGACATCGCCAATGCCGAGTTCCCGCAGCGAATGGTCGACGTCGAGGAAAAACTCGTCGATCAGCACCTGCGCGATCTCCTGCGCCACGCCGTCTTCCCCACGCAGCCGGTGCTGGACCAGGAACATGTGCAGCGACAGCATCTCGAAACGCCCAAGCGGCGTGTCCGGCACATTCCAGTGGGAATAAAATACGGTCTGCCGCGCGGCCGCCACGATTTGTGCGTAAAGCGCGTCGGTGATGGCGCGGTTGGCGTGGCGTTCGCGACCAAAAAGGCGCTGGAACATGGGGATGGTCTCCGGGGACCGTTTGTTGAATTGGCCTTGTTGCATCGGCAAGCAAGCTGGTTTACCGGTTTTGCGGCCCAGCGCAAGTTGCGGCGATATAGTGGAGAATTGTTGTTGCGCGCGCTGAATTTCAAGTCGACCTTCTCTTCCAGGCCCGCTGGCGCGATCTCGCTGCTGGCCATCATTGCGGCGCTTTCGGCCTGCAACAGTTCCAAGATGATCGGTGATCTGAACCCCAGCGAAACGCTGACGCAGGGGTATGTCATCGATCAGCAGGCGATCGATTCGGTGCCGGTCGGCTCAAGCCGCGAGCAGGTGCTGCTCGCGCTCGGCACGCCCTCGACGACGGCGACCTTCGACAATGAGGCCTTCTATTACATCTCGCAGACTCGCAAGCGCTATGTCGCCTTCGACAAGCCCCGGCTGATCGATCAGCATGTGCTGGCGGTTTATTTCGGGGCCGATGGGCGGGTCACCCAGATCGCCAATTACGGCCTGAAGGACGGCAAGATCTTCGATTTCATATCGCGTACCACGCCGACTGGCGGCAAGGACCAGAACTTCCTCAGCCAGATCATCAACGGCGCCAGCAAGCTGGCGCCCGGCATTCCCGGCGGCGGCACTCCCTGATCTCAGACCCGCCTCCCCTTGGGGATGGCAGCACCATCTCAGGCGACCAAGAACCCGTGGGAGCGATCCCACGGGTTTTTGTTATCATGGGGCGGGAGAGGCCGGCTCGTCGGCGATGGGCAGACAGCGACGGCAGGACGCGGACGCAGCCGTTGAAATTCGTTTTCCGCCTTCCAAAACCGCCGTCAAATAAAAACCCGCGGGGATTGCTCCCCGCGGGTTTTCAATGTCGAGCTTTGCCGCTCAGCCGTGCGCCAGCACCGCCAGCAGCAGGAGCGCCACGATATTGGTGATCTTGATCGCCGGGTTGACCGCCGGGCCGGCCGTGTCCTTGTAGGGATCGCCGACCGTATCGCCGGTCACCGAGGCCTTGTGCGCCTCGGAACCCTTCAGGTGCTTGATGCCGTCCTTGTCGGTGAATCCGTCCTCGAACGACTTCTTGGCGTTGTCCCAGGCGCCGCCGCCCGAAGTCATCGAGATGGCGACGAACAAGCCGTTGACGATGACGCCGAGCAGAGAGGCGCCGAGAGCCGCAAAGGCCGAGGCTTTCGAGCCCGAGATCAGCAGCACGCCGAAATAGACGACGAGCGGCGCCAACACCGGCAGCAGCGACGGGATGATCATTTCCCGGATCGCCGCCTTGGTCAGAAGATCTACCGCGCGCGCATAGTTCGGCTTGGACGTGCCGGCCATGATGCCCGGGTCGTCACGGAACTGCTTGCGCACCTCCTCGACAATGGCGCCCGCCGCGCGGCCGACGGCCGTCATGGCGATGCCACCGAACAGATACGGGATCAAGCCGCCGAAGATCAGGCCGGCGACGACGTAGGGGTTGGAAAGATCGAAGGAGACCTCGCCCATGCCCTGGAAGTAGGGATATTTGTCGCCATTGGCGGCAAAGAATTTCAGGTCATTCGAATAGGCCGCGAACAGCACCAGTGCGCCGAGGCCCGCCGAACCGATGGCATAGCCCTTGGTCACCGCCTTGGTGGTGTTGCCGACCGCGTCGAGCGCGTCGGTGGAGTGGCGCACTTCCTTGGGCAGGCCGGCCATTTCGGCGATGCCGCCGGCATTGTCGGTGACCGGGCCAAAGGCATCGAGCGCGACGATCATGCCGGCAAGGCCGAGCATGGTGGTGACGGCGATCGCCGTGCCGTAAAGGCCGGCGAGCTGATAGGTCGAGATGATGCCGCCGACGATGACGATGGCCGGCAGTGCCGTCGATTCCAGAGAGACCGCAAGGCCCTGGATGACGTTGGTGCCGTGCCCGGTCACCGACGCCTGGGCGATCGAGTTGACCGGACGCTTGTTGGTGCCGGTGTAGTACTCGGTGATCACGACGATGAGACCGGTCACCACGAGGCCGATCAGGCCGCAGATGAACAGGTTCTTGCCGGTGATGACCATGCCGGCGACAGTGCCGACCTCGCCCCAGCCAAGCGTGGCCGAGGTGGCGACGCCCAAGCCCACGATGGACAACAGGCCGGTGACGATCAGCCCCTTGTAGAGCGCGCCCATGATCGAACCGTTGGAGCCGAGCTTGACGAAGAAAGTACCGACGATCGAGGTCAGGATGCAGGCGCCGCAGATAGCGAGCGGATAGAGCATCGCGGCACTCAGAACCGCGGTGCCGCCAAAGAAGATGGCGCCCAGCACCATGGTGGCGACGACTGTCACCGCATAGGTCTCGAACAGGTCGGCCGCCATACCGGCGCAGTCGCCGACATTGTCGCCGACATTGTCGGCAATGGTGGCGGGGTTGCGCGGATCATCCTCGGGAATACCAGCTTCGACCTTGCCGACCAGATCGCCGCCGACATCGGCACCCTTGGTGAAGATGCCGCCGCCGAGACGGGCGAAGATCGAGATCAGCGAGGCGCCGAAGCCGAGCGAAACCAGCGAGTCGATGACGATACGGTCATTGGGCTGAAGCCCCATGAAATGGGTGAGGATCAGGTAGTAGATCGACACGCCAAGCAGGGCAAGGCCGGCAACAAGCATGCCGGTGATGGCGCCCGACTTGAATGCGATGTCGAGGCCGGCGGCAAGGCTGTTGGAAGCGGCCTGTGCCGTGCGAACATTGGCCCGCACCGAAACATGCATGCCGATGAAGCCGGCCGCGCCCGAAAGCACGGCCCCGATCAGGAAGCCGATCGCGGCGGTGATGGACAGCAGCCACCAGGCGAGCAGCAGCACGACCACGCCGACGATGGCGATGGTGGTGTACTGGCGCGCCAGATAGGCTTGCGCGCCCTCACGGATGGCGGCGGAGATTTCCTGCATGCGTGCATTGCCCTGGTCCGACGCGAGGACCGAACGTGTCGCCCAGATGGCGTAAAGGACAGAAAGCAGGCCGCAGGCGATGACGGCGGAAATTATGGTCATGCCGGGTTTTCCTCGATTGCTGGCCCAAAAGAACCCCTCCCTGGGCCGTTGAGACAAAGACGGAATCCCGTGCGCGGAATCCCCCTCTTCGCAGCGGTGTATGCGAAACAGGGCCGCGAACGTCAAGATATTGTTCGGTTTTTGCCCGGCTTTCGCCCAAAAGAGCCAGACGGCGGCAGGTGTCGCCATGCCGCTGCTGCTTTATATCGATTGAAATCACGGATCAGCACTCAGGTTTGGCGCAGATCACCGTCTGGCTGGATGACGAAGATCAGCACCGCCAGCATGGTCATGTAGAACATGAATGCCTTCTGCTGGCCGTTCCAGATGCTCGATTGCCACATGGCGAACCACTCGCCGCCCACCACCATAAATCCAAGATACCAGATCAGGAATCCCATCGTCGCGGCGATAACGGCGAATTTCTTGGCATCGTTGAAAACCTCTCCGCTGGCATTGCGCGCTTGCCACAGGTTCCAGGCCGCGATCAGGTAGAGCAGACAGGTCAGCGCCTCGCCGGCGATGATGAGCCAGTAGCCCGTCGTCCATAGCGAGGGGTTGGTGATCGAGCGATACATCAGCGCGTTGCCGGGAAAGGTCGTGTCCATGCTCAGCACGTGCTGGACAAAGGCGAAGTTTGAGCCGTAATCGGTGACGTTGCCGAAAGCGACAAGAAAGGCGAAAGCCGCCAGACAGAGACACATGACGATCTTGGAGAAGCGCAAGGTCATGGCAAGAACTCCTGCTGAAGGATCGGGGCATCGGCCCAATCAATCGCCGAGTCCCGAAGATCGCGCAACTGGCAGGCGGGTGTTGATTACGCTCACGGCCAGCGCAAGACATTATGCCGGCAAGCAAGTCATCGCCGAACCCATCGAGGCGCTCCAGCTCGGCAGCGATTGCGCCGTGGGTGATCTTGTCTCGCTCGTGAAAGCCGGCACACAACACGACTTTGCCGTCATCTGCCGCCGCTGGATCTGCAAAGAGCAAGGCATCGAACTCGAACTGACGCTCGACCACCCTGCCCGTTCAAGTGGACGTTGAAAGATCGGAGCACCGGGACAGAAGCCTACTCGGCCTGGCGCCCCATGCGCCGCGCGGCATAGCGTTCGACCGCCGACAACCCATCATAGATCAGCACGGCCAAGGCGGCGACGATCAGGCCGCCCTGCAAGATGAAAGCGAGATTGTTGGACAAGAGCCCGGCAATGATCACCTCGCCCAATGTCTTCGCTGCAACCGTCGAGCCAATGGTGGCGGTGGCCAGGCTGATAACCACCGACAGCCTTATGCCCCCGAGGATGACCGGCGCGCTGAGCGGCAATTCGACCTTCAGCAGCCTTTGCCAACCGGTCATGCCGGCACCGCGCGCCGCTTCCATGACATTGCCGGGCAACGTCGTCAGGCCGGTCAGCGCGTTCTCGAAGATCGGCAGCAGACCATAGAGGAACAATGCGATCAGCGTCGGCTTCTCGCCGAACCCGACCGCCGGCACGGCAAGCGCCAGCACCGCCACCGGCGGGAAAGTCTGGCCGATATTGACCAGGCTGCGTGACAGCGGCAGGAATTCGGCGCCGGCAGGCCTGGTGACCAGGATGGCGAGCGCGACCGCCACGATGGTGGCGGCGAGCGTGGCGATCAGCACGGTGCGCAGGTGCAGCAGCATCAGCGTCAGCAGGCTACCCTGATTGTAGATCACCGGCGCGCCGTTCTCGGTCAGCGGCTTGAGCAGCGGCTCGAACCAGCCGGGACTGGTGACGAAAGCGACCAGCAGCACCACCAGCGCAAGCCTGAGCAGCAACGGCAGCCAGGCTTTCATGCCGGCCTCGCCGCACGCTTCACCAAGCCGTCGACGGTAACGCGACCGAGCGGCTTGCCGTCGGCATCCTTGACCGGCAGCGCCGGGCGGCCGGACCAGAGAAGTTCGGCCAGCGCGTCGCGCTGGCTGGCGTCGCCAGGAATCGCCTCACCTTCCGCCGCGCCCTTTTCGACTGCGTCGCGCACGCGGCCGAGCGACAGCAGCCGGAACGGTTTTTCGCTGGCGCCGACCAGGGTCTCGACGAAGCCGCTGGCCGGCCTCGCCAGTATCTCCGCCGGCCTGGCATATTGTACCAGCTTGCCGGCATCCATGACGGCGATCTTGTCGCCCATATGCACGGCCTCTTCCATGTCGTGGGTGACGAGGATGATGGTGGTGCCGAAGCGCCTCTGGATCGCAAGAAGGTCTTCCTGCGCCTTGGTGCGGATTATGGGGTCAAGCGCGCCGAACGGCTCGTCCATCAACAGCACGTTGGGTTCGGCCGCGAGCGCGCGGGCGACGCCGACGCGCTGCTGCTGGCCGCCGGAGAGCTCGTGCGGGTAGCGCGGGCCGTAGGTCTGCGGGTCGAGCTGATAGAGCGTCATCAGTTCGTCGACGCGCGCCTTGATGCGATCCTTATCCCAGCCAAGCAGCACCGGCACGGTGGCTATGTTCTGCGCCACCGTTCGGTGCGGGAACAGGCCGTGGCCCTGGATGGCGTAGCCGATGCTGCGCCGCAGCTCGTAGCCGGGCACCGAGCGGTTGTCGGCGCCGTCGAGCTTGATGACGCCGGAAGTCGGCTCGACCAGCCGGTTGATCATGCGAAGCAGCGTCGTCTTGCCGGAGCCCGAGGTGCCGACGATGACGCAAAGCGTGCGGGGCTCGATGATCATCGAGACTTCATCGACCACCGTGGTCGCATCGTAGCGCTTGGTAATGCCTTCGATCTCGATCATGCGGGGTCCGCCCTGCGCTTGGTTGAGGTCATTTCGATCACCGCGTCGAGAATGATGGCAGCAGCGAAGGCGAGCGCAACCGTCGGCACGGCGCCAAGCAGCACCAGGTCCATCGCGGTCTGGCCGACGCCCTGGAACACGAACACGCCGAAGCCGCCGCCGCCGATCAGGGCGGCGATGGTGGCGAGGCCGATGTTCTGCACAAGCACGATGCGGATACCGGTGAGGATCACTGGGAAGGCCAGCGGAAACTCGACGCCGAACAGGCGTTGGCGATCGGTCATGCCCATGCCGCGCGCCGCGTCATTGGCGGCACGCGGCACACCGGCAAGGCCGACCACGGTATTGGCGACGACCGGCAGCAGCGAATAGAGGAACAGCGCCACGAACGCAGGTGCCGTTCCGATGCCGCGGATACCGAGCGCGGCCGCTCCCGGCACATGCGCCGCCACCCAGCCGAGCGGTGCGATCAGCAGGCCGAACAGCGCGATCGAGGGAATGGTCTGGACGATGTTGAGCACGTTGAGCACGCCGGCGCGCAGGCGCTCGACGCGATGGCACAGGATGCCAAGCGGCAGGCCCAGTATCACCGCCGCCGCCAGCGAACCAAGCGCCAGCGTGACATGTTTGGCGCCCTCGGCCCAGAAACTGTCGGCACGGTTGAAATATTCCTTGAGGATCGAAAGGCTGTCCCAGGATCCCGATATCAGCAGCAGCCCGATGGCGAGCGCGGCAACGACAAGCACGCCAACACGTGACCAGGGAGACAGGTTCATTCTCGTCAGCACGTCGGCCAGCAGGAGGGTAAAGGCGAAGATCAGCAGCCAGAACCCGGAGGCGGGCGAAACGCGCGCGAAGGTATTGCCTGCCGGGGTCAGGAATGTCCCGGTGACGCCGATCAACAGCGCGAGAGCCGCCAGCGTGATCACGCTGGCGGCAAGGCGCAGGACGAGCGGCGTTTTCAGCAGCGCGACAAGCGCGGCTGCGACAACGATGGCCAAAAGCAGCGGGCCGGCCATTGCCGGAAGTGCCTCAACGATCGAGCGCGCCTGGCCGGGCACGATGCGATTGGCGCGGAACGTGGCGAAAGGAGCGGCGAAAGCCGCGTAGGCAGCGATCGCGGCGATGACCAAGCCGAGCTTGTCGAAGCGGAGGGTCATGGCTGTCCCTCAAAGGGGGAAATCTGCCACGAGGTACACAGTTGGCTGGCGACTGGCGAAAGCCGACGCGATTTCCGATCTCCCCCCTTGCGGGGGAGATGGCCGGCAGGCCAGAGGGGGGTGTGAAGGATCGCCAACTTTCGAGCGTCGGCTTGTTCGAAAACGGTCCTGTCCGAGCGCGCAGCTGTGACGAGTTGAGAGGTCGGCGGGACAGCACCCCCCTCTGTCCTGCCGGACATCTCCCCCGCAAGGGGGGAGATCGGCAGCTTCCAGAGGGGGGCGCCTCGCACCAGCATCACGGTCAGCTAAGCGCTGACTACTTCAAGAACCCGTTCTTTTTCAAAAAGTCTTCCGCCACACCCTTGACCGGCTCTCCGCCGACCTGGACGCGGCCGTTGAGTTCCTGCAGCGTGATGAGGTCGAGCTTGGCGAAGACCGGCTTCAACAACGTCTCGATCTCGGGATGCTCCTTCAGCACCGCCTCGCGGATGATCGGCGCCGGCTGGTAGACCGGCTGCACGCCCTTGTCGTCGTCGAGCACGACCAGCCCGGAGGGCGCGATGCCGCCGTCAGTGCCGTAGACCATGGCGGCGTTGGCGCCATTGGTCTGGTTGGCTGCCGCCGCGATGGTCGCGGCCGTGTCGCCGCCGGAGAGCGTGATCAACTGGTCAGGCTTCAGCGTGAAGCCGTAGGTAGTCTGGAACGCCGGCAGGGCCGCGGCTGAATTGACGAACTCGGCCGAGGCCGCGAGCACCACCTTGCCGCCGCCGGCGACATATTTGCCGAAATCGGACAGGGTGGCGAGCTTGTTGGTTTCGGCCACCTCTTTGCGCAGTGCGATCGCCCAGGTGTTGTTGGCCGGCGACGGCGACAGCCAGACGATCTTGTTGGCGTCGTAATCGAGCTTCTTGGCCGTCTCATACGCCTTGGCGGCGTCCTTCCAAACCGGGTCGTCGGTCTTCTCGAAGAAGAAGGCGGCATTGCCGGTGTATTCGGGATAGATGTCGATCTCGCCGGCGGTGATCGCCTTGCGCACCACCGGCGTGCCGCCGAGCTGGATGCGGTCAGTGGTCTTGATGTTGTTGGCGTTGAGGACGAGCTGGATGATATTGCCTAGCACGCCGCCCTCGGTGTCGATCTTTGAGGAAACAACCACCTGAGCATTCGCCGATGCCGCCGTGATGCCGAGCGCGAGCGCCGCGCCAGCCAGAAGCTTGATTGAAAACATTGTGAAAATCCCTTGCTGTGAACCGGAATTCGGTGCCGCATATGAGCACGGCTCCAACGTCTCGTCGGGGCACACGGTTTCATAACAAGTGGTACAGACGCAATATTTTTGTTCGGAAGGCCAATTGCGACGCGACGCTGGCGATCTGCTGCCATCTGGCGGATAATGCGGTGAGGGTGCGGGTGGCAAACACGGAGAGCGTGTCATGGCCATACACAAAGTCGGTTACCTCATCGGCAGTCTTGCCCGGGAATCCATCAACCGCAAGCTCGCGAAGGCGCTCGTTCAACTTGCCCCTCCCGAACTCGACATGACCGAAATCGCCTTCAAGGATCTGCCACTGTACAGCTACGACTATGACGCCGACTTCCCACCGGCAGCCCGGGATTTCAAAAAGGCAATCGCCTCCGTCCAGGCCGTATTGTTCGTCACCCCGGAATACAACCGCTCGATCCCTGGAGGATTGAAGAACGCAATCGACTGGGCCAGTCGGCCCTACGGCAAGAATTCGTTCGCGCGCAAACCGTCGGCCGTCATCGGAACATCGCCGGGCGCCATCGCGACCGCCGTCGCCCAACAAAGCCTTCGAAGCGTTCTGAGTTTCTGCAATTCGCCCCAGATGAATGCGCCTGAAGCCTACATACAGTTCACGCCGGGGCTGATCACCGACGACGGCGAGGTGACGGTCGAATCCACTGAGGACTTCCTGCGCAACTACATGGCTGAGTTTCACATGTTCATAGCGCGAGTGCTTCAGGTTCTGCCGCCGGACGCATAAATTCAAATTGGGCGTCAAGCCAGACGCAAGCTCGCAATCCTCAGCGCGCCGAGCGCGACGAAGCATAGCACGGTGACGGGAAAGATCATCCAGTTCAGCATGGTCCAGCCCCAGGCATTGTAGACCATGCCCGACATCAGCGAGGCGCAGGCCACGGAGCCGAACAGGACGAAGTCGTGGAACCCCTGCACCTTGCCCTTTTCGGAAGGCCGGTAGCTTGCCGCGACCATGGCCGTGGCGCCGATGAAGCCGAAATTCCAGCCGAGGCCGAGCAGGATCAGCGCCGTCCAGAATTGCCATAGCGCCAAGCCGGACAGCGCGACGACCGCACAGCCGATCAGCAGCAGGAGGCCGACCGCGACAATGCGTTCAGCACCGAAGCGATGGATCAGCGATCCGGTGAAGAAGCTCGGCCCGAACATTGCCATGACATGCCACGAAATGCCGAGCGTCGCATCGTCCTCCGACAGGCCGCAGCCGACCATGGCGAGCGGCGCGCCGGTCATGACGAAGCTCATCAGGGCATAGCTGCCGACCGCGCAGAAGAGTGCCGCGACGAAACGCGGCTGCGTGACGATCTCGGCCAAGGGCCGGGCATCGCTGCCGGCAATTTCCGTTCCGCCGGCGGCGGCCCTCGCCGGCAGGCGCAGCAATGACAGGATCGCCGCGCCGACGGCGGCTAGCACCAGGATGGATGCGAACGAACCGGCAAACATCACCGGTGCGAACAACTCGCGGGTGAAGATGACGATCTGCGGTCCGAGAATGGCGGTGATGATGCCGCCCGCCAGCACGAAGGAGATGGCGCGCGCCTTGAATTGCGGCGGCGCATTGTCGGCGGCGGCAAAGCGGAACTGCTGGACGAAGGCGCCACCGACACCGATCACCGTCAGGCCGAAGGCAAACAGCCAAAAACTGCCATGGAAGAGTGCCAGCGTCGCGACCAGACCGCCAAGCGCGGTGACGATCGTACCGGTCATGAAGCCGCCGCGCTGGCCCATGGCGCGGATGATGGCCGCCGCCGGCAGCGCACCGAGTGCCACGCCGAGATTGAAGCCGGTGATCGGCGCCGTCGCCAGCGACTTGTCCGGGCCGAGCAGATATTGACCGGCAAGCGCGCCCATGGAGATGGCGATGGGCGCTGCCGAACCGATGATCGCCTGCGAGGCGGCGAGGATCAACGCGGTGCGCCGCGCCTCCCTGGCCGCCTCGATGGCGACCGCCGTCATGAAGCGTCCTTGCCGCGTCCCTCGCCACGCACCCGACGGGAGACGCGATCGAGCACGGCGTTGACCAGCTTCGGCTCGTCTTCCTCGTAGAAAGCCTTGGCGATATCGACGTATTCGGAAACGATCACCGCCACCGGCACGTCTTCGCGCTTTATCAGTTCGTAGACACCGGCGCGCAGGATTGCGCGCAGTGTCGAATCGAGGCGCGACAGCGGCCAGTCATCGGTCAGCGCCTGGCGGATAACCGGATCGATGGTTTTCTGGTCCTCGACGACACCGGTGAGGATGGCGCGGAACCATTGGGCATCCGCCTCGCGGTAAAGCGCGCCATCGACTTCCTTGCCAAGGCGAAACGCTTCGTATTCGGCAGTGATCTCGAAGACGCCGCTGCCGGCGACATCCATCTGATAGAGGGCCTGCACGGCGGCAAGCCGCGCCGCGCCGCGCTTGTTGGCGTGGCGCACCGTGGGCTGTCCGGGCGAAGCGGGGTCGCTCACGATCGCGCTCCCAGTCGTTCCTTGAGCGCGATCATGGTCAGCGCCGCGCGCGCGGCAAAGCCACCCTTGTCGCCCTCCGAACGCTTGGCTCGCGTCCAGGCCTGCGCGTCGTTTTCCGTGGTCAGGATGCCGTTGCCGATACAGACCGAGTCCTGCACGGACAGGTCCATCAGTGCGCGGCTGGATTCATTGGCGACGATATCGAAGTGATAGGTGTCCCCGCGGACGACGGTGCCAAGCGCGACGAAGCCGTCATAGTTCATGCCGCCTTCCGCCGCGCCGTCCAGCGCGAAGGTAATGACGGCGGGAATTTCGAGCGAACCTGGAACGGTGACGACGTCGTAGGTCGCACCCGCTTCGTCAAGCGCGCTCGTCGCGCCTTCGAGCAGCGCGTCGGCAAGATCGTCGTGGAAGCGTGCCTCGATAACGAGAAGGTGGGCCTTCTTCTTCGGGCGAATGAACGCTTTGCCGTGTTGGGATGTGCCAGCCATAAATGTCTCCGGGATCGCCGGTGACTTAGGCCGAAGCCGGATTGATCGCAAGCACAAGATTGCCTCATTGGGACGGGGTACCGAGATCGGACAGTCTGTAGCGAGGCTTTGAGCCCAGGCAACAATGGCGTGGGCCACTACTCGGCCAGCATCTACATCGGCCACCCCAGCCGCGCTTGCACTTTGGAATTCCTGTTTTCCATCACCGCTAGTTCCTCATGAACAGCTCGGCGATGCTCAAAGCCCCTCTTTCGCCGCTTCCGCCAGGCGGGCCGCATAGCGGGCCATGGTATCGATCTCGAGATTGACGCGGTCGCCGACCTGGCGCTCACCCCAGGTGGTGACGGTCAGCGAATGGTGGATCAGAAGCACGTCGAAGCGGGTGCCTTCCACCTTGTTGACGGTGAGCGAGGTACCGTCGAGCGCGACGGAGCCTTTCGGCGCGATGAACTTCGCCAGCCCGCGCGGCGCTTCCAGCGTGAAGCGAACGGCGTCGCCTTCATCCTTGCGCTCGACGATCTCGGCGGTACCGTCGACATGGCCCGACACGATGTGGCCGCCAAGCTCGTCGCCGATCTTCAACGCCCGCTCCAGATTGATCCGCGTGCCCGATTTCCAGCCCATCGCCGTCGTCAGCCGGAGCGCCTCCTCCCAGGCCTCGACTTCGAACCAGCGCGCGTTCGAGCCGCTGTCGGGCAAGGCCGTCACGGTAAGGCAAACGCCGCCGCATGATATCGAGGCGCCGATGGCGATGGTTTCGGGATCATAGGCGGTGTCGATGCGCAATCCCACGCCTTCCCGCAGCGGCTTGACGGCCGCGACGGTACCTATGTCTGTAACAATGCCCGTAAACATCGGTGTTGATCCTAAAAGTCTCTTATCCACTCGGCGTAGCTGTCCTCGCCGAACCGCATCTCGCGCAGTTTGCGAAATCCCGCTGGGACATGGTTGGCATCGATGGGCGATGCAATGCCCCCCTTGCCGATCGCCTCCGGCCCCCGGAACAGCACGATGCGGTCGACCAGGCCTTCCGACAGGAAGGCGCTGGCCACCCTGGCTCCGCCTTCGACCAGCACGCTGGCCATGCCGAGCGCGGCAATATCCTCGAGCAGTTCCGGCAGCGCCACGCCGCCTGCATGCGTCTCGGTGCCGATGAAACGCACGCCGGCGCGTTCGAGCGTTGCCCGCCGCAGAGGATCGGCTTCCAGGCAAGCCGCGACGTAGAGCGGCACCCGGTCGACACCGGACACCAGTTTCGAAGTCTCAGGCAGCCTGATCTGCCTGTCGAGCACAATGCGCGCCGGCGACCGGTTCTCCAATCCCGGCAAGCGCACCGTCAGCGCCGGGTCGTCCTCCAGCGCCGTGCCAATGCCGATCAGGATGGCATCGGCTTCGGCGCGCATTAGATAGACTTCACGGCGCGCAATGTCGCCTGTGATCGACACCTGCCCAGCCCCTTCCATGCCGATCTTGCCGTCGCTGGAAAGCGCTAGCTTGAGAGACACTTCCGGCCGTTTCCTAAGCGATCGAATGAGATAGCCGGCCATCTGCTCGGCGGCCTCCGCCGCCAGGACATTCTCCACAACCTCGACGCCCGCGGTGCGCAGGATCGCGTAGCCTTGGCCTGACACGCGCGGATCGGGGTCGCTGGCGGCGCCAACGACGCGCGCGATGCCGGCAGTGACCAGTGCATTGGCGCAAGGCGGCGTGCGTCCGTGATGCGCGCAAGGCTCCAGCGTGACATAGGCGGTGGCGCCGCGCGCCAGTTCGCCCGCTTCGGCGAGCGCCTCGGTCTCGGCATGCGGGCGGCCGCCGACAGCGGTGACGCCGGTGCCGACAATCATCGGGCCCAAGCCATCGTCGCGCACGATGAGTGTACCAACGGAAGGATTGGTTGAGGTCCGGCCCGCATTCCTGCGCGACAGTCTGAGTGCGGCTGCCATGAAACGGCGGTCAAGGGCTGCCTGTCCGGCCTCGCTGCGTTCCGCCATGCTCAGCCAGCGTCCTCTTCGCTCTTGTCCTCGTCGCCTTTCAATTCCCCCAGCAGCTCATGGAAATCCTTGGCCTCGCGGAAATTGCGGTAGACCGAGGCGAAGCGGACGTAGGCGACGTCGTCGAGCGACTTCAGCGCTTCCATGACCAGCCGCCCAACCTCGCCCGAGGCCACTTCGGTCTCGCCGGAGCTTTCCAGCTGGCGCACGATGCCGGTCACGGCACGATCGATGCGCTCGGGATCGACATTGCGCTTGCGCACCGCGATCTCGACGGAGCGCAAGAGCTTGTCGCGGTCGAAAGGCACTTTTCGCCCCGACTTCTTGACCACGACGAGGTCGCGCAACTGCACGCGCTCGAAGGTGGTGAAACGGCCGCCGCAATCGGGGCAGACGCGACGCCTGCGGATCGCCGCGCCATCCTCGGCGGGGCGCGAATCCTTCACCTGCGTATCTTCGGACTGGCAATAGGGACAGCGCATTGAGAGCCTTGGGTTCACGAATCTGGTGAGGCGAAAAGGCTTAGAGCCTTTTGCCACGATGGCAAGGCACGCAGACCCTTTCGCGTCAGAGATAGCGAGCCGCGAGGCAGATTGCCAGCACCCGCCTTCGCGCGCTTGGCTAGGGTGCAACGTCCTTGGTCGGAAAGCCGCATGATGTGCCGAGGTTGCGGTAGGCTTTAGTGAAGCCGTCCATCGGAATGCTGGCGAAAGCCTCTTTGCCGAAAGCGACATCGAGCGAGGTGACTTTGCGCATGGCTCGCAAGAGCGCGAGACTGGTCTTGGGCTGGTTGTCGACCGTCCAGCTGGGACGGCCGTTCACGGCATCGTTCGAATAGACGGTGGCGGAAACCTTGACGCCAGGATCACCAAAAGTCGCGGCGATCTTCTTGCCAGTGGGCAGGTTCCGGTTGTCGACAATAAGCATGATGGCCGGGTAGGCGTCCGGCGGCATGGCGTCGCCGTTCGAGATCGACAGCGTCAGCGTGCCCGAATTGCCGCTGGCATCGAAAAAGGCAGTCGAAGCGGCGCAGGTCTTGCGCGCATCCTGCCCGGTGTCGAGCGTATCGACGATGGTTGTCCATCTGCCGAAGGTAGCGGTGGCGGGCACTTCAGGGGCGGTCTGCGCAAGGGCAGTCCCGGGCAATGTCAGGGAAACGGCCAGCAAGCCATGGGCGCCAAGGATGGCGGTACGGAAATTACGCATCGTCTGGTCTCCAGTTCGGCGCGTCGACCGATCGGGGGTCGGCGCGCCGCTGGCGGATAAGAGATGACGCGTGGCGCGAGGTCAACCGAGATAAGGGTAGAGCGGGAATCGATCGGTCAGCGCCACGACCTTGGCCTTGACCGCGGCCTCGACCGAGGCATTGCCCTCATCGGAATTGGCGGCCTTGAGGCCATCCAGCACCTCGGCGATCAGCTTGCCTATTTCGCGGAACTCGGCCTGGCCGAAGCCGCGCGTTGTGCCGGCGGGCGTGCCGAGCCGCACGCCGGAGGTGACGAAGGGCTTTTCCGGGTCGAAGGGGATGCCGTTCTTGTTGCATGTGATGTTGGCGCGCCCAAGCGCTGCCTCGGCGCGCTTGCCGGTGGCATTCTTGGGGCGCAGGTCGACCAGCATCAGGTGGTTGTCGGTGCCGCCCGACACGATGTCGAGGCCAGTCTCCTGTAGGCTGGACGCCAGCGCCTTGGCGTTGGCGGCGACGCTCTCCGCATAGAGCTTGAAACTCGGCTTCAGCGCCTCGCCGAAGGCAACCGCCTTGGCGGCGATGACATGCATCAGCGGTCCGCCCTGCAGGCCGGGGAACACCGCCGAGTTCATCTTCTTGGCGATCTCCTCGTCGTTGCACAGGATCATGCCGCCGCGCGGGCCGCGCAGCGACTTGTGCGTGGTGGTCGTCACCACATGGGCATGCGGCAGCGGCGAGGGATGCACGCCGCCGGCGACGAGGCCGGCGATGTGGGCCATATCAACCATGAGGTAGGCGCCGACCGCATCGGCGATCTCGCGAAAGCGCTTCCAGTCCCAGATGCGCGAATAGGCGGTGCCGCCGGC
This sequence comes from Mesorhizobium sp. B2-2-4, assembly GCF_006442375.1. NCBI lineage: Bacteria > Pseudomonadati > Pseudomonadota > Alphaproteobacteria > Hyphomicrobiales > Phyllobacteriaceae > Mesorhizobium > Mesorhizobium sp. B2-2-4. The sequence goes on along the minus strand of NZ_VFWB01000007.1, from coordinate 162,863 downwards.
CAGGATCAGCTTCGGCTTCGTCTCATGCGCCGTCTTCTCGATGGCGTCCATGTCGAGCAGGTGGTCGTCCTTACGCACGCCGTAGGACACGACCTTGAACCATTTGCCGCTCATGTTGACTGGCGAGCCGTGCGTCAAATGCCCGCCGGAATTGAGGTCGAGGCCCATGAAGGTGTCCCCCGGCTGCAAGAGAGCCAGGAACACCGCCTGGTTCATCTGGCTGCCGGAATTGGGCTGCACATTGGCGAAGTTGCAGCCGAATAGTTTTTTCGCGCGCTCGATCGCCAGCTCCTCGGCGACATCCACGAACTGGCAGCCGCCATAGTAGCGCTTGCCCGGATAACCCTCGGCGTATTTGTTGGTCATGATCGAACCCTGCGCTTCGAGCACGGCGCGCGAGACGATGTTCTCAGACGCGATCAGTTCGATCTCGTGGCGCTGGCGTCCGAGTTCGTTGCGGATCGCGCCGAAAATTTCCGGATCGGCATCTTCCAGCGTGGTTTCGAAGAAGGATTCGAATTTGTTCGACGCTGCCGCTGCTGTTGCCATGGCCTGAATTCCTTAGGTCCGGAGGTCGGTTTTGTCTTGCGCATGCCGTTGTCCCAAACCCCTGCACATTTTTGTGTGACAGGATTGGGTTCGCCGCGCCATTAACACAGTTGTTTTCGCCTCGCCACGTTTGCGGCGCGAAATTTGCTGGCCCGATTGCGGCAAGCAGAGCGGCGAACCGTTATTTCCTGTCGCGCCGCCGCTTCAGAAGAGCCTCGGTCAAGGTGATCTCGGAAAACAGCGCCCGCATCGTATGGTCATTGATCTCGCGGCTGAGAAACATGGCGCGTAGCGCGGCGCGCTCGGCTTCTATGCCGGCCGCCCTGAGTTCAAGCTCCAGACGGCTCGCCTCACGCGCCTCGGCACGCGCTTCGTCGGCCTCGTCGGAGGCGGCGATGCGGCGCCGGTAGCCGGCGACGATGCTGTCGGCAACGGCGAGCCGTGCCTCGACGGCCCCGCCCTCGCCTGCCTCATTGGCGATGCTCTCGATCCTGGCGATCGCCGCATTGGCTGCGCCGACCCGCGCCCGGCGCTCCTCGGCCGCTGCCGGGTCCTCGCCCGGTTCGACCAGCCCGCGAGCGATCTTCGGCAGCGCGAGGCTGGCGATGGCCAGCGAGCAGATGATGACCCCGGCGGCGAGGAAGATCACCACGTCGCGGGCCGGGAACGGCGAGCCGTCCTGCAAGGTGAGCGGCAGCGACAGGATACCGGCCAACGTGATCGCTCCGCGCACGCCGGCGACCGATCCGGCGAGCCGCACGCGCAGGCCGAACGGCTCGGCCTTTCGCTTGCCGAGCCGCGCCGCCATGGCGCCCGCCATGTCGCCGATCCATATCCACAGGAAACGCAGGCCGATCAGGCAAAGGGTCAGCAGCAGGACTGTCAGCACCGGCTCGATGATCCAGTGCCGGCTGGACAACTCCGGCGGCACCTTACGGATGATATCGGGAAATTGCAGGCCAAGCAGGATGAAGAGCGCGCCGTTGAAGACGAAGGACAGCGTCGACCACAGCGACATCGTCTGCATGCGCGCCGAGACACCGAGAAAGCGGAACATGCCGGAAACTCCGGTCAACAGGCCGGCGGTGACCGCCGCCAGGATGCCCGAGGCGCCGATATGCTCGGCGCCGAGATAGGAGACGAAAGGCACCAGGATCATGACCAGAACCTGCGCCTCCGCCGGCACGCCGCCGATGCGGTTGAGCAGTTGCAGCGCCTTGGCGGCAACGAACAGCGCCGCCATGCCGGCGAGGATGCCGGCAGCCACGGCATAGAGAAAGCTCAGCGAGGCCGCGGCGAAGGAAAAGCTGCCGGTCAATGCCGCCGCCACGGCAAAGCGGAACATGACTAGGCCCGAGGCGTCGTTGAGCAGCGACTCGCCTTCCAATATATGCATCAGCCGCGCCGGAACGATGTTCCTGTCGACTATGGAAGACACCGCCACCGCGTCAGTCGGCGACAGCACCGCGGCGAGCGCGAAAGCGACGACGAGCGGGATGCTGGGCACCAGCCAATGCAAGGCGTAGCCAAATCCGACGATGGTGAAGAAGACCAGTCCGATGGCAAGGTCGAGGATGGGGCCACGCAAGGCGACAAGCTCGCGCTTGGGCGCAGCAAAGGCATCGGCGAACAGAAGCGGCGGAATGAATACGAGCAGGAACAGTTCCGGATCGATCTCGACATGCAGCCCGCGCGCCGGCCAGGCCAGCGCAGCACCCATGGCGATCTGCAGCACCGGCAGCGGCAGCCGCACCAGCCGCACCAATGCACCGGAAAGCGCCACCAGGACGAGCACTACGAGGATGAAGACGGCAACTTGCATGGTCCGATTTCCGGCAGTTTTGCCGACCATGCGCAATCGCCCGCGCTTCGTCCAGCCGGAGCGCGCCTACGCAGAGTTGGAGGTCAGCGGCGGTGTGAACGGCCTGGCGGCGACGACAGAAAAGGCCGCTCAAGAGCGGCCTTTTCCCTGAATAATCAATTGCTTAGAGCGACGAAGTGATCTGCAGCTCGTTGTTTCCGTCGAGGCCATATATGTCGTCGCGGAACTGGACGACGCCGGGGCCCGTCGACCAGGCCGAGAGATAGAGGAAATGCACCGGCACCGGGTTGGTGACCTGGACCGGCGTGTTTTCGCCGGTCTTGATCGCAGCCTCGAAATGCTGACGGTCCCAGCCGGGCGTGTCGCGCAGGATCCAAGTGACGAGGTCGCGCACGTTCTGCACGCGTACGCAACCCGAGGAATCGAAGCGCATCATCTTGCCGAACAGGCTCTGCTGCGGCGTATCGTGCATGTAGACGCCGTCCGGGCTCGGGAAATTGATCTTCACCGACGCCATGGCGTTGTCCGAACCGGGATCCTGGCGGAAACGGTACTTGGCCGCGTCGTCGGTCGACCAGTCCACATTCATCGGATCGACTTCGCTGCCATCTGGCGCAAACAGGCGAATATGGCTGTTCTTGAGATAATCGGGGTCCTTGCGCATCAATGGGATGATGTCCTTGCGCACGATCGACACCGGCGCGTTCCAATATGGATTGACGATGATCTCGTTGATCTTGGAATTGACGATCGGTGTCTGGCGATCGATCTTGCCGACGATCGCGGTATGGCGAAGCACGACGCGATCGTTCTCGACCGCCTCGACCTGCGCTGCCGGAATATCGACCAGCACATAACGGCTGCCAAGCGTGCCCGCCTTCTCCTTCAATCGCTGGAGATTGGTTTGCAACTGGCCGAGCCGGATCTGCGCCGAAACGTTCATCGCCGCGTAGGTATATTTGCCCAGCGCTCCGTCGGCCGGCAGGCCGTGGCGCAATTGGAAGCGCTTGACCGCCGAGTCGACATAGGAATCGAAGGCCGTCGAGATGCCGGCGCTCTGCGACAGGTCGCCGGCGACCATCAGGCGCTTGCGCAGCGGCACGACATCGGGATCGTCGACGCCGAGCTGCAGTTTCTTGGTCGCGGGAACCTCGACCCAGCCGCCCTGCCCGACAATGTTCTGGTACTGCGCCACAGCCTGCTCGGTGAAGGCGACGGTCTGCGGGCTGAAGATCGGCAGCGTCGAGGCCACCTTGCCGCCTGCGCTGGCGCGGGCGTCGAACTGATCGTCCCAGTTGCCGCGCGCCGAGGACTTCAGGATGTCCCCGATCACATCCTGCGCGCTGGCGCGGCCGGCAACAACGGCGGCTGCGAGCGCGGAGGCTCCGGAAAGGAAGAAACGGCGGCTGGTTCTCATGGACGTTCCAGACATTTGTAGCAGTTCGAACACTTGCTGCGTTGATCATCGGGCGATCTCGCCCGCACTCTAAAATTGGCAATCTTAACAATTAGCCAACCATGGTCCGCATCACCTCGGTGTGAAAACGCGCAAGGCTACGCGGCTGCGGGTGAACTCATGGTCTTCACCACAGCATCACTGCCATCTTCGGTTCCATTGGAATATGGCGGCAACGTGGCCTTGGCCCGCAATTTGCTTCGGCCAGCGCAACGAAAAGAAAAGACCGATGCTTTTCGGCACCGGCCCTGACTGGAGGTCGCTGTTGCGGCCGCGCTTCTGTGGCGCGGCTTCTGATTGGGGATGTGGCTTACATCCGGTAAGCGATGGTGTCGTTCCAGAAGCGGTCGAGGCGCTGGAGGGCGCGGTTCATCTGCTTGAATTCGTCGGTGTTGATGCCGCCGACCTGCTCGATCGAGCCGACATGGCGCTCATAGAGACCGGCGACCACGTCCGCCACCTCGTTGCCCTTCGGCGTCAGCGAGACGCGGACCGAACGACGGTCGATGCGCGAGCGCTGGTGGTTGATGAAGCCGAGATCGACAAGCTTCTTGAGATTGTAGGAGACGTTCGAGCCGAGATAGTAGCCCCGCGAGCGCAACTCGCCGGCAGTCAGCTCCGAATTGCCGATGTTGAAGAGCAGCAGCGCCTGGATGGCGTTGATGTCGGAACGGCCATTGCGGTCGAACTCGTCCTTGATCACGTCGAGCAGACGGCGGTGCAGGCGCTCGACCAGTTGGAGCGATTCCATGTAAAGGGAACGGATTGCCTCGCGGCGATCGTCGGAAACGTTGGCGGTCTTTGCCGCCGGACGCGAATTGATCATTGTCTTTGCCTCTCGTTTGTCGCCCTGGTGATTTTTTGTTTTTCACCTTGATCGCGACACTATCGAATACTCATAAAATTCGACTTAAACGCCAAGGCTAACAAGAGCTTACCGGTAATAGGTTTCGCAAGACGCTTAACGAACGGTCACTCGAGCAAGGATAATTAACCTAAAGATTTAGCCAATGATTTCAGGGCGAAATCCGATCCGCCGGATCGCCGGCGGCGCGTGCCGGCTTCAGGTCCGGGGCGTCCGCTTCTGCAGATAGATGACGAGGCGGAAAACGACATAGAGCAGCGCCACCCCCGCATGCGAGACGACGATGAGCGGGCGGCGGCCGAAGAGTTCGGGAAAGCCGGCATACATGACGATCTCCGTCGCGGCGCAGATGAACCAGATCACCGGCCCCCAGGAAGCCAGCATCCATAGGCCGGCTGCGGCAAAGGGAAAAAACACGGCGAGCATCACCGCTGTCACCTGCCAGTGGACCGGCATCAGGTCGAAGCGCCACAGCGAGCCGGGATAGAAGCCGATAAGCCTGATCCAGTACAGGATACCGAACAGCAGGCAGTATCCTGATATGATTCGCTGGAACCAGGCGAAGATAACCTCCACCCCTGAAGGCTGAAGCACGACGCGTCTGGACGTCACCTCACTCATAGCGCGAGTTCCCGTTCACCGAGCGAGGCAAAATAGGCATCGACATCCGCGTCGTCGACCGCATCGAGGGTTGCCGGCAGCCATTGCGGCTTGGAACCCTTTTCGATGATGGTGGCGCGTATGCCTTCGTAGAAATCGTGGCCCGCGAGCATCCGGTTGAGGATGCGGAACTCCATCTTCATGCATTGATCCATCGGCAGCGTCAGGCCGGCAGTGATCTGGCGCCAGGCGACACGAAGGCTGGTCGGCGAGCGCGTCAGGATCGTCGCCAGCGTCCTTGCCGCAAACTCATCGCTCCCTGCCGCCTGCTCCAGGCTGCCGATGATATCGGCAAGCGACGCCTGCGCGAAGTGGTGGGCGATCGCCTCCAGCACCTGCCTGTCCGTCTCGCGCTTCGCCGGGATGAAGAAGCCGCGCAGCACCGATTCGGGATCGCCGGTGGCGGCGAGCTGGTCGAGAAAGCCAGCCTGGTCCTGCGCCTTGATCGTATGCGTGGCCAGCCCGGACCACAACGCGTCGCCATAGCGGATACGATTGCCGGTCAGCGCCAGGTACATGCCGAAGGAACCGCCAAGATCGGGCAGCAGATGGCTGGCGCCGACATCCGGGAAAAAGCCGATTCCCACCTCCGGCATGGCGAACTGCGCATTTTCCGTCATCACCCGATGCGATCCATGAAAGGAGATGCCGACGCCGCCACCCATGACGATGCCGTCGATCAGCGCCACATAAGGTTTTTTGAAACGCGCGATTTGGGCATTCAGCCGATATTCGTCGGTGAAGAACTCGACGGGCGGCTTGCCGGCCCGGCCGGCCTCGTAGATGTGGAGAATGTCGCCGCCGGCCGAAAACGCCCTGCCCTCGGCCTTGACGACGACGACATCGACGCTCCAGTCCCGCTCCCAAGCGTGCAATGCCTTGGCGAGCGCGTTGACCATCCCGTGCGTGACCGCATTGAGTGCCCGCGGCCGCGTCAACGTGACGATGCCGGCCCGGCCCAGATGTTCGAAGCGGATCTCGTCGCCTCCGCCAAAATCCATCGTGAAAGAATCCCTCCCCCGCTCCGCCGGGACTGAAGTGCTAAAGCGTGGCCCATGGCCGCGTCAATGCCGGCATGCCGGCAGCGCGTCTTGGCTCGGGCCGGAGCCTAGTGCTAAAAGAGCCGTTGTCGCCGCAACGCCGGGAACCGCACGGCGACTGCGCAGCTGTAGCAAGTTTTCCAATGGGTGTGGCTCATGGCTGGATTTGCGCGCCTCGTGCCGATGACGATCGGGCTGATCGTCATTTGCCTGGCTTTGCAATCGACCCTGGCGGCCAGCCTCGCCGATCTTTACCAGTCGCAGACCATCGTCAACGGTCGGTACGAGAAGAACCGCCAGGCCGGCTTCAAACGTTGCCTCGACGCGGTTCTGGTCCGGGTTTCCGGCGACCAGCGCCTGCCGGCGAAACCGGAGATGGCGGCGCTGCGCGACAAGGCCGGCAGCTTCGTGGCGGCCTTTCGCTACCGCGATCGCATGGAAGGCATTCCCAACCATGACGATCAGGGCACGTATGATCGGCCTCACAATCTCTACTGCCAGTACAGCCCGGCGATGATCGATCCGGTGCTGGCTTCGCTCGGCAGCAGGCCGTGGCTGACCGAACGCCCAGGGCTGGCGGTATTCTTGTCGACCGAGCGCGGGGTCAGGCATTTCGCGCTCGATGCCGATGACGAGCGCGGCGTGCTGATGCGCGAGTCGTTCGGCAATGCCGCCGCGCCGGTTGCCATGCAGGTAACCTTCCCAACGGCAGCGCTGCTGTCGAAGGCGGGGCTGGACGACAGGATCATGCGCGAGGCCGACATGGCGAAGCTGGACACGGTTGCGAAAATGGCCGGCGCCGACCAAGCGCTTTCCGGCAGCATCGTCTGGAGCGACAAGGAGTTGGGCTGGATCGCCGACTGGCGGCTGGCGAAGGCCGGCAAGACCTACGCCTGGCAAGTGCGCGGCGTCGGCTTCGACGAGGCGTTCCGTGTCGGCATGCGCGGTGCGGCGCAGATCCTTTCGGGCAACGGGCAACCCGAATAAGGACCCGGCCGGATTGCTGGCACAAACGTGTCGCATTGGTCAGCACCACGGGTGCGTGATAAAAGCCGGCCAAACGAGAGTTTTGGCGATGAACAGATTCACCCCCGCAAAACCTGCCGGCGCGCGCAGCGTCGACGACATCACCGGCAGCCGCCGCTTGCGACGCATGCGCAAGGCCGACTGGTCGCGGCGCCTGGTGCAGGAGAACAGGCTTTCCGTCGACGACCTGATCTGGCCGATCTTCGTCGTCGACGGCAGACAAGTGCGCGAGCCGATCGCCGCCATGCCGGGCGTCTTCCGCCTGTCGATCGACCTTGCCGTCAAGGAGGCCGAACGCGCGGCGAAGCTCGGCATCCCCGCGCTTGCCACCTTTCCCAATGTGGACATTTCGCTGCGCGACGAGACCGGCTCGCATATCCTCGACCCCGACAACGTCATCAACCGCGCCACGCGCGCGATCAAGGACGCGGTGCCTGAGATCGGCGTCATCACCGACGCCGCGCTCGACCCGTTCACCAGCCATGGTCATGACGGCATCCTGCGCGACGGCCTCATCGTCAATGACGAGACGGTGGAACAGGTAACCGCGGCGGCCGTCATACAAGCAGCGGCCGGCGCCGACATCATCGCGCCGTCCGACATGATGGACGGCCGCATCGGCGCCATCCGCGACGCGCTCGACGCAAACGGTTTCCAGGACGTGGCGATCATGTCATATGCGACGAAATTCGCCTCCGCCTTCTACGGGCCGTACCGCGAGGCGGTCGGCACGGCCGGCCTGCTCAAGGGCGACAAGAAGACCTATTACATCGACCACGCCAATTCAGACGAAGCGGTGCGCGAGGCCGAGCAGGACCTGGCCGAAGGCGCCGACATGCTGATGGTCAAGCCCGGCCTGCCCTATCTCGATATCATCCGCAGGCTGAAGGACGAATTTGCGGTGCCAACCTTCGCCTACCAGGTGTCGGGCGAATATTCGATGATCAAGGCGGCGGGCGCCAATGGCTGGATCGACGGCGAAAAGGCTATGCTGGAATCGCTTCTTGCGTTCAAACGCGCCGGCTGCGACGGCATTTTGACCTATTTCGCCCCTGAGGTGGCGGAGATGCTGAGAGCATAGTTTCCTCCCAGCGCCTTCAAACCATATGCTCTTCATGGAACTCACCGGCGAATGAGCCGGTATGGCGGCTGTCTCGGCAGCCGCCACTTTCACTCTGGACATCGCATGGGCGAAGTACGGATATGCATCTTCTCGATCGCTGAAAATACTACTTGCAATTTGCAATCGGTTTGCTAGAAAGTAACTGCTTGCAAAATACAACTGGTCTGAGGAGGCTTTCCATGTCCAGACTTCGCGTCAACGCATTCACCTTGTCGCTCGACGGTTACGGCGCCGGTCCCGACCAGGATTTGAAAAACCCGCTCGGGGTCGGCGGGGAAGCCCTGCACAAATGGATGATCGGTACCCGCACCTTCCGCAAGATGGTGCTCGGAGACGACGGCGGCACAACCGATACCAACGAGGCGTTCGCGGCGCGCAGCTTCGAGAATGTCGGCGCCTGGATCCTCGGCCGCAACATGTTCGGGCCGATCCGCGGCGAATGGCCTGACGAAAACTGGAAGGGCTGGTGGGGCGACAGCCCGCCCTATCATGTGCCGGTCTTCGTGCTGACCCACCATGCGCGCGAGCCGATCGTCATGGAGGGCGGCACGACCTTTTACTTCATTACGGATGGCATCCATTCGGCGCTCGAGCAGGCAAGGGCAGCGGCCAATGGCAGCGATGTGCGGGTCGGCGGCGGCGTCGCCACCATCCGGCAGTACCTCCAGGAGAGGCTCATCGACGAGATGCATCTGGCGATCTCGCCGGTGCTGCTCGGCTCCGGCGAGCACCTCTTCGCCGGGATTGATATGCCGAAGCTCGGCTACGCGTGCAGCGAACAAGTAGCGACGCCGCTTGCCACGCATGTCGTCATCAAGCGGACTTAGGAATTAGTTGTCTGCGACAGTGGGAATTGGCAACCCTTGGTGCAGATCCTTTCTCCCCGTCACTATACGGGGAGAAGGACAAACTCTCGTTCAATACTTCTCGGGCACGTAGAGCTCGCGCGGCAGCACCTGGCGCTCGTATTCGGGATTGAAGACCCGCTCGGGCAGCGTGATCTCCTCGTGCGGCACCTCTTCATAGGGAACCTGCTGCAAGAGGTGGTCGATGCAGTTCAGCCGGGCGCGCTTCTTGTCGTTGCCCTCGACGATGAACCAGGGCGCCTCCGGAATGTTGGTACGGGCGAAGGTCTCTTCCTTGGCCTTGGTGTACTGTTCCCAGCGCACCCGCGACTGCAGGTCCATCGGCGACAGCTTCCACTGCTTCATCGGATCGTGGATGCGCATCAGGAAGCGCATCTGTTGTTCCTCGTCGGTGATCGAGAACCAGTATTTGACCAGCGTGATGCCCGAACGGACCAGCATGCGCTCGAACTCCGGCACGTCACGGAAGAATTCCTCCACCTGATCGGGCCCAGCGAAACCCATCACCCGCTCGACGCCGGAACGGTTGTACCAGGAGCGGTCGAACAGAACGATCTCGCCGCCGGCCGGCAGGTGCGGCACATAACGCTGGAAATACCATTGCGACGTCTCTCGCTCGGTCGGTGCCGGAAGCGCCACGACGCGGCAGATCCGCGGGTTGAGCCGCTGGGTGATGCGCTTGATGACGCCGCCCTTGCCAGCCGAATCGCGGCCTTCGAAGATCACCACAAGCTTCTTCTTGTGGTAGGCGACCCAGGATTGCAGCTTGATCAGCTCGGATTGCAGCCCGATCAGGTCGCGAAAATACTGCATGCGGTCGATAGAAGGCGGATGCGCGTTCTTGTAGATCCTGGCGATCTCCAGCGACAGCGCCGGTTCCGACATCTCCAGTTCATAGTCCTCGTCGAGCGTGTCGGCGAGTTCGGCTTCCAGCCAGTCCCGGGCGCCGGACTTGGGTATGGATTCATTCATCGGTGTTCCTCCATCTGCAAGCTGCCGCCTCCGGCAACGACCGGGCGCACTGGTCGCGTCCTGACGGCGGCGCGCAACGCCCTGATCGACCGAGTATAGGCCGGCAATGACGGTTTTATTGCAGGGGCACGCCACGGCCGCTCATCGGTGTGCTGGGGCCGGAGGGCGACAAGCCGCACGGATTGTCCTACAAATCCAGCAACCTGATCGGGCCATTCTTCTCAATCGCGAGGACTGACATGGAATACCGCACTCTCGGCCGTTCCGGCCTGAAGGTTTCGGCGCTGACGATGGGCACCATGACCTTTGGCGGCGCCGGCCCGTTCGCGGCTGTGGGCAACAGCGATCTCGCCGAGGCGAAGCGCATGATCGATCTGTGCATCGATGCCGGCATCAATCTCATCGACACGGCCAATGTCTATTCGGACGGCCTGTCGGAGGAGATCATCGGCGAGGCACTCGGCGGCAAGCGCAGGAACGACGTGCTGATCGCCTCCAAGGCGCGCATGCGCATCGGCGACGGTCCCAATGACGAAGGCCTGTCGCGCCATCATTTGATCCGCGAATGCGAGAAAAGCCTTAAGCGGCTCAAGACCGACGTCATCGATATCTATTTCCTGCACGAATGGGACGGCGTGACGCCACTCGAAGAGACCATCGCCGCGCTCGACACGCTGGTCGGCCAGGGGAAGATCCGCTATATCGGCTGCTCCAACTATTCCGGCTGGCAGGTGATGAAGGCGCTCTCCATCAGTGACACCCGCCATCAGCCGCGCTTCGTCACCCAGCAGATCCACTACACGCTCGAAGCACGCGAAGCCGAATACGAGCTGCTGCCGATCTCGGTCGACCAGGGATTGGGCGTGCTGGTGTGGAGCCCACTGGCGGGAGGCCTGCTGTCGGGCAAGTATCACCGTGACAGCCCGACCGCGCGCCAGGTCGCCGGCTGGTCCGAACCGCCAATCCGCGACGAGGACCGGCTGTGGCGGATCGTCGATGTGCTGGTCGAAATCGGTAAGGCCCGCGGTGTGTCCGCCGCACAGGTGGCGCTTGCCTGGCTGCTTGGCCGGCCGGCTATCAGCTCGCTTGTGATCGGCGGGCGCAACGAGGCCCAGTTCAGGGACAATATCGCGGCGGCCAGCCTGACGCTGGCCGGCGAGGAACGTGATCGCCTCGACGCGGTCAGCCGCCCGCCCCTGCTCTATCCCTATTGGCATCAGCAGCTGACGGCAAAGGAGCGTTTCGGCGCCGCCGACCTTGTGATCGACCGAAGCAGCTTATAGGAACCCTGGTGCTGGCTCCGAGACGTCGGAAGGCGAACGACGCGTAGTCAGCCCACAAGAACAGCAAAAAAGGAGCCGCTATGGCACGAGCACCAAATTACGATCAGGAACGCAAAGAACGCGATCGCCAGAAGGCGGCCAAGAAGGCCGAAAAGCTGGCGGCCAAGGCTGCGGCGCGGGAGCGTCAGAAACCCGAGACTGACGCCGAGATTGAAACAGAGGAATGACGGCGCGCGGCGGCAATCCGGCCTGGATCAGGCCGGCGCCTTGTCGCTGACGAAGACGTCCACTTCACGCGCCGCCGCGATAAAGGCGCGCCTTGCGTTCATGGCCGGCTTGTCGCCGGCCAGCGCATCGTGGCAGGCCTGCAGCGCCGCGCGATGCTTGGGGGTGCGCTTGCCGGGCCAGCTGTTCATGAGATAGTCGGAAGCCTCGCGGGCCGAGCGTAAGAGCTGTGTACTTCCCGCCGTGGCTGATTTGACGGTCACGGGTACTTCAAATCGGTTGTTTTCCATCGCCCGGTCCTACGCCATCGGCGTCCGCGAAGCGAGGCCGAAAGTGGGGCTCGGGGCCGGTGGTCCTTTTTTCGGCGGCGAGTGGCCTGCCCTGCAGGCCGCATTATGCCGCCACGACGGCAAATCCCCTGGCGCGAAGGCCGCGGCGATCATTGGCCAGCGACGTCAACAGACGGTCGCGACTGCCCACGATATGCTGCGAGAGCAAGCGCGCGGCTTCCTGTGCATCGCCGCTCCGCACGGCGGCCAGGATGGCATGATGTTCGGCCCAGGCGCGGCCAAGGGCCGCTCCATCGCGTACCTCCAGCCAACGGGCGCGCGAAAGCCTGGTCATCGCGTCGCGGACGGCCCGAAACAGGAATTCATTGCCGGACAGTCGCGCCAGCTCGATGTGGAAATCCATGCCGACGCGATGCCATTCCTCGCGCGGAGTGTCGTCGTCGCAAGAGACGAGCATAGCCTCGATGACATCGACGGCACTTCTGTCGGCAAGCCCGCATGTCAGCCGCAAGGCCGCGACCTCGACCGCTTCGCGGTAGACCGCGATCTGCTCGAGTTCGGCCAGGTTGATGGGCGAGACCGTCCAGCCGCGCCCGTCCCTGCCGACCAGCCCTTCGGTTTCGAGCCGCAGCAGCGCAGCCCTGACCGGCGTGCGCGAGGCGCCGAAGCGGCTTTCGATCCAGCGCTCGGTGAGTTTCTCACCCGGGCCGATCTCAAGTCCAAGGATCATCTCGCGGAGCTGCCGTTCGACGTTGTGCATCTGCGACATCGTTGTTGCCTTTTCACGTGCCCGCATTGACAGCGGTCGGGCTGTGGGTCCATGACGGATACCGACTTGGTATCCCAAAATGGTATCCACAACAATCCCTGGCACACGCAGGCACGGCATGACGCAGAACGATACGGAACAGGGCGGCTACAATATCCACTGGCGGCGCAATCTCGCCGTCTGCTTCGCGGGTTCGTTCAGCACGCTCATCGCCATGACCCTGCTCTTGCCGTTCCTGCCGCTCTATGTCGAGCAACTGGGCGTCGAGGGCCATGCGGCGATCGTGCAATGGTCGGGCATCGCCTATGGGGCGACCTTCTTCGCGGCGGCGCTCGTTGCGCCGTTATGGGGACGGCTCGGCGACCGCTACGGCCGCAAGCTGATGCTGGTGCGCGCCTCCTTCGGCATGGCGATCTGCATGTCGCTGACCGGAATGGTCGAGACGGTCTGGCAATTGGTGCTGCTGCGCCTGCTGATCGGCTTTGCCGGCGGCTATTCCTCCGGCTCGACCATATTGGTGGCCATGCAGACGCCGAAGGACCGCTCCGGCTGGGCGCTCGGTGTCTTGTCCGCTGGCATCACGGCAGGTTCGCTGGTCGGCCCCTTGCTCGGCGGCGCGCTGCCGCCGGTAATCGGCATCCGCGCGACCTTTCTGTTGTCCGGCGGCGTCATCTTCCTTGCCTTTCTGGCGACGACATTCCTGATCAAGGAGAACCAGCGCCCGCAAGCAAGCAAAGCCGCGACGGCGGCAAAGCCGAAGAGCGGCTGGTCGCAAATTGCCGACAAGCGTCCGGTCGTGGCCATGCTGACGACCGGCATGCTGCTGGCCTTCGCCACCATGTCGATCGAGCCGATCATCACCGTCTATGTGCAGCAGCTGATCGAGGACCAGAGCCGGGTGACGCTCGTTGCCGGCGTGGTGATGTCGGCGGCCGCCCTTGGCGCAATCCTGTCGGCGTCATGGCTTGGCAGGCTCGCCGACCGCGTCGGTCACTGGAACGTCGTCGTCGGCGCGCTGGCCGTGTCGGCGCTGCTGCTCATTCCGCAGGCCTTCGTCACCGACGGCTGGCAACTGATCGGGCTGCGCTTCCTGATGGGCCTGGCGCTCGGCGGTTTGCTGCCTTGCATCACCAGCGTCATCCGCCACAACATTCCCGACGGCGTCGGCGGCAACGTGCTCGGTCTTTCGATCTCGGCCCAATATGTCGGCCAGGTCGCCGGACCGCTTGCCGGCGGTTTCGTCGGCGGCCATTTCGGCATGCGGGCGGTGTTTCTCGGCACGTCGGTGCTGATGGCGCTCGGCGCGGTCTACAACTGGATTGTCCAGGCGCGGCGGACGCGGAATATGTTGATGGAAGCGGGCAAGCCCTGACGAACTGCCCAGCCGATCAACCGAAGGAGCGTCGACATGAACCTGACCGAAACGACCGGCAGCCGTCTGCTTGTGCTCGCCGCCGGCATCGTGGGCGCGGCCGGCGTGGCGCTGTCGGCGGCCGCCGCACATCTCGGCGGCGCCTTCACCGGTACGGCGGCATCGTTCCTGCTGATGCACGCACCGGTGTTTCTCGCCGTCGGTCTCCTCGACGCGAATCGCCCGCTGCGGTTAGCCAGCCTGGTGCTGCTCGTCGGGCTCGTGCTTTTCACGGGCGATCTTCTCGCCCGCGATTTTCTCGGATCGAGGCTGTTTCCGATGTCGGCGCCGATCGGAGGCACCCTGCTCATCGCAGGCTGGCTGACCATAGCTGTCTCCGCCGTGGTGCGTCGGCGACCCTGAGATGCGCGGCCGGTTTCAATCCCGGCGACGTTCAAGTCGGATCCAAAGATCGCGGTTGCGCGCCGAGAGCGTCGCGCGGCGCGGCGCCTCTGGCCGCTCCGCGGCCGTGCCGATGCCCCAATAATTGCGATAAATGTCGTCGAACAGATGCTTCATGGGATGCATGGCTCTTCTCCTCTTGATTTGAATTGAATCGATCCAATAGGCCGACGCAAAAAATTCACGCCAGTCAGCTCCGCTTGCGCGCCACCAGGAAGCGCAGATCGCGAATCCACGGGCTTGTTCCGCCGCGGCGCTTGGACTTGTTGGCGGCCGACCCGATGCTCCAGTCGTTGCGATAGATGTCTTCGAACAGATAGTTAACAGGATGCATGGCGCACCTCCCATCTAGGTTTAATCCAGCAGGCAGATTCTTAGTTGGATCGATTCAAAGATAGGCCTATGGAAGCCGCCGGTCAAGCAAAATTTGAATCGATCCAACGAAAGTGCTAGATGCAAATCGGGAACGTGCTAAATGCATGTCAGGAGGCACGCGCAAATGGCGTCACTCACCGCAGGCAATCGACGACCCGTCCGGCTGGCCGACATCGCCAAGGCAGCCGGTGTTTCGCACGGCACCGCCTCCAACGTTTTCAGCCGCCCCGAGATCGTGCGCGAAGAAGTCCGCGAACGGGTCCGTGCGGCGGCCGAGGCGATGGGCTATGCCGGCCCCGATCCCAAGGGCCGCCTGCTGCGGGCCGGGAAGGTCAACGCCATTGGCGTGGCCACCGCAGAGCCCCTCTCCTATTTCTTCGAGGATCCCTTCGCGCGCGTGATGATGGCGGGTATCTCGCAGGCCTGCGATGCGACCGGGGCCGGGATCTCATTGGTCTCGGCGGCCAACACCGAACAGCTTGCCTGGAATATCCAGAGCGCCCTTGTCGACGGCTTCATCGTCTTCTGTATCGAAGGCGGCTCGCGCCTTGTCGAATTGGCGCGTGAGCGCAAACTGCCGTTCGTGGCGCTGGATCTGGATTCGGAAGACGGGTCCGTCGCGGCGATCGGCGTCGACAACATCGCCGGCGCCAGCCTGGCGGCGCGCCATCTGACGGAACTCGGGCATCGCCGCTTTGCCGTGCTGGCGCTGCCTTTCGCCGACGGCAGGACAGGCATCATTTCACCCGAGGAGCTTCGCGCCGCGGCCTATGCGGGGACACGCGATCGCCTCACCGGCTACTTCCGGGAGCTTTCGCGGGTTGGCATCGATACATCCAAAGTGCCCGTCTACGAAACCGCCAACGATGCCGCCACCACAAAGGCGGGGCTGGAAACGATCTTTGCTTCCGGCGAACCACCCACGGCCATCCTGGCGATGTCGGACAGGATGGCCTTGGCAACGCTTGAATGGCTGAGCGCGCGCGGGCTGAATGTCCCCGATGATGTTTCGGTCATCGGTTTCGACGGCGTTCCCGAAGCAGCGCTATCCGAGCCGCCACTGACCACCGTCGCACAGCCGATCGCCGAGATGGGCCGGCTTGCGGTCAAGGCGATCCTGGAAAACGACGGCAAGGTCAGTCGGCAATTGCTGCCGGTCGAACTGATCGTGCGCGCCTCCTCGGCTCCACCGCGCCGCTGAACCGGCTCGCCGACCTCAGCGGTTGGCTCTAGCCACGGCCGAGATACCGAACGACGCCTGGACGGGCTTGGCGTCCTTTTGCGTCGTCCTGGCTTTCCCCGAACCCCCGATGGTCGACAACCATTCGAGGTAGAAAGCGAGCGCGAACTGCATGGCGATGCCGGCGGCGAGCAGCAGGCTGTCATAGGCGAGGCCGCCGGGATTGATCAGCTTCATCACCTGGGCGACCATGGCGATCAGCGTGCCGGCGATGAACACCGGCAGCGAGCGCTTGCCGAGTATCGCCAGCGGATGGTCGGGTCCGGTGCGGAACAGGTTCGAGACCACAGGCAGTGCCACCACCAGATAGCTGACCGCCAGGATGTGCAGCAGCCGCGGGAGCGACAGGAATGTCTTGTCGAAGCCGGTCAGCACCACCGGCAGGTCGAACCAGGTCACCTGGCCCCAAAGCGGACTATGTACCCATGCCAGCGCGGCCAGGACATAGGCCGCGGCCGCGCCGATAAGCCAGCGGTTGACCGGGACGACGCCGCCGCGCCTGACATGCAGCATGGCGGCAAGGCCGATGTTGAACAGGATCTGCCAGGACAGCGGGTTGAGGAACCAGAGGCCGGGCTCGGGATAGTTCGGCGGGGCGATCTGCCAGATGCCGGCAACAAGCCATAGCAAGCCGGACACTGTCAGCGCTGCAAGCGGCCTGTAGCTGATGAACAGCAAGAAGGCCGGCGCCAGCAAAAGCAGGACCGCGTAGACCGGCAGGATGTTGTTGTAGCCGAGCTGGTGGCCGAGCGTGACGATACCGACCAGCACCTCGGGCGTGTCCTTCATCAGCGGTTCGATGTTGATCAGCTTCAGCAGTTCCGGCCGCCGGCCGAACACCGCCGCGGCACAGAACATTGCCATCACCGCCATCGTGGTGACGATATGGGCGATATAGAGCACGCCTGCCCGCCGCCACATTTTCAGCGTCGCGAGCAGCCGGCCTCCCGGGCGGAACTTCGTGCCATAGGCAAGCGCGACCGAAATGCCCGATATCAGCACGAAAGCCTCGGCCGCATCCGAAAAGCCGAAATTCTTGTAGGTCAGGGTCTCGAAAGCCGTGCCCGGCACATGGTCGACGAAGATCGTCAGCAGCGCGAGCGCACGCAGCACATCGATGCGCGTATCGCGCTCGGTTGGAACTGGGGTGGTCATCGACAAAAGGCCTCAAAGCTGGTTGTTCATGCCCAGCAATGCGACCCCCGGCGCACCGCTTCGATTCCTCCGCGAGGGAGTATATCGGCGCAGAAACGGACTGAAATGCGCCCGGTTCAATCAACTTTCGCGGAGCATGAAAATATTGCGTTTTGAAGCCGGCAAATTGAGTGAAATGAAATGTAATCAAAAGGATATGGCATGAGCGATACAAGCGTCGAAAACAGCCTGCCGCGGCTGGATCTGGCCTTCCCCTATCGCTTCTTCGGATCCGGCGGGGCCAGCGACGAATGCCTGTTCCTGCTGCATGGATCAGGTGTCGACGAGACGACCCTGGTGCCGCTGGCGAGGCAGATCGCACCGCATGCCTGCCTGGTCGCCGTGCGTGGCCGCATCGTTCAGGATGACGGCTTCCGCTGGTTCGAGCGAATCACGCCGACCAGCTTCGAGCAGGCCAGCATCCGCCGCGAGACGGCCGCTTTCGCGCGCTTCGTGGCCGAGGCCATGGAGCGGCACCGGATCGATCCGAAGCGCATGGCCTTTCTCGGCTATTCCAATGGTGCCAATCTGGTTTCCAGCCTGATGCTGCTCCATCCCGGCCTTGTCGGACGGGCGGCACTGCTGCGGCCGATGCCGGTGCTGGACGAGACGCCGGCAACCGATCTGACCGGCATCAAGGCGCTGATTGTCGCCGGCGCCGCCGACCTGACCTACGGACCCTTCGCGCCGGCGCTGGTAACGCTGCTCAGCCAGCGCGGCGCCGAGGTCGACGCGCGTATCGTCGCTTCGGGCCATGAAATCGGCGACCCCGATGCCGCGATCGTGCGGCAATGGCTTGCCCCGCCCGCTCCTGCCGCCTGACGGGCAAGACGCGGATCGCCGCGCTCAGCCTCCTTCAGCGATGCCGGCCTGCGCCCCGGCAATCAGCAAGTCGAGGCCGCTTTCGAACAGCGCCTCGTGACCGCCCGCACGATAATCGGCCAGGGCCTGGCTGAGCAGCGGGTAACCGCTTGCCTTGGCATCGAGCGCCGCACCTCGACCCGGGCCGGCCGGATATTCTGCCTGTTCCTCGAGGACGCAGCCCACCGTGTAGCGCCCGACGATCATCAGCAACCGCATGGCCATGACGGAAGGCATGCCGGCCTCGCGCAGAAAAGTGAGCAACCGTTCGACATGTTCGAGATCGCCCGGATCGGCCTCGGTACCGGCATGGACGCGCGCACCGTCGCGATAGGCCATCAAGGCGCCGCGGAAGCTGCGGGCGTTGTTGCGTACGAATTCCTGCCAGCTCTCGCCCGGCAGCGGTACCTGATGTCCATGGCCGCGCCGCAGGATCTCCTCGTTCATTGCGTCGAGCAGGGCGCGCTTGTTCCTGAAATGCCAGTAGAGTGCCGGCTGCTGGACCTTGAGCCGCTGCGCCAGCAGCCGGGTCGAGAGCGCATCGATGCCGACGTCGTTCAACAGCTCGAGCGCCTGCGCGACGATCAGCGCCTTGTCCAGCTTCATATGCACCTCGCTTGCCCAGCCAATTTATCGGTGATAAACGCCACCTTATCACCGATAAATTTTAGGAAAGAAGCATCTCGATGAAAAGGGCCTATCTTGTCGTGCTGACGGCAATGGCGCTGGACGCGGCCGGCATCGGGCTGATCATGCCGGTGCTGCCGGGGCTGTTGCGCGAGGTTGGCCATGTCGAGGACATCGGCTGGATTTTCGGCGCGTTCCTCGCCGCCTATGCCGCGATGCAGGTGCTGTTTTCGCCCCTGCTCGGCGCGTTGTCCGACCGCTACGGCCGCCGGCCGGTGCTGCTTCTGTCGCTTGCCGGGTCGATGCTCGATTA
This sequence comes from Mesorhizobium sp. B2-2-4, assembly GCF_006442375.1. Taxonomy (NCBI): domain Bacteria; kingdom Pseudomonadati; phylum Pseudomonadota; class Alphaproteobacteria; order Hyphomicrobiales; family Phyllobacteriaceae; genus Mesorhizobium; species Mesorhizobium sp. B2-2-4. The sequence goes on along the minus strand of NZ_VFWB01000007.1, from coordinate 143,494 downwards.
TCTGTTCATGACCTTCGCGCCGTCGCTGCCGCTGCTGTTCGTCGGCCGACTGATCGCCGGCATAACGGGCGCCAGTATGGCGGTGGCCTCCGCCTATATGGTCGACATCAGCAGCGAAGAGCGGCGCGCCCGCGCCTTCGGCCATCTGAGCGCCGCTTTTGGCGTCGGATTCATCGCCGGTCCGGCGCTCGGCGGCCTGCTCGGCGATGTATGGCTGCGCGCGCCGTTCCTGGCGGCGGCAGGGTTCACCGGCATCAATCTGGCGCTGGCCTTCCTTCTGCTGCCGGAGCCGGAGCGGGTCGGCGGCACAGGCGAGCCGCTGTCGTTCAACCCGCTGGCGCCGCTGCGTTGGGCCCTGACTTTTCCGGCCCTCCTGCCGCTGCTCGGCGCCTTTGCCGTGCTCGGCCTTGTCGGCGAAGTCGGCGGCACGGTCTGGGTTCTCTACGTGCAGGACAAATTCGGCTGGAGCCTTTTCACCGTGGGCATCTCGCTGGCATTGTTCGGCCTCTTCCATGCCGGGGCCCAGGGTTTCGTCGCCGGACCGATCGCCGAGCGCTGGGGCGAAAGGCGAGCGCTCATGGTCGCCATCCTTGCCGACAGCACGGCCTATGTATCGATCGCGCTGGCCTGGCAAGGCTGGATGGCGTTCGCGCTGTTGCCGCTTGTCTGTCTCGGCGGCATCGGAGCCCCGGCGCTGCAATCGTTGCTGACGTCACGTGTCGCGGCAAATCACCAGGGGCGATTGCAAGGTGTGCTCACCAGCATGACGAGCCTGGTCTCGGTGTTCGGACCACTCGTGATCGCCATGCTCTATTTTCGCACTCGAATGGTCTTCCCAGGCATGGTGTGGGTCGCGGGCGCGACCCTCTATGTCCTCTGCCTGCCCCTGCTGCTCGCAACCGGATTGCCCACGGCCAAACGGGAGGCGGCGGAGTGAGGATAATAGTGGCTGGCGACAGGTTTATCCCTGCCCCATCCTGTTCCAGGCGTCCAGCCCGGCGATCTTATAGGCCTCGGCCAGCGTGGGATAGTTGAATGTATTGTTGACAAAGAAGTCGACCGTGCCACCCAGATTGATCACCGCCTGGCCGATGTGAATCAGTTCGGTGGCGCCCTCGCCGACGATATGCGCGCCGAGCAAGCGGCGTGTCTCGATCGAGAACAGAAGCTTCAGGAAGCCGGTGTTGACGCCCATGATGTGGCCCCGCGAGGTCTCGCGGAAACGGGCCACGCCAACCTCGTAGGCGGCGCCGCTCTCGCGCACCTGTTCCTCGGATTGGCCGACGGTGGAGATCTCGGGCACCGCGTAAATGCCATAAGGAAAGGTTTCCGGCGGCGGCGGCAATGTCACGCCGAAAGCATGGCACGCGGCTACCCGGCCCTGCTCCATCGAGGTGGAGGCCAGGCTCGGAAAGCCGATCACGTCGCCGGCGGCGTAAATGTTGGGCACGCTGGTCTGGAAGGTGTGCGGATCGACCTTGATGCGTCCCCTGGAGTCAGCCTCGATGCCGACCGCATCGAGGCCGAGGCTACCGACATTGCCGGTGCGGCCCGCGGCGTAGAGCACGATCTCGGAACGTATGGTGCGCCCGTCGGCCAGCGTGACCTCTGCATGGTCGGGCCTGGAGGCAATCTCCTTCACGGCGCTTCCCAGCCGGATGGTCATGCCGCGGTCGCGCATCTGGTGGATGAAGTCGTCGACGATCTCGCGGTCGACGAAATCGAGGATCGTGTTGCGCGGCTCGACCAGCGTCACCGGCACGTCGAGTGCCGAAAAGATCGTCGCGTATTCGACGCCGATGACCCCGGCGCCGATGACCGTCAGCGTGCGCGGCAAGCGGTCGAGCTCGAGCATTTCGTCACTGTCGAACACGCGGCTCTTGTCGAACGGCACGTCGCCCGGCCGGTGCGGCCTGGTGCCGACGGCGATCAGCGCATTGGCGAAGCCGACCTCGCTGTAGTCGCCATTGTCCGATGTCAGGCTGACCCTGTTGGGCCCGAGAAATTTCACCGCGGCGCGGGAGCTCTTGACCGTGTTGCGCATGAACTGGTGCTGCAGCACCTCGACCTCGTGGTCGAGCGTCTTGTGCAGGCGCTCGACCAAGTCTCCGACCGAGATGTCCTGCTTAACCCGATAGCCGCGCCCATAGAAGCCGCGCTCACGCCAGCCCGAGAGATTGAGCACGGTTTCGCGCAGCGTCTTCGACGGAATGGTGCCCGTGTGCACGGAAACGCCGCCCAGGCGCCGCCCCCTGTCGACGACCAGTACCGATTTGCCGAGTTTGGCCGATTGTACAGCGGCACGACGGCCGGAAGGGCCGCTGCCAATGACCAGCATGTCGTAATCCATCCTGCCCGTCCCTGCCCCTTGGCGCTTTTGGTGCGCCGCAACAAGCTAACGCCATGTCAGGCGCGAATTCAACCGGCCCGCCGGCCGCTTCCCCCGCCTTGCGCACCGGGAAAGGCTCGATCTTGATTCCGCCATCAGCCTTTACCATTTTCCCAGCAGGTGGGGCGCAGGCTAAGCAGGCCCCTGTTACGAGGAAATTACATGAACGCTCGCGTTCTCGACGGTGAAATCATCAATACCAGGCTCGACGACGTGAGGGCCTATGAAGGCGTACGCACGCGGCGTGTCCTGGCGGTCATGATCGACTATGTCATTGTCGCGCTGCTCATCATCCCTGTCGCCATATTAGTGTTCTTCCTCGGGCTTTTGACCCTCGGCCTTGGCTGGATGCTGTTCGGCGTCCTGGTCCCGGCCGTCGCGATTCTCTACATCTGGAACACGCTTGGCAGCGCCAACCAGGCGACCACGGGCATGAAGATGATGGGCATCCGGCTCGATCGGCTCGACGGCAGGCCGATCGACGGGCTCACGGCAGTGGTCCATTCGGTGCTGTTCTGGGCCGGCAACGTCATCCTGTCGCCGCTGGTGCTGCTGGTGACGCTGTTTTCCGATCGCAAGCGCACGCTGCACGACCTGCTGCTCGGCACGGTGGTCAGCCGCACCGGCCGCTGAGGCGCATTTTCGCAAGCATCGCCGCGGCGTCGGCACAAATGTGAAGGCGTCCGCATGGCCACGCCTTCACAATCCTGTTGAATTTTTCGCTTTCCGCGCCAAAGGTAGAGCGATTCGAAGGAGTGTTTCCGAGACTCGATGACGCAGCACCCGACCCAGTCGCCGCAGTTCTTCCTGACCGCGCCGTCGCCGTGCCCCTATCTCGACGGCCAGTTCGAGCGCAAGGTGTTCACGCATCTGGTCGGCGACAAGGCGTCAGAGATGAATGATCTCCTGACCCAAGGCGGGTTCCGCCGCTCCCAGAACATCGCCTACAGGCCGGCCTGCGAAACCTGCCGCGCCTGCGTCTCCGTGCGCATCCTGGCGCAGGAATTCGTCGCCAGCCGCAACATGAAGCGCGTGCTGCAGCACAATTCCGATCTCGTCGGCGCCATGCACAATGCCGAGCCCTCGACCGAACAATATTCGCTGTTCCGCAGCTATCTCGATGCCCGCCACCGCCGCGGCGGCATGTCGGACATGACGGTTCTGGACTACGCCATGATGGTCGAGGACACCCATGTCGACACCAAGGTCATCGAATATCGCCGGCGCGGGCCCGATACTTTCATCACCGGCAAGGGACAGGGCGAGCTGATCGCGGTGGCGCTCACCGACAAGATGGCCGACGGCCTGTCGATGGTGTATTCCTACTTCAATCCCGACTTCGAGGAGCGGTCTCTCGGCACGTTCATGATCCTCGATCACATCGCTCGCGCCAGGGCGATGGGGCTGCCCCATGTCTACCTGGGATACTGGGTCAACGGCTCGCGCAAGATGAATTATAAGATGCGCTTCATGCCGCAGGAGCATCTCGGCCCGAAGGGCTGGGAGCGCTACACCAACGAAGCGGTCTCACGCTGAGTTTTTCCAAGATCCACGTTTAACTGTTTCAACGCAGGGGATGCTGGTCTTTCAGCCGCTTGGCGGGAGAGTGCGTCATTGCGCCGATCGGCTGTCCCATCTGTATTTCATTACGAAAGTTTGCAAATGACGTCCCACAGCGACCACCAGAAGGGCCTTCTGATAACCGCCATTGGCGGCCTGACGCTGACCCTCGACATTCCGCTGATCCGCCTCGCCGATGGCGGCGCATGGACGATCCTGCTCTTGCGCGGGGCCGCCACCTTCATCGCCGCAATGATCATCTGGGCTGTCTGGCGGGCGCTCAGCCGAAACGCGCCTCAGCTCATTCCAGGCTGGTCGGGACTGGCGGCCGCGATATGCTACGGGCTGACCTCGATCACCTTCGTCACCGCCGTCTTCTACACCTCGACCGCCGACCTGGTGTTCATCCTGGCCTTCAACACAGTGTTCGCCGCGCTCTTGTCCTGGTTGTTTCTCCAGGAAAAGCCGCGGGCGGTGACGCTCGCGGCGATGCTGGTCATGATCCTCGGCGTGCTGGTAATCGTCGGCGGATCTGTCGGCACCGGACACCTGTTCGGCAATTTCATGGCGCTGTGTTCGGCCTTCTTCATTTCCGTGGCCATCACCATTTCGCGGGCCAGCGGCAAGGACATGGGCTTCACGGCGCTCGTCGGGGTGGTTCCGTCGCTCGTGCTGGCGGCCTTCATGGTGTCAGGTGAAGACATCCATGTGAGCGCGCCCTGGTGGATCATCTTTAATGGCGCCGTGATCATGCCGATTTCGTTCTTCTGCCTGGCGGCCGGCCCCAAATACATCTCCGGACCGGAAGTGGCGATGTTCTACCTTCTGGAGACCGTGCTGGCACCGGTGTGGGTATGGCTGATCTTTTCCGAAACGCCGTCACGCAACAGCCTGATCGGCGGCGCGATCCTGATCGTCACATTGGTGGTCCATTCGGTGTGGCAGTTGCATGACGGACGCAGGCGCCGCGCCGCCCTTGCGGTGCGTCATCCGGCCTGAATCTTCTTCGCCTCGCCGTCGATCTCGATCAGCGACGGCGAGCCTTCCTGTTCAGGGGAAGCAGGCATCTCGTCCATCATTTCCACCTCGCGCAGCCATTCGCGCCAGATCGCCACCAGCAGTGCCATCAGCACCGGGCCGATGAACAGGCCGAGAAAGCCCATCGTCTTGACGCCGCCGATCAGGCCGAAAAAGGTCGGCAGGAAGGGCAGTTTTATCGGCCCGCCGACGAGCTTCGGTCGCAAGGTCTTGTCGACGATGAACAGTTCGACCGTCCCCCAGATGAACAAAGCCAGGCCGGCCACCGGTGAGCCGCTGGCAGCGAGATAGATCGAAACCAGCGTGAAGGACAGCGGTGCCCCGCCGGGAATCAGCGCCATGACCCCGGTGAGCGCGCCAAGCGTCACGGGCGACGGCACGCCGGCCAGCCAGTAGGCGATGCCGAGCACCAATCCCTCGCCGATGGCGATGACGGTCATGCCGGTCACGGTCGAGGAAATGGTCGCCGGCACGACCCGCGAGATGCGCTCCCACCTCGTCGGCAGGATGCGCTCGCCCAGGCGATCGACCTGGCCCGCGAAATGCTCGCCGTCGCGATAGGCGAAGAACAGCGCGATCATCATGAACAAAAGCGTCAAAAGCAGGCCGAAGGCGCTGCCGCCAGCGGCAAGGACGCCGCGATAGATGCTGCCGATATTGGCGCCGCTGACCAGTTGGATCAGTTCGCCGATGCCGCCGGGATGGCCGAGATTGGTCGTCCATTGCTGGTTCAGCCATTCTCCTACGATAGGCAGCGTGGCGATCCAGTGCGGTGTCGGGGCGCCGTGCCGGTTGGTCTCGATCGCCCAGCCGACCCATTCGCGCACCTCGTTGATGGCGTAGGTGCCCGCGAGCGCGATCGGTATGACCAGGAAGGCAAGGATGAACAATATGGCGAAGGTGGCGGCGATGGTGCGGTTGCCGCCGACACCGGCCAAAAGCCGCCGGTAGAGCGGCCAGCTCGCGAAGGCGATGACCAGCGCGGCCAGCACCGGGAACAGGAAGCCGTGGAAGAAATAGACGCCGGCGGCAACGATCAGCACCAGCAGCCAGCGCGCCGCCGAGAGCGGGGGGATGACGGCGGCTCTGAGCGGCGTCGACAGGCCGAACAGGCGCTGCCCCGGTTTCTGGATCTTCGCTTCCTTCAAACGCTCGTCTCTCCCGGCCATCCCGCTGCTTATGCTCTGATATAGTGCAGCAATCGTGACGATAGTTCAAAAGGTGATGGTGAAGCTGCGGATCTCCCCCCTCGAGGGGGAGATGGCCGGCAGGCCAGAGGGGGTAGCCGCGCGTAAGGCGCTAGCATTCTTTGTTCAAAGCGATGAGGTTGCGTCCAGTCGAACCGACCCCCTCTGTCGCCTTCGGCGGCATCTCCCCTCGAGGGGGGAGATTACCCAAATTTCCCGGTCCTCGGGAAACCCTTCGGCACCATGCGGCCAGCCGACGCGCGGGCGCCGATCCATTCGGCCAATTCCTCGCGCGACCTTGTAAAGGTGCGGTCGGCCGAATCCTGCCAGGAAAGGCCGGTCTCCAGCGTAAACGGCTTGAGATCGAGAAGCCCGCCATCCTTGTATTTCTGCAGCCGCACGCCCTTGCCGCGGCTCATTTCCGGAATGTCGGACAGCGGAAACACCAGCATCTTTCGGTTCTCGCCGACGATGGCCAGATGATCGCCGCCGACCGGCACGCAGCGCTTGGCTTCGTCGGGCGCCTTGACGTTCATCACCTGCTTGCCCTTGCGGGTGTTGGCGACGACCTCTTCCTCCGGCACGATGAAACCGTTGGCGTCATGCGAGACCAGCAGCAGCTTGCGCTTCGGATCGTGGACGAAGGCGGTGACGATGTCCTGGTCATTGTCCATGTCGACGATGATGCGGATCGGCTCGCCATGGCCGCGCCCGCCCGGCAGCCGATCGGCGCCGATGGTGTAAAATTTGCCGCCGGTGGTGAACACCAGGATCTTGTCGGTCGTCTGCGCATGGAAGGCGAGTTTCAGGCTGTCGCCTTCCTTGAACGCAAGCTGCGAATGATCGGTCAGATGACCCTTCATCGCACGCAGCCAGCCCTTTTCCGAAACCACCACGGTGACCGGCTCGCGCTCGATCATGGCATGTGCGATGTCGGTCAGGTCATGCTCGGGCGCATCGGCGAACTGGGTGCGGCGCTTACCGAGCTCGGTCTCGGGGCCGAATTTGTCCCGCAGGCTCGCAACCTCCCACTTGATCGTCCCCCATTGCTTGGCTTCGGACGCAAGCAGCGCCTCGATCTGCTTCTTTTCGGCAGTGAGGCCGTCGAATTCCTTGCGGATCTCAAATTCTTCCAGCTTGCGCAGGGCGCGCAGGCGCATGTTGAGAATGGCTTCGGCCTGGGTGTCGGTGAGCGACCAGCGGGCCATCATGACCTGCTTGGGCTCATCCTCCTCGCGGATGATCTTGATCACCTCGTCGATATTGAGATAGGCGATCAGGTAGCCGGCAAGGATCTCCAGCCGTCTTTCGATCTCGCCGAGGCGATGTTTCGAGCGGCGGATCAGCACGTCGCGGCGATGCTCGAGCCATTCCTGCAGCACGCCCTTCAGCGACAGGACATTGGGCACCTTGCCGCGCGACAGCACGTTCATGTTGAGCGGGAAACGGCTTTCAAGCTCGGTGAGCTTGAACAGCGATTCCATCAGGATGCCGGGATCGACGGAACGGCTCTTGGGCACCAGCACGACGCGGATGTCCTCGGCGCTCTCGTCCCTGATGTCCTCGAGCAGCGGCAATTTGCGCGCCATCAGGAGCTCGGCGATCTTCTCGATCAGCCGCGCCTTCTGCACGCCATAGGGGATTTCGGTGACGACGATGCTCCAGGTGCCCCTGCCCTGGTCTTCCTGGCTCCATTTTGCCCGCACGCGAAAGCCGCCACGGCCGGTTTCATAGGATTCGAGGATGGAGGCTCGGCTATCGACGATGATGCCGCCGGTCGGGAAATCCGGGCCCTGGACGAAATCCATCAGCTTGGCCACCGACGCGTCCCGATGCTCGATCAGGTGAAGGGCGGCGTCGCAAAGTTCGGCCGCGTTGTGCGGCGGGATCGATGTCGCCATGCCGACAGCGATGCCGGACGAGCCATTGGCCAGCAGATTGGGGAAGGCGCCCGGGAGCACCACCGGCTCCTCGTCCTCCTCATTGTAGGTCGGCCGGTAGTCGACGGCATCCTCGGTGATGCCCGCGAGCAGCTCGGTCGCCACATCGGTCATGCGCGCTTCGGTGTAGCGCATGGCGGCGGCGTTATCGCCGTCAATGTTGCCGAAATTGCCCTGGCCGTCGACCAAGGGGTAGCGCATCGAGAAATCCTGCGCCAGCCGCACCAGCGCATCGTAGATCGACTGGTCGCCATGCGGGTGGAACTTGCCCATCACCTCGCCGACGATACGAGCGCATTTGGCGAAGCCCTGGTCGGGGTTCAGGCGCAGCAGGCGCATGGCGTGCATGATGCGGCGATGGACCGGCTTCAGCCCGTCGCGGACATCGGGCAGCGCCCGGTGCATGATGGTCGACAGCGCATAGGCAAGATAGCGCTCTTCGAGCGCCTTCTTCAGATCGACCGGTTCGATGTGATCGCCGCCACCATTGTCAGGCGGCAAAAGCCTTTTTCCCATGGGCTGGAACTAGCCGAGCGGGTGATTCGCGGCAAGAGGGCAAGCCTTGAAGTGGGTGCATGCCCTGCCCTGCAATACGAAGTCGCAGGCAAGCCCGCCAGCCAACATCAATCCGTTACATGCCGTCTCTATTGCGAAGCGCGACGACGCTCGGCGGCCCGGTCTCCAGCATGTTCGGATCGAGTTTGCCTTTCGCCGCGATTTTTGACCATTGTGGCGGGATGCGCCTTTTTCCCGTCCAGTTCGTCACTGAAGGGTGATGGCGCCAAAAATTGAAAAATAATTTTCAGGACACTCGCAGGGGCATTCGCGATGACAATCAAACGCTCGACTCTCAGGAAATTCGCCTTTTCGACCTTCTTGCTCACATTGCCGCTGAACGCGGCGCTCGCCCAGGACACCGCGGTCGCCGACCGGCTGAAGGCGGCACTTGCCGCGCAGGGCGTCAACATCTCCTGGACCGGCGTGACCGGCGACAACGCCAGCATGGTGTTGCAGGGCGTATCCATCAAACCGGGCGCGGAAAAAGAAGCCCTTGCGATCGGCGACGTCAAACTCGAGGGCGTGACCGAAGCCAATGGCGGCTATGATATCGCAACCGTGTCGACCTCGGCATTCGAACATAGCAAGGACGGCGTCACCCTCAATTTAAGCCCCCTCGTCATCCACGACATGATGGTTCCGGCCAGCGGCGCCAGCGGCCCGCTGGGCTCGCTGATGATGTACAAGTCCGCCGAACTCTCGAACATGAGGGTCAAGATCGCCGACAAGACCGCTTTCTCGATGGACGGGCTTGCCATCGAAATCACGCCGCCGGCCGACGGCCAAGCGATGAAATTCACCGGCACCACCGAGAAGTTCAATGCCGACCTGACGCTGGTCGAGGATCCCAAGTCGAAGGAAGTCATCAACGCACTCGGCTACCAGAACATTGCGGGCAATTTCGAGATGGCCGGCACCTGGCAGCCCACTGACGGCAAGATGGAGCTGTCGAAATACAACATTTCGGTCGAGAATGCCGGCACGCTCGGCATGACCTTCGATCTCGGCGGCTACACGCTCGACTTCATCAAGTCGCTGCAGGAAATGCAGAAGAAGATGGCCGCGCAGCCCGAAGGGGCCGACAACTCGGCGCAAGGCATGGCCATGCTCGGCCTGTTGCAGCAGCTTTCCTTCAACAGCGCCTCGATCCGTTTCGACGACGATTCGCTGACGGGCAAGGTGCTGGACTATGTCGGCAAGCAGCAAGGCATGTCGGGCAAGGATATCGCCAACCAGGCCAAGGCGATCGTGCCGTTCGGCATGGCGCAGCTCAACAATCCCGAGCTGACGGCGCAGGTAACGGCGGCGGTCGGCAAATATCTCGACGATCCGAAGAGCCTCGAAATCTCGGCTAAGCCGCCGGCGTCGGTGCCGTTCGCACTGATCATGGCGGGCGCCATGTCCAATCCGACCGACCTGCCGAAGACGCTCGGCGTCACCGTCAAGGCCAACGAAGACTGATCGAAGCGACCTCGACTTGCTTCAAGATACGAAAAGCCCGGCAGCGATGCCGGGCTTTTGTCTGCGATTCTCAATCGAACGAGTCACTTCGGAGGCTTCTTTAAAGCGCCGTCCGAAGCGCCATCATGCCTCTTTCTTGATCGGTGCGACACGCAGCGACAAGTCGCGAAGCTGCTGCGGCGTGGCTTCCGACGGCGCATTCATTAACAGGTCGTAAGCCTGCTGGTTCATCGGGAACATGGTGATCTCGCGCAGGTTCTTGGCGCCCACCAGCAACATCACGACGCGGTCGATGCCGAATGCCGCTCCGCCGTGCGGCGGGGCGCCGTACTGAAACGCACGGTAAAGGCCGCCAAAGCGCTCCTCGACGGTCTGGCGATCCAGTCCGACCATCTCGAAGGCCCTGACCATGGTTTCGGGCAAATGGTTGCGGATGCCGCCCGAGGCAATCTCGAAGCCGTTGCACACGGCGTCGTACTGGAATGCCTTGATGCCGAGCGGCTCCTGGTTGTTGAGGGCGTCGATGCCGCCCTGCGGCATCGAAAACGGATTGTGGGCGAAATCGATCTTCTTCTCGTCCTCGTTCCACTCGAAGAACGGAAAGTCGACGATCCAGCACAGCTCGAAACGGTCGCGGTCGACCAGGTTCAGTTCCTCGCCGGCGCGGGTGCGCGCAGCACCCGCGAAGGAGACGAATTTCTTGGGATCGCCGGCGACGAAGAAGGCGGCATCGCCATCGGCAAGGGCCAGTTGAAGACGGATCGCCTCGGTGCGCTCCTCGCCGATGTTCTTGGCAAGCGGACCCGCGCCTTCGAGTTTCTCGCCTTCCTTGCGCCAGAAGATGTAGCCCAATCCGGGCTGCCCCTCGCCTTGCGCCCAGCTGTTCATGCGGTCGCAGAAGGCACGGCTGCCCCCGGTCTTGGCCGGAATGGCCCAGACCTCGGCCTTGGGATCGTTGGCCAGGATGTTGGCGAAGACCTTGAAGCCGGAATCACGAAAATGGTCAGAGACCGCCTGCATCTCGATCGGGTTGCGCAGATCCGGCTTGTCGGTACCGTATTTGCGCATCGCAACATCATAGGGAATGCGCGGCCAGTCCTTCGTGACGGGCTTGCCGTTGGCAAAGGCCTCGAAGACCGATGTCATCACCGGCGCCATGGTGGAAAGCACGTCATCCTGCTCGACAAAGCTCATTTCGAGGTCGAGCTGGTAGAATTCGCCGGGCAGGCGGTCGGCGCGCGGATCCTCGTCGCGGAAGCAGGGCGCGATCTGGAAATAACGATCGAAACCCGAGACCATGATCAGCTGCTTGTATTGCTGCGGCGCCTGCGGCAGCGCATAGAAAGTGCCGGGGTGAATGCGCGACGGCACCAGGAAGTCGCGCGCGCCTTCGGGCGACGATGCGGTGAGGATCGGCGTCGAGAATTCGGTGAAGCCGACCTCGCCCATGCGCTTGCGCATCTCGGCGATGATCTTCGTGCGCGCCACGATGTTCCTGTGCAGCGTCTCGCGGCGCAGGTCGAGGAAGCGGTATTTCAGCCTGATGTCCTCGGGATAGTCCGGCTCGCCGAAGACCGGCAGCGGCAATTCCTTGGCCGCCGAAAGCACTTCGATTTCGCGCGCGAAAATCTCGATCTCGCCGGTCGGCAGGTTGGCATTGGTGGTTTCAGGCAGGCGCGCCTTGACCTCGCCGTCGACGCGGATCACCCATTCGCCGCGCACTGTTTCGGCGATCTTGAAGGCCGGCGAATCGGGATCGGCGACGATTTGGGTCAGGCCATAGTGGTCGCGCAGGTCGATGAACAGCAGGCCGCCATGGTCGCGCACGCGATGCACCCAGCCCGACAGGCGAACGGAAGCGCCGACGTCGCTCTTTCTCAACTGGGCACAGGTATGGCTGCGGTAACGGTGCATTGTCATGGGCAAAAGTCCGGGATGTTGGGTTGCCGGCCGAAGCATCGCGGCCCGGCCTGAAAAATTTGCGCGAAAAGCGCATGGGAGGCCCGGTTTGTCAAGGCGAGTGGGCGGAGGGCCAGGGCAACGAACCCGGGTTGACGGGTTCTTTCGGAGCATTCGCCGGCGCGCAGGTCGCCCTATGAACCAAGGCTTGACAGCCGCAGGCGATGCGCGAGGTGATCGACGACCAATGCGGCGCTTGCGGAAGACGTTGTGGCCCGATGAAGGCGGATCTCCGCCCCGGGCAGCGGCGGCACATAAGGGCCAGGATGGACATCGCGCAGGCCGGGCGCGAGCATGCTGCCCTTGACCACGGTAACCGCAAGGCCCTGCTCGACGATCGCCTCCGTCGCGGCAAGGCTCGGGCTGACATAGGCCAGTCGCCACGGCCGGCCCGCTCTGTCGAGCGCGTCAATCGCCCATGCGCGAAACAAGCAATCGGGGTCCGACAACGCGACGGGCAGCGGATCGAGTTCTTCGACAGAGTGGGTCCTCGCCGCCGCCCATATCGCTCTTTCGCGGCATATCAGATCGCCCTCGGCCACACCTTCCGGATGCATGGCGATGACCGCGTCAAATGATGAGCCGAGCCGTTTCAGCAGCCGCGCCGTGAGGCCGATCTCCATTTCGACCTGCATGAGCGGAAATCGCACGGCGATATCGGCGAGGAGGCGTGGCAGGATCTTGGTGCCGTAGTCCTCCATGACGCCTATCCGGATGCGTCCCGCTACCCGTTGGTTGGAGACACGGGCAATCGCCTGCTCGTTAAGTGCAAGAATGCGGCGTGCGTCGATCAGAAACCCCTCGCCGGCGGCCGTAAGCTCGACATGGGCCGTCGATCGACGGAACAGCGAAATGTCAAGGCGCTCTTCAAGGCGCTTCACCTGCAAGCTGACGGTGGCTTGCGTTCGATTGAGCTGCTCGGCGGCTCGCGTGAAAGAGAGCCGCTCGGCAACGACGACGAAAGTCCGCAACAATTCCGGATCGAGACTCCGACTGCTCATTGCGCAAGCTTATCAAGCTCATTGCATTTATTCGATTCCTTTTACCCGGTTTGCCCGATACCGCTGGACTCCGAACTGGCAGAGGGGAAGCGATGGAAACTGGAGGCGTGCTCGCGGCGATTCTCTCCAGCGCCTTTGGCGGCACCGCTGTCGGTGCAACGCGCTATCTCGCGCGTTCGCTGGATCCGCTCACCATCGGCGCGATCCGGTTCGGGGGTGGTTTTCTAGTGCTCGCCGCCGTAGCGCTTCTGCGGCGGGACAAGTGGCCTGCGAAAAGCGATTGGCCGGGCGCCGCCGCATTGGGCCTGCTGTTCTTCGGCCTATTCCCGGTGCTCTTCAACGGAGCCCTTGTCTACACGACGGCGGCGCGAGGAGCTCTGGCGCTTTCGACGCTGCCTGTGCTCACAATGCTCGCAGGCGCGGTTCTAGGGATCGAACCGCCGACGACGCGCAAGATCGTCGGCGTCCTGGTCGCGATGGCCGGAGTGGCTGTCGCGCTTGGCAGCAGCCTGACGACAGCTCCCCAGGGCGCCTGGCGCGGAGACCTCCTGATGATCGCGGCGGCATTCTGCATGGCGCTCTACAATGTCTGGTCGCGACCTTTTCTCACCCGCTGCGCGCCGACATCATTCGCCGCGTTTGGCATGGCCGTCGGCACGGCCTGCCTGTTGGCGCTGTCGACTTTGACTGGAGGCCTGACGCGACTTGCCGCGCTTGAGGCGTCGCAATGGGTTGCCAGCGGATACCTGGCCGTAATTTGCGGCGCCCTGATCTTCTTCCTCTGGGCGTTCGCGCTTGAACGTGCGCCGCCAACGCTGGTTGCCGTTTCAGTTGCCGTGAACCCCGTGACGGCATCGATCTTCGGCGCCGTCTTTCTCGGTGAGCAAATCAATGCAAACCTAATTGTCGGGCTCATCGCTGTCCTCGCGGGAATAGCCATCGCGTCGGGAGCAGCCGGGCGGTTCGCCGTGGGACGTCGAGGAGGCAGGCGCCGACTTCCTTGAACGGAAAGGCGGACACATCCTGTTGGCGCGGGGAATTGCCGCTGGTATTGACGGAAGCGATGGTTCAAGAAGGGATCACAGACATGTGATCGCCTCTTAATGTCCTCCATCCGTCCGCTGATCCCGCTCCTCATCGCCGCAGGCATCCTGCTCGGCGGCAATGGGCTGCAAAGCACGCTGATCGCGCTGCGCGGCGCGCAGGAAGGTTTTTCGGCTTCCGACATCGGCCTGATGGGCACGTTCTATTTCGCCGGCTTCCTGCTCGGCTGCCTGGCCGTCACCCGCATCCTGAAGGCGGTCGGCCATGTCAGGACCTTCTCGGCGCTGGCCGCGGCCGCCTCGGCCGGCACATTGCTCCTGGTTCTGGTCATCGACCCGGTGATGTGGTGCGCGGTGCGTTTTGCCGGCGGTTTCTGCTTCGCCGGCCTGTTCACGGTGATGGAGGCCTGGCTCAACTCCGGGGTCAGCAACAAGGACCGCGCCCGCGTGCTTGCCATCTACCGCATGGTCGACATCGGCTCGGTCACCGGCGCGCAGTTCCTCATCCCGATCTTCGGAGCGGGCGGCTTCGCCATATTCGCCATCATATCGATGATGATCACGCTGTCGCTGGTGCCGGTATCGCTGGGCGATCGCTCCAACCCGACGCCGCCGGAAGACGTCAAGCTCGACCTGGCGCGGGTCTGGCGCATCTCGCCGCTCGGCTGTTTCGGCTGCATCGCCGTCGGCGTCACCAACAGCGCGTTCCGCACGCTGTCGCCGGTCTATGCCGAGCAGATCGGCATGTCTGTCGCCGATGTCGTCACCTTCGTCAGCGTCGGTATCTTCGGCGGCGCACTCATCCAATACCCGCTAGGCTATCTCTCCGATCGCTGGGACCGGCGCTCGGTGCTGCTGGCGACGACATGCTGCGCCATGCTGGCAGCGCTGGCGCTTGCGTTCGTGGCGGGAGCCGACCCGTTTCTCAACTTCCTCATCATCTTCATCTTCGGCTGTTTCGCCATGCCGCTCTACTCGCTGTCGGCGGCGCACTCCAACGACCGCGCCGGCGCGGGCGAGTTCGTTCTGATCAACGCCGCCTTGATGCTGTTTTATTCCTTCGGCGCCATTGGCGGCCCTTTCGCCGCATCGACGGCGATGCAGTATTTTGGCCCAAGCGCGCTGTTCGTGTTCAGCGCGCTGGTCTATGCAATCTTCATCGCCGTCATCCTCTATCGGATGCGGGCACGATCGGGCGTGCCGGCTGGCAAGCGCAGCCGCTTCACCGCGCTGTTGCGCACCTCGACGGTTTTCGCCCGGCTGGCGAGAAGAAACGGCGATCCGGACGGGCCGGACGGGCCGTGATGCGAGCGCCAACGCTTGACGAAAGCCTTCCCGGCTGAAATCTAGGAAGACCCTACTCCTGCCAAAAGCGATTTGATGCACGTCATCACCACCCAAAAAGAACTCGAGACCGTTCTCGCCGCTTTCGAAAAATCGGATTTCGTCACCGTCGACACCGAATTCATCCGGGAAACGACCTTCTGGCCGATCCTGTGCCTGATCCAGATGGCGGCGCCCGGAATAACGGCGCTGATCGATCCGCTGTCGCCAGACATCGACCTGAAGCCGTTTTTCAGGCTGATGGCCAATGAATCTGTCGTCAAAGTCTTCCATGCCGCGCGGCAGGACATCGAAATCATCGTCCATCTGGGCGATCTCGTTCCCCATCCGGTGTTCGATACCCAGGTTGCGGCGATGGTCTGCGGGTTCGGCGACAGCGTTTCCTACGATCAGCTCGTGCAGCGCGTCACCGGCGCGCGGCTCGACAAGTCCTCGCGCTTCACCGACTGGCGCCACCGGCCGCTGTCCGAAAAGCAGCTCGACTATGCGCTTGCCGACGTCACCCATCTTATCGAGGTCTACCAGCATCTCAGCGCCGAACTGGAGCGGGAGAACCGCGCCCACTGGCTGAACGAGGAGATGGACGTCCTGACCTCGCGCGAAACCTACGATCCGCACCCCGAGGATGCCTGGAAGCGGCTGAAGATGCGGCTGCGCAAGCCGCAGGAGCTGGCGATCGTGCAGGCCGTGGCGGCATGGCGCGAGCGCGAGGCGCGCGAACGCGACGTACCCCGCGGCCGCGTGCTCAAGGACGACGCCATCTACGAGGTGGCGCAGCAGGCGCCGCGCGACGCGGCCGCGCTGGCCAAGCTGCGCACGATACCGAAGGGCTGGGAGCGCTCCTCGACTGCGACGGCGCTGCTTGGCGCGGTCAACACCGCACTAGCTCTGCCCAAGGAGCAATTGCCGAAGCTGCCGAAGAGTTTTCAGCCGCCCGAAGGCTCGAGCGCCGCGGCGGAACTGTTGAAGGTGCTGCTCAGGATCGTGGCCGAAAAGCAAGGCGTCGCATCGAAGGTCCTGGCTTCCAGCGACGACATCGACCGCATCGCCGCCGAAGGCGAAGCCGCCGACGTGCCGGCGCTGCAGGGCTGGCGCCGCGCCGTGTTCGGCGAGGCGGCGCTGAAGCTGGTGCGCGGCGAGATCGGCATCAAGTTCGACAAGCGCAAAATAGCGGTGTTCGATTTGTAGGCGGAGCGCCCCAACGAAGGGGAGTACTGCTCAAACCACCCGGAGCAGGTGCAGCGCGAACCAGATCCAGCCCAGCAAAAGAATCACTGCCCCCAGGGAGAAAGACCGGCTGCGCAGGAGCAGATTGTTGCTGGTCAGGTGAACCCAGGCATGAAAATAGCGGGTCGCGACAAAGATCCACATCAGGGCCAAGGTCAGATAGTTGACGCCGTTGGTCAGGTGCAGCATCAGGCACAGCACATAAAAAAGCACCGGCAGTTCGAACTGGTTGCTGAGGTTGCTGGCAACCGTCACGCAGGAGGCCGGCTCGGTGGAGCGCGCCTTGTACTGGCTGACTTTGGCTTCGCCCGATTGGATGGCGACATACCTGCGCCGGGCCATGGCGCTATAGACGATGTAGACCAGCAACACGTGCGCCAGAATAGGCCAGAAAATCGATGTCTGGTTCATGAACCCTCCCCGCCCGGTGCCGGGTCAGATCAATTCTGTTTCTGACCTGCCAGCCAGAAGACGGCGATGACGATCACCGGAATTGCGAGCAGCGCGAATTTGGTGACGATCAGCGCCGAGGCGAGACCCAGGGAATCGGGATTGGCCGACAGGAAATCCGACAGAAGGCGGGCCACGGCGATGTTCTGGGCGTAGTTGGCGATCGTGTAGGGCAGCACCAGGATCAGTGCGAAGATCGATTGCATCTGGCCCGGAAGCACGCGGAAATTCCTCAACCGCCTTCCCGTTGCCAGGATCAGGCTGACCAGCGTCACCGACAACAGCGCGGGGAACAGAAGATCGAAGGTCAGATAGTGCCAGACCAGGATGATCTCGCCGCCGCGCCGGCCGAGCGCCGTCAGCCAGGCCATGCCTTCATCCGGCGTGAAGCCAAAAACGCGCATGTCGAGCGACGGCAAACCGCCACTCAACTGGCGGAAATAGAAGAACTCCATGAGCGTCATGGCGATGAAAACCGCCACCGATGCGGTGCAAAGGGCGGCAGCGTGGCGCGATAGCCGCAAGATGGTCGCGGCCAGATTGCGCCAGAACGTGTACTGGTCGGGCCGATCAGGCTCCGCCGGGATAGTTGGGGCTTTCGCGGGTGATCGTGACGTCATGGGCGTGGCTTTCACGAAGTCCGGCGTTGGATATGCGCACAAAGGTGGCGCGTTCGCGGAAATCGGCAAGGTCGCGGCCACCAACATAACCCATAGCGGCTTTCAGGCCGCCTGCAAGCTGGTGCAGCACGCCAGACACAGGTCCTTTGTAGGGGACCTGCCCCTCGATGCCTTCCGGCACCAGTTTCAGCGTGTCGCGAACCTCCGCCTGGAAGTATCGGTCGGCCGAGCCGCGCGCCATGGCGCCGACCGAACCCATGCCGCGATAGGCCTTGAAGGAGCGGCCCTGGTGCAGATAGACCTCGCCCGGGCTTTCGTCGGTGCCGGCAAGCAGCGAGCCGATCATGGCGGCACTGGCGCCGGCGGCAAGCGCCTTGGCCAGATCGCCGGAATATTTGATGCCGCCATCGGCGATCACCGAGGCGCCCGATTTGTGCGCAGTTTCCACCGCCGACATGATGGCCGACAGCTGCGGCACGCCGACGCCGGCGACGATGCGGGTGGTGCAGATGGAGCCGGGGCCGATGCCGACCTTGACGGCATCGGCGCCGGCATCGATCAGCGCCTGGGTGCCCTCGGCGGTGGCGACGTTGCCGGCCAGGATGCGCACCGAATTGGAGAGTTTTTTCGCCCGCGTGACGGCATCGAGGACACGCTGCGAATGGCCATGCGCGGTGTCGATGACCAGAAGGTCGACGCCCGCCTCGATCAGGCGCTCGGCGCGCTCGAAACCGTCGTCGCCGACGCTGGTGGCGGCCGCGGCGCGCAGACGCCCCTGCGCGTCCTTGGTGGCGTGCGGGTTGAGCTGCGATTTCTCGATGTCCTTGACGGTGATCAGCCCCACGCAATTGCCCTGCTTGTCGACGACGACGAGCTTTTCGATGCGGTGCTGATGCAGAAGCCGCTTGGCCTCGTCCTGGTCGACATTCTCCTTGACCGTGATCAGGTTCTCACGGGTCATCAATTCGTAGACCTTCTGCGCCGGATCGGAGGCGAAGCGCACGTCGCGATTGGTCAGGATGCCGACCAGCCGGCCGCTCTTGTGGCCGCCGGAGCCGCCATTCTCGACCACCGGAATACCCGAGATCGAGTAGGTGCGCATCAGCGACAACGCGTCGGCCAGCGTCGCGTCGGGACCGATGGTGACCGGGTTGACCACCATGCCGGATTCGAATTTCTTCACCTGCCGCACCTGCTCGGCCTGCTCGGCCGGCGAGAAATTGCGGTGGATGACGCCGATGCCGCCGGCCTGCGCCATGGCGATGGCAAGCCTTGCCTCCGTGACGGTATCCATGGCCGCCGACAGGATCGGCACGTTGAGGTCGATGTCGCCGGCAATCCGGGTGCGGATGTCGGTCTGGCCGGGCATGACTTCGGAATGGCCGGGCTGCAAAAGCACGTCGTCAAAGGTCAGCGCCAGCGCGCCGGTGGACGTTTCGATGATTTTTGCCATGGCCAGCCCTTTGAATGCGGGAAAAGCGCTGGACCGGGATGGACAGCGCGACTCTCTTCTTCCCTTTCAGGATTGGCGGTGGCTGGTACCACGTCCCGGCACGGAAGAAAAGCCGATCGTTGCGGACGCTTCAGCTTCTATTGCGAACCAAGGAAAGCATCCAGCAAAGCGTGACGCGGCGATGCAAAGGGGTTGACGACGGTTACACCGCCCCAGGTGAAGCCGTCCTGCAGGTCTTCCGACAGAAGCAGCCGGCAACCCGTTTGGGATGCAGCCGAAAGAATGACGGCATCCCAGATGCCGAAGCGATGGTCCGCCGCAAGATCGACAGCCATCGTCATCACCTCCGGCGTCGTCCCAGCAACCGGGAACGCGTCGCGCCAGCTAAGCAGCGCATCCCGAGCCTCCTGGCGCGACCTTCCGGCTTTGCGGACGAGGACATTGAACAGTTCACCCAGCACCTGGACCGGAACAATGGCAGCGTCTTGTGGAACCTTGCGCAGCAGTTCGAGAACGTGGTCGCGTTTGTCTACGTTGTTAACGCCCTCTGCGTAGGCAAGAATGTTGGTGTCGAGCGCGACCCTCACAGGTCATCCTCGTAGAGCTCATCGCGGGTCCAGCGTCCTGCATCGGCAACTGGCTGCCGTTCGAGTCGCGACAGCAATGCCGCGCGCGAGCGGGAGGCCACACCCTCGTGCCTCTCCGCAGGCACGATCCGTGCCACCGGCCGACCATGGCTTGTCACGACGTAGCTCTGGCCCTCGCGTACCTCACGCAGGATGCGAGAAAATCTGCGATTGGCATCGGCTGCCGAAACGGCCTCTTCCATGATCATAATGTCCTGTAGTTATTTTCACTACAATAGGGATAGTGTCCGCTTTTTGCAAGCAATCGTGTATCGCAGCCGCCACCGGAGGTTGCGGTCGCATAAAAGTGACAGCAATTTAACACGACATTGGTGTCCAGCCGTGATAACCGCCCTGCCTGCCGGCAAACTCCCGGTCGGCAACATCTGGAATCAAGCCCGGACGCGTTCCTTTGAACCGAACCATTCCGCTCATATTGGCGGTCGCTCTTTTCATGGAAAACATGGATTCGACCGTCATCGCCACATCGCTGCCGGCGATCGCCCTCGACATCCACACCAGCCCGATCGCGCTCAAGCTGGCGTTGACCTCCTATCTTGTGTCGCTGGCGATCTTCATTCCCATCAGCGGCTGGATGGCGGATCGCTTCGGCGCCAAGAACGTTTTCCGCGCCGCGATCGCGGTGTTCATCGTCGGTTCGGTCGCCTGCGCCGTTTCGGGCTCGCTGCCGGCCTTCGTGGTGTCGCGCTTCCTGCAAGGCATAGGCGGCGCCATGATGACGCCGGTCGGGCGCCTGGTGCTGGTGCGCGCCACGCCCAAGAGCGAACTTGTCGCGGCGATGTCCTGGCTGACCGTGCCGGCATTGGTGGGCCCGCTGGTCGGACCGCCGATCGGCGGCTTCATCACCACCTACTTCACCTGGCACTGGATCTTCCTGATCAATGTGCCGATCGGCCTGATCGGCATCTGGCTGGCCACCCGCTTCCTGCCGGAAACCGAATCGATGGAGACGCCGCCGCTCGATTTCGTCGGCTTCGTGCTGAGCGGGCTGGCGGCGTCCGGCGTCGTGTTCGGCCTGTCAGTGATCAGCTTGCCCTATCTGCCGCCGGCGACCGGCTTCATCACCGTGGGCGTCGGGCTGGTGTCGGGCGCTCTCTACCTCATGCATGCGCGCCGTGCCAGGAACCCCCTGCTGGCGCTCGACTTGTTCCGCAACCAGGTATTCCGCTCCTCCGTGCTTGGCGGCGGACTTTTCCGCATCGGCATCGGCGCCGTGCCGTTCCTGCTGCCGCTGATGTTCCAGATCGGTTTCGGGCTGACGCCGTTCCAGTCCGGCATGATTACCTTCGTCTCCGCGATCGGCGCCATCGGCATGAAATTCGTCACAGCGCTGATCTTCCGCGTCGTCGGCTTTCGTCGCGTGCTGATCGTCGGCTCGCTGGTGGCCGCCGCGTCGATCGCCGTCAACGGCCTGTTCACGCCCGATACGCCCTATCTCCTGATGCTGGCCATGCTGCTGGTGGGCGGCTTTATCCGCTCGATGTTCTTTACCGGCATCAACGCCCTCGCCTACGCCGAGGTTTCAGCCGAGGACACGAGCAAGGCAACGCCGATCGCCGCCGTGTTCCAGCAACTGTCGATCGCGCTGGGCGTGGCGGTTGCCGGCGGCATCCTGGAGATATCGACGAGTATCCACGGCGGCCCGTTGACATTGCCGGACTTCCATACCGCCTTCTTCATCGTCGCGGCAATTTCCGCCGCCGCATCGCTGTCGTTCATGCGGCTGGCGCCCGATGCAGGCAACGCCGTCTCCGGCCACGGCCGATTGACCATGCCCAAGCCCCTGGAACCGGTGAGGTCGCCGGGGGAGTGATGCAGCCCTTCTCCCCTTGCGGGGTCCAAAGGACGGGCAAGGGCAGAAGGGAGGCGCTATCCCCGATCGGACTCACGCCCTTTGAAGTCCTTCGCGAGCAAATACAGCTCCACCGATTCATCGCGCGACGCAGGCGGCTTGACGTGGTGGACGGAGCGGAAATTCTTCTTCAGCATCGAGAGCAGCTCGTTTTCGGCGCCGCCCTGGAACGTCTTGGCCAGGAAATGTCCGCCCGGCTTCAGCACCGACAGCGCGAAGTCGGCGGCCACCTCGCACAGATGCATGGTACGGATGTGGTCGGTCCGCTTGTGGCCGGTGGTGGGCGCTGCCATGTCGGACAGCACGACATCGGGATCGCCGCCAAGCGCCTCGGCCAGCTTCCGCGGCGCCTCGGGATCGAGGAAATCCATCAACAGCACCGGCGCGCCGGGCACCGCATCCATCTCGAGATAGTCGATGCCTACGACATGCGGATTTTCCGCGGTCGATTTGGTCCGCGCGGCCGCGACCTGGCACCAGCCGCCGGGGGCCGCACCGAGGTCGATCACCTTCATGCCGGGTTTCAGCAGATGGTGCTTGTCGTCGATCTCGATCAGCTTGTAGGCCGCGCGCGAGCGGTAGCCGTCAGCCTTGGAGCGCTGGACGTAGGGATCGTTGATGTGGCGCTGCAGCCAGCGGCGCGACGATTCCTTCAGCCCGCTTTTCTTCTTGATCCGCGTCTTCAGCACGCGAATGCCGGCCGAGCCCGGCTTTTCCGGTTTCTTGGTCATTGGTTGACTTCTTGTCCAAGTTTTCTCGCTTGCCGGGTTGTGGCCGTTTTTCGGCGGCAGCGCGTTTGGCAAACGGCTTCCCCCACTCCGTCGCTGCTTCGCAGCGCCACCTCTCCCCCCTCCGGAGGGAGAGGAAGGGCGCCAAGATTGGCTAGCTCGCGCCATTCCTCTCCCCCGTCGATCGGGGGAGAGGTGTCGAGCGAAGCTCGACGGAGTGGGGGTCGACTGCTCACCGGAGCAACGCTTGCGCCAGCTTGCCCGAGCGTGACTTCTGGACAAACGGAGCCGTTTGTCCGCGAAAACCGGTCGCCACTTTTCGCTGACGCGGTCCTGCGGTTAGGGATCATGCTCTGCCGCGCCCATCGTTGCGCCAGACGCCGTCATCGGCCATCAGCTCGCTCAATATGCCCTCGCGCAGGCCGCGGTCGGCGACGCGCAGCCGCTCCGACGGCCACACGGCACGGATCGCTTCCAGGATGGCGCAGCCGGCCAGCACCAGGTCGGCGCGGTCGGCGCCGATGCAGGGATTGGCGACACGCTGCTGGAAATCCCAGCCGACAAGTTTTTCCACCATGCGGTCGACGCTGTCCCTGTCCATCCACAGGCCGTCGACGCGGCGGCGGTCGTAGCGCTCGAGATCGAGATGGACGCCAGCCAGCGTCGTCACCGTTCCGGAAGTGCCCAGCAGATGAAATTTCGGGCTGGCCTTGAGGTGGCTAAGCCGATCGCGGCCATCGAAGGCGGCGAGCCGGGCGGCGACGTCGTCGACCATGGCGCCAAAAATCTCGCGCGTCACCGTGCGGCCGCCGAAACGCTCGGCCAGCGAGACGACGCCGACCGGCAGCGACGTCCACGACACGATATGGTTGGCGAGCCGCGGCGAGCGGCGGCCGGTGAGATCGATCAGCGCGATCTCGGAGGAGCCGCCGCCGATGTCGAACAGCACGACGCCCTGCGTGTCGCGCTCGACCAGCGAACCGCAGCCGGACACCGCCAGCCGCGCTTCGGTCTGTCGGTCGATGATTTCGAGCTTGAGGCCAGCCTCGCGCTCGACGCGCTCCAGGAACTCGACGCCGTTCGCCGCCGAGCGGCAGGCCTCGGTGGCGATCAGCCGCGCCTTCCTGATCTTGCGGTTGCGCAGTTTCTCGCCGCAGACCTTCAGGGCCTCGACCGCGCGGTCCATCGCCGGTTGGCCGAGGCGGCCGCTGGCCGTGAGCCCCTCGCCCAGTCGCACGATGCGCGAAAAGGCGTCGATGACACGAAACTGGCCATGACGCGCCGGCACGGCGACCAGCAGCCGGCAATTGTTGGTGCCGAGATCGAGCGCGGCAAATACCGGCAATTCCGGCATCGTCGGGCGACGGGCCCCCGGTTCGGGCCGAGCCACCGCGATGGGCGGTGTGGCTATGCCTGCAGGCGCCGCGCCAGCCGCGGCGGCGCGTGGCGCCGGCGCCCCATTCGCCGCGGGACGGATATCGTCGCGCGCAAAAACCTTGCGCCCGCGCCGGCGTTTGCGCCTTTTCTTGGCCTTGCCCTTTTGGTGGTGGTTCGCGTCGCTCGCCTGCCCGTCGGCGGAGCGTGGCTCCGTCGGGCGGCGTTGCTGCCATTTGGCGGTCCCCGGGCCTGCCGGCCTCGGGGAAGCGCTGGACGCGCCCACCTCCGGCGCGCCGGCGCCGGTGTCGCGGTCTTCCACTGTCGTTCCTTCCGGCGCCGCGCGAACCGGCGAACGGACGCAGCAGGCGCTTCTTTGTTTCAAGTTGCCGCCAGACTAACAGCGCCGGCCCGGATCACCAAGTGCCGCGTGGCACGAATTTTGCCGGGCTGTCCGCAAACCGCCCGCTGCCGCGTCTTACGCAAAGTGGGGGTAAACAGCGACTTTCGGCACAAATGCGTGTGGGGACGGTCGCATGGCCGGGCCGATATTCCCGCTCGGCTGTCGATTTTCCGCCTCTCGACGACGATAACGATTGCGGCTTGCCATGGCGGCAAGGGCCGGCGGTTGAATAGCCGGCTTCGATGAGGCATCTCTGAAATAGAGGGGGCAAAGCGATCGGAATCGCCGACCGCTTTCCCGCAATGACAGCGAAGGCAACGGGCCCGCAACGCATGGCAGTCAGGCAATGAACTGGAGACGCTATTTCTGGCCGGTCGTCGGCGTCGGGGCGGTGATTTTCTCGCTCCTGCTGCTCTGGCACGAATTGCGCGGCATTTCGCTGGATGATGTCTGGGACGGTATTGCGGCGATCCCGGCCCGCGGCTGGATCCTCGCGGGGCTGAGCTCGGTTGTCGCCTATGCCTCGCTCGCCGGCTACGACCACATCGCGCTCCTGCATATCGGCAAACGCGTGTCGTGGCTGTTCGTGACGCTGTGCTCCTTCACCACCTACGCGCTGTCGCATAATATCGGCGGCTCGGTGTTTTCGGGCGCCGTCATCCGTTATCGCGCCTATGGCACGAGGGGATTGAGCGGACAGGACGTCGGCGTGCTGGTGGCGATCTGCTGGATTACCTTCGTGCTGTCGACGGTACTTGCCTCCGGCCTCGTTCTGGTGCTCGAACCGCAGATCATCGACCGCTTCTCCGGCATAGCACATCACGGCCTGTCGCGGGCTGCGGGCATCGTCATGCTTGCCGTCGTCGCCGCCTATATCTTCGGCAGCTGGCTGCATCTGCGGCCGCTGAAGATCGGCAGCTTTCAGATTCACTATCCGGCCCTGCCGATCGTGGCGCGACAATTACTGATCGGCCCGATCGAACTCCTGGCGGCAGCCGCGATCATCTTCTTTGCCCTCCCCGGGACCCATAACCCCGGCTATTTCGTGGTGCTCGGCGTGTTCCTCGTCTCCTTCTCGATCGCGCAGATCTCGCACGCGCCGGGTGGGCTGGGCGTGTTCGAGGTGGTGTTCCTGGCCGGGCTCTCCGACATGGACCCCGTGGGCGTGCTGGCGGCCCTGCTGGTATTCCGGCTGTTTTATCTCATCGTCCCGCTGTTTCTGGGCCTGGGCATCGTGCTCTATTTCGAGCGCTCGCAGTTCGGGCGGACAGGCAATTGAAAAGCCGCGCCGAAACATCACAATTGAAACACCGGCAGGCTTGACTATTTTCTGCTGGCGGCTACAAGGCAGCGCTCACAGCGGTTCGCCCGCTCGGCCCGCGCGGTTTATGACCTCGCCTGCTGGGGAATAGGTTAACGGTAGACCCACGGACTCTGACTCCGTTAGTCCTGGTTCGAATCCAGGTTCCCCAGCCAGCTTCACTCCCACCGTCCGCACCAGACCAACCAGCCTGATCCGCCGTCTCGCGATCGAACAGGCAGCCCGATCGCGGGTTGAAATATCGGGACGGCCTCTTACCTCGGTGAAGGGCGGGCGAACAATCCAGCAGATCGGAGAGCGGTTTTGGCGTCTCGCGGGATTCGACTACCGGCTATTCTGTTTCTTCTCACCGGCACGGTCGCGCTCTGGTCCTGCGTCGTTCCCGACGATACGTCCAAGCTTGCGAAAGAGGATCCCACGACGGCGGCCGCCCAAAAGGAAATGGTCGGTCTCAGCGAAGCGGATCTGCGAATGTGCGCGGGGTTCCCCACCGCCACCGCCGACGAAGGAGCATCGGGGCAAATCTGGAGTTACGAGCGCGCGGTGCAGCGGGGCAATGTCAATGTCGTGCTTCCCACCTTCGCGGTGGGCCCTATCCCTTCCGTCGGCGGTTCGGTGAATGTCGCTCCGGGCGGTTATTGCAACACACAGGTGCGCATCGTCGATGGCCGTGTGGCGGAGGTCGCCTATGCGGGCGACAACAACCTTCCAAACCGCCGCGATGGGCTGTGTGTCAGCGCCGTCGACGCATGCGTCGTCTATGCGCGCAAACAAAACAAGGGCAGGCCTGGCAGTTAAGGGCGTTCGGCACCGATGCGGGTGAGCCCGGCTTTGTCATAGGCGCTGCACGGGCTGCTGGAATGCCTGACACGGCGCGGCGAGAGCGAGGCGTTGCCGGCGCTGCAAGCAAGGTTGGCCAAGACGGATGTACCAATCAGCTCGTCATGCCTGTGTGCAGGACGAGCGTGCAGCCGGCGCCGAGTTCTTCCCGTTAAGTCTATCATCACATGCATCCGCGCGACTGCCGGACGTCCCGATCCGTATTCCTCATACTGGCGGTCGGTGATCGCGGCTCAAATGCAGGGGGAATGGAACCAGATCGGCCCTGCAACGTCATAGAAGCAGGTGCTCATGCAGGAGTGTGACGTCGATGAC
Source organism: Mesorhizobium sp. B2-2-4 (assembly GCF_006442375.1). Taxonomy (NCBI): domain Bacteria; kingdom Pseudomonadati; phylum Pseudomonadota; class Alphaproteobacteria; order Hyphomicrobiales; family Phyllobacteriaceae; genus Mesorhizobium; species Mesorhizobium sp. B2-2-4. The sequence continues at coordinate 116,784 of NZ_VFWB01000007.1, read as the reverse complement.
CAGGCTCCTTCTCGTCGCGGCTGTCGTGCTCGCCATGGCATGTGACGTATCGGCGGCGGCAAAGCTGGACGTCGCAACCGTCAACAACACGCAATTCGACGACAGCGAAGCAAAAGGCGTCAGTGCGACCGTGCTGAAGGCACAGATCCTTCTGGATCGCGCGCGCTTCTCGCCGGGCCTGATCGACGGCCGCGCAGCAGAGAACTTCGCCAAGGCGGTCCGGGCGTTTCAGGCGGCCAACGGGCTGCCCGCCGATGGTAAGCTCACCCGCCAGACCTGGGACAAGCTGGTCGCGACCTCCCCGAGCCCGGCGCTCGAGACGTACGAGCTGACGCGCAAGGATGTGCGCGGACCGTTTACCAGGCGAATTCCGGCGCGCATGGAGAAAATGGCCCGCCTGCGCAGGCTCGGCTACCACAACGCGGCGGAAAAAATAGCGGAGCGCTTCCACGTCAGCCAACAGTTGCTTCAACGGCTCAACCCTGGCGTCGGCTTCAGGAAGGCCGGGCAAAAGGTGCTGGTGCCTGCCGTCACCCGAGGCGATCCGCCCGCGGGTGTTGCTGAGGTCGAGGTCGACAAGGGCGCGCGCCAGCTTCGCGTGCTCGACCCGTCCGGCAAAGTGCTTGCGGTGTACCCCGCCTCGATCGGCAGCCAGGAGAAGCCGGCGCCGAGCGGCCAGGCAGAGGTCAAACGCGTGGTGCACAACCCGACCTATCACTACGATCCCGACTTCGCCTTCAAGGGGGTCAGGACCAAGCGCCCCTTCACGATCGCCGCCGGGCCAAACAATCCGGTGGGATCGGTGTGGATTGATTTGTCCATCGAAAGTTACGGCATTCACGGGACTCCGGACCCGAGCAAGATCGGGAAAACCTTCTCGCATGGCTGCATCAGGCTGACCAATTGGGACGCCGAAGATCTCGCCTCCGAAGTGCACGAGGGCACGAAGGTCATCTTCACCGGCGAAGCGGTGGGATCGATCGACCAGGGATCGCCGTAGAGGCAACCGGGGGACTCACTTTCACTTGGCTGCTGCCATTGAGGCGCTGCCGGCCTTGGCCGTTAGCCGGCCGGCGCCTCAGTTTACTGCGAAGTTACCCCAGCCACTTCTCATAGTCGGACACCAGCAGGTGCAGCGGGGCGACGTCCTCGTCGATGTTGGAGAAGCGACCGATCGGCTCGCGAAATACATTGTCGGTGAGATCGTCATTGACGGTCGACACCTCGCCGATCAGTACGTCCTTGCCTTCGGCCCAGAAGGCATGCCAGACGCCGGGCAGCAGCGTGACGCTCTGGCCCGGATCGAGCTTCAGCAGCCCGCCCGCCGGCAACCGGTGGATGGTGCCGTCGACAGGCACCGACACCTCGGCCTTGGGATCGATGCCGCCGTCGCGATCGTGCATGAACAGTTCCAGCACCAGCTTGCCGCCGCCACGGTTGATGATGTCCTCGGCCTTGATGTTGTGGCGGTGCATCGGCGACAACTGGTCCTTGCGCGAGATCATGATCTTCTCGGCATAGAGCATGCCCATGCCCTTCTTCATGTCCTCGTAGCGGCCGTTGCGCACGGTGAACAGGAACAGGCCGAGCTCCTTGAACTTTTCCTGGCCGTAGTCGGTGATGTCCCAGCCGAGCCGTGAGGTGAAGATCGCAGAGGAATCGACCTGGCGCGCCTTCATCTCTTCCGGCGACCAATAGGCGAAGGGCGGCATGATGTAACCGAACGAGCGGATGAAAGCGTCGGCTTCGCGGATGATGTCGTTGATGGCGGAGCGTTTCATGATCGTGGTCCTCGTGTCGACTTTTCCGACAATCGCATAGCCGAACGCCGATGCGGTGTCGATCCGTATTGCCCGATCCCGGCTTGCGGCGTGGCCGCATGGAATCACGGATCCGCTCGGCTGGCCGGGTGACACAAGGCACTTTCAGGGCCATAACCCCTGCGGATTCCACAGGGTGACAGATAATGCCGACCATTCACGACCTCGATACGCCATCGATCCTGATCGACGCCGCGCGCGCCGAAGCCAATATTGCCCGCGCGCAGGCGCATGCCGACCGCCACGGGTTGAAGCTCAGGCCGCACATCAAGACGCATAAGCTGCCCTATTGGGCGAAGAAGCAGGTGGCGGCGGGCGCGGTCGGCATCACCTGCCAGAAGATCGGCGAGGCCGAGGTGATGGCCGATGCCGGGCTGACCGACATTTTTCTCCCCTACAACATCCTTGGCCGCGCCAAGCTGGAGCGGCTGAAGGCGCTGCATGGGCGCGTCACCCTGTCGGTGACGGCGGACAGCATGGAGACGATCGAAGGCTTGACCGCCACCTTCACCGATGCCGGCCATCCCCTGCCGGTGCTGGTCGAGTGCGACACTGGCATGGGGCGCTGCGGCGTGCAGACGGCCGGTGAAGCGGTTGGCCTGGCAAGACAGATCGAGACGGCAAAGGGCCTCACCTTCGGCGGGTTGATGACCTATCCGGCCGCGGGCCGTGCGGGGGAGGCCGAGGCCTGGCTCGCCGGCGCCAGGCAGGCGCTGGCCGCCTGCGGTCTCGCCTGCGCGCGCATCTCCAGCGGCGGCACGCCCGACATGTGGCGCTCGGGCGAAGACAGCGTCGTCACGGAATACCGCCCCGGCACCTACATCTATCTCGACCGCTACCAGGTCGCCAAGGGCGTCGGCAGCCTCGACGATTGCGCGCTGAGCGTGCTGTCGACCGTGGTCAGCCATCCGACCCGGACGCGTGCCATTCTCGACGCCGGCAGCAAGGCGCTGTCGAGCGACACGCTGGGGCTCGCCGATTTCGGCGAGTTGCTCGGCGTTGCGGGAGCACGGGTGACCAGCCTGAGCGAGGAACACGGCACGGTCACGCTCTCAGGCGATGGCAAGCTTCGCATCGGCGAGCGCGTGCGCGTGGTGCCCGACCATTGCTGCGTCGTCACCAACCTGTTCAATGAGGTCAATTTGATCGACGGCGAGACGGTGCTGGAAACCCTGCCGGTGGCCGCACGTGGGCGGATGGGATGACTTCTTTGGCCAGGCGCGGGTGATTCAAGCCGGCTGACGCTCAGCCTGCCGGGCCGCGACCCTGCGCATCGCAATCACCCGCCGCCGGTGGATTTCGGTACGCATCGCCATCAGGTGCAGCGCGAAGAACAGCACCGTGAAGCCGATGGCCATCACCAGCAGCGGCCATAGCATCGAGGGGTCGATGGTCGATCCGCCCATGCGGAACACCGAGGCCGGCTGATGCAGCGTGTTCCACCAATCGACCGAGAATTTTATGATCGGGATGTTGATGAAGCCGACCAGCGTGATGATGGCGGCGGCCCAGGCGGCGCGGCCGGCATCATCGAGCGCGCGGGTCAGCGCGATGATGCCGAGATACATCAGGAACAGCACGAAAACCGAAGTCAGCCGCGCGTCCCACACCCACCAGGTGCCCCACATCGGCTTGCCCCAGATCGAACCGGTGACCAGCGCCAGCGCGGTGAAGACGGCACCTATGGGGGCCGCCGATTTCAGTGCGACATCGGCCAGCGGATGGCGCCAGACCAATGTGCCGAGCGCCGAGAGCGCCATCAGCGTGTAGCACATCATGGCCAACCAGGCGAAAGGCACATGGATGTACATGATGCGGACGGTGATGCCTTGCTGGAAGTCCTCGGGCGCGGTGAAGCTCATATAGAGGCCGGCGGCAAGGGTCAGCGCCGCAATCGTCGCCAGCCACGGCACCACCCGGTCGGCAAGCGCCACGAACCGTGTCGGGTTGGCAAGATCGGTCCAGCCGCTCAGGCGTGAAGTGCTGTCGCTCATGCCGCTTTAAATAGCCCGGCTATGCGTCTGGGGCAATCGAGGGAGTGTCGCAGGCCTTGTCACCTCCCCTTGGGGGGTTGCTGCGAAGCAGCGGGGTGAGGACGGCGGCGCTCCCCGACCGGACCTTCGGTCCGACCTTCCACGGGGGGAGGTAAAAGAACCCGCTCAGGCGGCCTCGCCCTGTATCGAGCGGCTGAGGCGGCGGACCTCTTCGTCGTTGAGCAGGCCGCCGGCGCGCAGCAGGCTGGCGAAACGGCCGTTGCGCAGCGACAGCTCGGCGAAGCCACCCATTTCGACCACCCTGCCCTTGTCCATGAACACGACCAGATCGGCGTCGCGGACGGTAGTCAGGCGGTGGGCGATGATGAAGGTGGTGCGGTCGCGGCGCAATTCGTCGATCGCTTCCTTGACGCGGTCTTCCGTCTCGACGTCGAGGGCGCTGGTCGCCTCATCCAGCACCAGGATCGGAGCATCCTTCAACACGGCGCGGGCAATGGCGATGCGCTGGCGCTCGCCGCCAGACAACTGGCCGCCGCGTTCGCCGACTACCGTGTCGTAGCCATTGCTCTTGGCCAGGATGAAGTCCTGTGCGGCAGCCGCGTTGGCGGCGGCATGGATCTCGTCGTTGGTCGCATCGGAGCGGCCGACGCGGATGTTGTCCTCGATCGAGCGGTTGAGCAGGCCTGCATCCTGGAACACGGTGGCGATCGAATGGCGCAGCGACTTGCGGGTCACGGTGCGGGTGTCGATGCCGTCGATCAGGATACGGCCGGTGGACGGCGAGAAGACGCGCTGCAACAGATTGATGAGCGTGGTCTTGCCGGCGCCGGTCGGCCCAACGATGGCTACGGTCTGGCCCGCCTGGACCTCGAAGGAGACGTCGTGGATGCCCTGCCCCGAATTGGCGAATTCGAAGCCGACATTCTCGAAGCGGACATGGCCGGTGACGTTAGTGAGATCGCGCAGCCCGTCCGGTTCGGCGGCGTCGGCCGCCGAGTCCTCGAGATGGTAGAAATCCTCGAGCTTGGCGCGGGCTTCCGAAATCTGGTTGGCGAATGCCGACATCTGGTCGAGACGTGCGATCAGCAGCGTTGCAAAACCGGTGAAGGCGATGACGTCGCCGATGCGCAGCTGGCCGTGGGTGACCAGATAGGCGCCGATCAAAAGCACCACCATCATCGAAATCGTCGACGACAGACGATGCAGCGCATTGGCCATGGCCCACCAGTCGAGCACAGGGTTCTGCGCATCGAGCAGGTTCTTGACGTAGCGGCGCAGCGTATCGGCCTCATGGCCGAGGCGGTTGTAGCTCTGCAAAACGGCGACGTTGCTGACCGAGTCCGTCACATGGGCGAATACGGTGTGATAGTGGCGCTCCACGGCGGCCTGGCCTGCCTTGGTCCGCTTCATCACCAGCCGGCCGATGCCGACATAGAGCACGCCGAGAGCCAGCAGCACCATCGACATGCGCACGTCCATGCTGAGCGCGGTCGGGATCAGCAGGAACAACGCGACGGCCGTGGACAGATGCTGGCGCATGAATTCGAGCCAGAGACTAAACAAGGTCTCCACGGCACGCAGCAGCGTGTGCAGGGAATTGGACGTGCCGCGCTGATGATGCCAGGCGAGCGGCATGGTGATGACGCGCTCGAAGGAGTCGCAGAGCACTTCGCTGCGCCGGGCGTGGGCGAAGCGGTCGGCGCCGCGCGCCACAAGAACGAACGCGATAATGTTAAAGGCGCCCAGGCCGGCCCAGAGGGCGAGGGTCGAAAAGACGGAGCCGTGTGCGGAAATCGCGTCGATCACGCGACCGAACATGATCGGCTCCAGGATGGCGATGATGGCCAGCGCGACATTGGCTGAGCAGATCAGCGCTACGCGTTTCCTATCAGCTGCCAAATAACCGAGCGCTCGCCAGTAGATTTGCAGAAGGGACACTTCAGCTACTCCGCCAAAACATTTATTGTGCACCGCACCATTTCTTGACACGTATCGGTTAACGCGTCGCAAAACAATGCCCGTCTATCCCTTCCGTTCCCGTTTAGCGAACAAAAGATGACGACGATGCGAAATCTCACGTGATCACCTAACGGGTTGAGATAAAAGGTGAAATGTCAGCCTTGCGGCAAAATCATGGCAGCCGCTGAGCGCTGCCACATTTTTAATCACGGCGATCTTGCCCGGCATGGCCCGACCGGATCCGCCGGCTGCCCAAGCGGAGATCTGCAAATAGACAAAAGACTATCCCGCGCATTCCGGAGGATGCGCGGGACAGGGTTGAAGCTGTTGATTTTACGAGGGTATCTTCACGACAACTTCGACCTTGCTACCAGCCTTCGGTTGGAAAGACGCGGATTTCGTCTTCGAACCATCAACTTCAAGCGAGATCGACTTGGTCTTTTTGTCGCGGACGACACGCACCGTGACTTCGGCCCCCAGCATTTTGAGCGTGGCGGCGTAGCCATCCCAATGGCTGGGCAGTTTCGGCCTAAACGTGATCTGCTTTCCACGCCGCTCGATGCCGAGAATGCCTTCGACCGCCGCCCGGTACAGCCAGCCCGCCGAGCCCGTGTACCACGTCCAGCCACCGCGGCCGCCCTTGTTGTCGCTGGCATTGCCGTCGCCGGCGTAGATATCGGCCGCAACCACGTAGGGCTCGACGCGGTAACGCTCGGCCGAGGCCTCGTCCAATGCGTGGTTGACCGGGTTCAGCATCGAGAAGCAGCGATAGGCCTCGTCGTTCAGCCCCATTTCGGCCAGCGCGATGACGAACCAGGTGGCGGCATGGGTGTACTGGCCGCCATTCTCGCGAACGCCCGGCGGGTAGCTCTTGATGTAGCCCGGATCCTTCTTCGTCTTCGAAAAGGGCGGCGTGAACAGCTTGAGGATCTTGAGTTCGTCGTCGACGAGCAGCTTGGTCGCCTGCTGCATCGCCGTCGTCGAACGCGCCGGATCGCCCTCGCCCGAGAGCACGCTCCAGGACTGGGCGATGGAGTCGATCCTGCACTCCTGGGATGAGCGCGAACCGAGCGGCGTGCCATCGTCAAAACTGCCGCGCCGATACCATTCGCCGTCCCACGCCGTGCTCTCCAGCGCGCGTTTCAGCGCGTCGGCATGCTTTGCCCAGGCCTGCGCGTGCTTGGCATCACCCTCCGTCTTGGCCACGGCGGCGAAGTCGCCCAGCGTCCGCAGCAGGAACCATCCGAGCCAGACGCTCTCGCCCTTGCCTTGCTCGCCGACGCGGTTCATGCCGTCATTCCAGTCGCCGCCGAGGATCAGCGGCAGCCCGGCGGGACTGCTGCGCGCAATGGCAAGATCGAGCGCACGCGCGCAATGCTCGTAAAGGGACGCCGTCTTTTTCGAAATTTCGGGCGTGAAGAAAGCATCGTGCTCGCCCTCGCCGAGCGGCTGTCCATCGATGAAGGGCAGCTGCTCCTTCAGGATGGTGGCGTCACCCGTCACCAGCAGGTAGCGCGCGGTGGCATGGGCCAGCCAGACCACGTCGTCGGAGATCAGCGTACGCACACCCGCCCCGGTGCGCGGCAGCCACCAATGCTGCACGTCGCCTTCAGGGAACTGCCGACGCGCCGCGTTGAGGATCTGGTCTCGCGCCAGTTTGGGATCGTGCGCCAGCAGAGCCAGCGTGTCCTGCAACTGGTCGCGGAAGCCGAAGGCGCCACTGGCCTGATAGAAGGCAGAGCGGGCGCGGATGCGGCAGGCGAGGCTCTGGTAGGGCAGCCAGTGGTTGACCATGGCGTCGAGCGCCTTGTCCGGCGTTTCGACCTGAATGGTGTCGAGGAAGCCGCGCCACTCGCGCTCGTTGTCGGCCAGATGCTGGTCGAAATCCCTGCCCCGATGCTTGCGCACCAGGGCGCTCGCTTCCGCGGCCGAGCCGGCGTCCCCGAGCAGCCAGAACAGCGTGACGTCGCCGCCGGCCGGAACATCGATGTCGCGGGCGATTGCAGCGCAGGGATCGTCGCCGGCCTCCACGCGGCCTGACAGTCCCGCGCCGCTCAGCACCGCCTGCGGAAACTCGCTGGTGCCGTGCCGGCCCAGGAATTCAGTCCGGTCTGCTGTCACCGAATGCACGCCGTCATCGGCGGCGAGGAAGGCGACGCGCTCCCCGAAATCGAGCCCGTAGGGGTTCTGTGCCAGCAAGGCGCCGGTGGCGGCATCGCGCGACGGAACGATGGTCGCCGCCGTGCGCGAGCGATGTCCGCCCAGCACCCATTCGGCATAGGCATAGACGCGCAGCCTGGCCGGCGCCGGGCCGGTATTCTGGATGCGCAGGCGGGAAATCTTCACCGGGTCGACAGGGTCGACGACATGGGTAAGGTCCATCGACAATGAGCCGCGCTTCGACCGGAAGGTGGAGAACCCTTGGCCGTGCCACGTCTCGTAAGTCATCGACGGATCGCGCACCACGGCGGCGAGCGGCGAGAATGCCCGGCCACTGGCGTGATCATAGATATAGATGCCCTCACCGGGCCGGTTCGAAACCGGATCGTTCGACCACGGCGTCAGTTGGTAATCGCGGCTGTTGCGGCTCCAGGTGAAGGCAGCGCCTTCGGCGGAGACGTGGAAGCCGAACGAGGCATTGGAAATAACATTGATCCAGGGTTGGGGCGTGGTGCTGCGGCCGGCCAGGCGCACGACATAATGCCGCCCGTCGCCCTCGAAACCACCGAACCCGTTCCATTGGCTGAGCCCGTGCCCGTCCGCCGCCAGGGCCTGCGAGCCAAAGGAATGCGTCATAGGCCCCAATTCGGGCAATGCCGCCGGCTGCTGGGCATCGCGCGCCTGCAAGGCGGCCACTTCGGCCCGCTCGATCTGATCGAAGATGGTGCCGTTGCGCGTGTGCAGAACCACGCGGGCAACCGCAAGCAGCGTCTTGTAGGTGGTCTCGTCCATCAGGTCGCGGCGCACGGCGAATATGTGCTGGCGCGGTCCGAGCTCCTTGCCGCGCAAGCGGCTGTTCTCGCACAGGGATTCGACTGCTCGCTGCAGGTCCTGCACATAGGAGGACGCCTGTTCGTTGACGACGACGAAATCGATCATCATGCCACGGGTGCGCATGTACTCCTGGAAACGGAGCGCCTGGGCGACGATTTCGAGATCGGCGACGTCGCCGATCCTGACCAGGAAGATCGGGAAATCGCCGGAGATGCTGGTCGGCCACAGGCTCGACTGCTTGCCCAGTCCCGAAGCGATGGATTCGGCCGGCAGGCGCAGGAATGGATCGGGATAGATCAGATAGCGCGCCAGCTTCTGTACGTTGGCGGCGTCGGCCAGGCTGAGGCCGAGATGCCGGGTCTGCACCTGGCTGCGCGTCCAGGCAAGCATTGCCTGTCGGGCAAAGCTCTCCGGGTGGTCGAGCCGGGCAATGGCCTCCTCCAGCTCCGCGCGGTTGGAACCGACGACGGTCCAGAAGGTCAGCGATATCTTCTTGTTGGCGGGCACGCGCACCTGGCGGCGCAGCGAGGCGACGGGATCGAGGGTGAAGCCGGAATGGCCGCCAAGCCGAGCGCCTGGATCGAACGCCGCAGCGTCGACGATGGTGCGGCCGCGGCCGATGAAGGCGCGCCTGTCGGTCTCGGCTTCGGCGTCGCGCGCCGGACCGGACGGGTCGGTGACGAAATGCACCATCGTCACGTCTGGCTCGCTGGTCTCGCGCTTGCGCCGCGTGGCGAAGATCGCCCCATTATTGGGGGCAATTTCGGTCTCCACGAACATTTTCGAGAAGGCGGGATGGGCATTGTCGGATACCTCCAGGCCCAGCACCAGCTCGGCGAAGGAGGTCACTTCGATGTGACGGTCGGTCGGTCCCTCGTTGAACAGCGTCACGCGGCGGCCTTCGCCATTGCCTTCCGAGATGACGATGCATTCGACCTCGGAGCGCAGCGTGCCGACCAGTTTGACGAAGCTCGCCTTGTCGTCGGAGAACAGCGTCTGGGTGCGCTCCTCGGCCGCGCGCTTGGGCTCCGCCGTCGCCGACCACCAGTCGCCACTGCCTGCGTCGCGCAAGAAGATGTAGGAGCCGAGCCGGTCCTCGGTCGGATCCGGCTGCCAGCGCGTGACGGACAGATCGCCCCACCGGCTGTAGCCGGAGCCTGTCGCGGTGACCATCACCGAATAGCGGCCGTTCGACATCACGTTGGTCGAACGCAGTGCCCGCACAGGATCGAGCACGATGCGGGTGTCGGGACTCTCGGTTTCGGTCTCGTCCTTCGCCCGTTCGTCCGCCTCGGTTCTGACGGTCGCAGTCGGGATGTCGCGCGGCGCCCTCTCCTGGAGCAGAAGTTCGGCCGACTCGATGACCGGATCGCTGTGAAAACGGTCGCGCAGGCGACCCTCGAAAATGGCATCGGCGACCGCCGCGATCGACATACCGGAATGGTGGGCCATGTAGTTCTGCACGACGACGTGATCGGTGCCTTCCGGCACGCGCTGCGGCGTGAAATCGACCGCGTCGTAGTAACCATGGCGGCCAAGCGCGCCGAGCTCCCGCAGTCGCGCTAGGTTCTGCACCGCTTCGCGCGGGTTGAACTGCGCGGCCAGCACGGTGGCGTAAGGCGCGATCACCGTGTTCTGGCCAAGGCCGCGCTTCAGCCCGAGACCGGGCACGCCGAAATTGGTGTACTGGTAGGTCAGCTCGCGGTCGCGGGCATTGTAGGCCGCTTCCGAAATGCCCCAGGGCACATTCTTCTGACGGCCATACTGGATCTGGCGCTTGATGATCAGCTTGCTGGTCTGGTTGAGAATCGAACCTTGCGGTTCCTTCATCACCAGCGGCGGCATCAGATACTCGAACATCGAGCCGGACCAGGACATCAGCGCGCCCTGGAAGCCGATCTCGACGATCGGCCGGCCAAGCCGGAACCAGTGCTCAGTCGGCAGGTCGCCCTTTGCGATGGCGAACAGGCTGGTCAGCCGCGCCTCGGAGGCCAGAAGATCGTAGCAGCTCTCGTCGAGCTGGTGCTCCTCGACCCGGTAGCCGATCGACAGCAGCTTGCGCTCCGGCCGCATCAGGAACGAGAACTCCATCTCGAAGGCGAAGCGGCGCGTGCGCTCGCGCAGGGTGAGCAGCTTGGCACGCAGCGCCTCTACGGCGTTGTCGTCGCTGTGGGCGTCGTGGACATGCGCCTCGCAGGTGGCTTCGAGCCTGGCCGCCCAGTCGACGATGACATCGCTCTGTGGCGATGCCGCCTCGGTGTGGATGGCGGTGGCGAGCTTGCGGATCTCGCCGGCCAGCACAGCCAAATTGATGGTGCGGATCGAGGCCATTTCCGGCTGCGCCTTGATGGTGTCGACGGCGCGCCGCATGCCGTCGAGGCGGTCGGCCAGACGCTGGCGCAAGGGACGCAGCTGACGGCGGTCGTCGGGCAGCTCATCCAGGCTCTCGCCGAGGATGGTCACTGTGTCGAGGATGCCCTCGAAATCGCCCTGGAGATGAACGGACGGCGCCTCGGCCCATTCGGCGCAGGCCGCCGCCACCGCCACCAGATGGCCGGCGAGATTGCCGCTGTCGACAGCCGAGATGTAGAGCGGATAGAGCGGCTTCAGTGTGGTGGTGTCGTACCAGTTGAAGAGATGGCCGCGGTTGCGCGGCATGCTCTCGATGGTCGTCATGGTGGCATCGATGCGGGTGATGGCATCGGACAGGCTGATCCAACCGAAATCGCGGGCCGAGACGACCGACAGGAGATAGACGCCGATGTTGGTCGGCGAGGTGCGCGGCGCGACCACTGGCGCCGGGCTCTCCTGGAAATTGTCCGGCGGCAGATGATGATGCTCGGCCGTGACGAAGGTTTCGAAATAGTGCCAGGTGCGGCGCGCCACCGTGCGCAGCGCATGGATGTCGGCCTGCGATATGCGCAGCCGGTCCTCGGTCTCGGCCGAACGGCTGATCCAGCTGGCGATCGCCGGGGAGCCGATCCAGAACAGAGCGAAGAAAAAGGCGACGAAGGCGCCGGTGGAATCGGCCAGCACCGGAATGGCGAGGCCGACGAAGCCGATGATCACGGCGCCGTACATCATGCCGTAGTAGGAGCCGAGATCGTTGTCGCCGGCCTTGTGCGCCTGCGAGGCGGTGCGCCATTCCAGCAGGTTCTGCCGGGAGACGAACAGCCGGTAGAGCGTGCGCACGATGGCGTCGCCCATCATCCAGGCGTTATGCGCCATCAGCACGATCTTCAAGGCCACCATGGCGGTGCCGAAGGCGACGTCGCGCGCCAGTGCGGAGAAATGGCCGCGCGGCGTCTGGTCACCGCTCTTGGGCAGTATGGCGTTGACGACGTCGAAAGTGGGCGCCATGAACAGGCTGAGGATCAGCAATGCCTGCCATTGTGCTGCCTGCGTGAAGGGCAGCAGCGTCCAGCCGGCGATCGCCGCCATCACCCAGAAGATCGGCGTCAGGGAGCGGCGCAGATTGTCGACCATCTTCCAGCGCGACAGTGCCGGGACGCCGGAGCGCGGATCGAGGATGAAGCCCAGGAGCTGCCAATCGCCGCGCGCCCAGCGATGGTGGCGCGAGGCATCGACCGAATAGCGGGTCGGGTAATCCTCGACCAATTCGACGTCGGTGACGAGCGCCGAACGCGCCAGCGCGCCTTCGAGCAGATCGTGGCTGAGGATGGTGTTTTCCTCGATGCGGCCCTGCAACGCGGCCTCGAAGGCATCGACGTGGTAGAGGCCCTTGCCGGTGAAGGAACCGTCGCCGAAGACGTCCTGGTACAGGTCGGACACCGCAAAGACATAAGGATCGAGGCCGCGATTGGCCGAGAAGACCCGTTGGAAGAACGACGCCTCGTCGCCACTGGTCAGCGAAGCGGTGATGCGTGGCTGCAGGATCGTGTAGCCCGAGGTGACGACGCGCCTGGTGGCATCGAAATGCGGGCGGTTGAGCGGGTGGCAGAGCTTGCCGACAAGCGTAGCGACCGCATCGCGGGTGGTGCGCGTGTCGGCGTCGAGCGTCATTACGTGAACGACTTTTTCCGGCAGCGGCACATCGAGCGGCAGGAAGGTGGTGTCGCTGTCGCCGCGCAGCAGCAGGTCAAGCTCGTGCAGCTTGCCGCGCTTGCGCTCCCAGCCCATCCAGCATCCCTGCGCGGCATTATAGAGCCGGCGCCGGTGCAGGAGATAGAAGCGCGGCGCGCCTTCGGCGGGATAGCGGGCGTTGAGGCGGGCGATCTCGTCACGGGCGAATTCGAGAATCTCGGTGTCGGCCGCGTCGATCTCGGTCTTGCTGTCGGGCCAGTCCGACAGCAGGGCGAAGTGGATCTCGTCCGCCAGATTGGCGAGGTAGTGCACTTCGATGTTGCGGATGTTTTCCTCGACGTCGTCGCGCGAGCCGATCAGCGACGGCACCACCACCAGCGTGCGTGCCTCGGACGGCACGCCGTGCCTGTAGTCATAGCCGATAAGGCGCGTCGGCTTGAGGAACAGCGAGACAACGGTATTGAAGAAAGCGAGCGCGCCTTCGCTGGCCGGCACGGCAAATAGCGCCAGCATCAAGACGATCGAAGGCACAGACAGGCCGAGATTGGCAAGGGCATTGCCGGAAACCACCAGAAGCAGCACGGTCAGCGCAAAGACCGGCAGGACGATGCCCAGCCATCCGGTCTTGGCAAAGGTGCGCTTGACGGTCTGACTGACGGTCGGTCGGTAGCCGATCGCCTTTTCCAGCTCCAGCCGGCGTGGCCCGACAAGGAAAAAACCGACATCCGTGTGCGCTAAAGGAGCCGCAAGGCCATCTGCGCCGTCGGCGGCGGATGCAATTTCGTTGGTGATCTGGCCGGCCAGTTCGATCGCCTTTTCGGCGACGCGATATTCCGACAGATTCGAGCGGCGGGCCAGCTCTTCGATCGCGGTCCGGTACTGGTCACGCGAGAAGAAATCGAGCGCGGCGAAGTCGGTGCGCTCGCGCAGCACCGTGTCGATACGGCTGACGCCCTCGAACCACACCGTCCAGTCGATATCGTTGATGAGACGCAGGCCGCGTATGATGTTGCCGGTCGTCACATTGCCGCTGGACAGCGTATGATGCTCGGAAATGATGATTTCCTCAGCGTCCGAGCCGGTCTTCTCGAGTTCGCCTTCCAGCCACTCCAGCGCCTTGCCTGCATTCTGCGAGCCGTCGCGCAAGCGGTAGAGCAGTTGCGTGGCAAAGGTGGTGTCCTGGGCGTGCGCGCTGAAATTGGCCAGGATCGCTTGCCGGTCGCGGGTATCGTCGGTCGCCAGCACCTTGTCGGCGACATCATTGGCGATCTGGCGCATCTGCCGGGTGCGGTTGACCCTGACCGCAAGGCGGCGAAGATTTTCGATCAGAACGAAGCGCAACAGCGACGGCAGCGCCCAGAGTTCGCCGATCTTCAGTGGCTCGACCGACTGGAAGCCCTGGACGATGGCCTTGAACATGGTCGCGGAGACGGAACTGTCGGAATGCGCCACATAAGTCCAGGCCAGCGCCAGCGCGCGCGGCACGCCGCCGCCGTCCGGCAGCTTCAGCGTCGGCAGTTGACGATAGAAGCGGCGCGGCAGGTCGCGCTTGACCTGGAAAATGGTTTCCTCGACCAGATAGTTGTTGTCGAGCAGCCATTGCGCCGCGGGCGTGATGGTCTCGCCCCTCGCCTGCGCGGCGTTGGTCGAACGGTAGACTTCGAGGATCTTCTTGGCGCTGTCGCGGATGCGGGCCTGGAAATCGAATGGCGTCAGGCCGAACAGATCCGCGAGATCGCCCTTGGCCAGGCTTTCACCGAGCAGCCGAAGGCGTTCCTCCGGCAGGAAAATGGATCTTATCGGTTCTTCCGTGATGGGCGGGAAGCTCGCGCTGGTCTTTTCGATTTGTGCTGGATTCGTCTGAATATTCATTGAAAATTCCGTAAGCGGGCACTCAGCGGCGTCACCGCCACGGCAATGGCCCTAAAACCGATTCAAATGCAATTGGTTGCATGCCCAGCTTTTGCCGAAAATTGTTTCCGCACCACGACAAGGCATCGTCTTTTCGACCGTTTCAAAGACGAACGCCTCTCACTCCCGCCGAGACCGATCGACGGAAAGGATTCAGGCTTTTTCGTGATCCCGGCTGGAGCTTACCCTATATTTCGCCGGCATCGCGATCATGTTTGGAAACAAGCGTTAATCGTTGGCTCGAATGCCATCGATCCGGACCACGAATACTGTCGTGTCGTCGATCGGCTGGATGCGCAGGCCAGTTGTGGCTGAGGCAGTCAGGAGCGCGTCGAGGTGGCCAAGGCGAACAGGCTCAGCGGCGGCAACCACGACTTCCCCACCCAGACACAGGACGAGGGTCGCCCGGCTTTCAGTTCCGATTTCCAAAGGGTTCGAGATTACGAGGCGTTCGACGGAATGCCTCATGCGGCCGCGACGGGTCATTACGTTGAGATCGGTGATCGGGCCGGCGATCAGTTCGGCACCGGTCGGCCGGTCGGCCGGAAAGGAAAGCGGGGCTGAAGCGGCGGTCAGGCGCGCCGGCGGCTGGCCGGCGACATCAAGAACGATCCCCTCGCCCTCCAGCACCGACAGCGTGCGGTCGATGCCGGCAAAGCTGGAGAACGGCCCTCCGCTCTCGACGCGCGCCATCGAGACACGCCAGTCGAAGGCGTCGAGCCCGGCATCGGCCGGCGAGACGGCGATTTCCGTCGTCACGCCGCCGCCGTTCTTCCATGGCATCGATTTGTATTCGGCTGCCCGCAGGACGCGCATCGGTCGGCCTGTTATCCCAGAATGCCGGGCAAATTGAGCTGATGTTCCCTGGCGCAGTCGATGGCGATGTCGTAGCCGGCGTCGGCGTGCCTCATGACGCCGGTCGCCGGATCATTCCACAGCACCCGCTCCAGGCGCCTGGCTGCCTCAGGCGTGCCGTCCGCGACGATGACCATGCCTGCATGCTGGGAAAAGCCCATGCCGACACCGCCGCCATGGTGCAGCGACACCCAGGTAGCGCCCGATGCCGTGTTGAGCAGAGCGTTGAGCAGCGGCCAGTCGGAAACAGCATCCGAGCCGTCCTTCATCGCCTCTGTCTCGCGGTTCGGCGAGGCGACCGAGCCGGAATCGAGATGGTCGCGGCCGATGACGACAGGCGCCTTGAGTTCGCCTTTGGCGACCATCTCGTTGAAGGCGAGGCCCAGCCGGTGGCGGTCGCCGAGGCCGACCCAGCAGATGCGCGCCGGCAAGCCCTGGAAGGCGATGCGCTCGCGCGCCATGTCCAGCCAGTTGTGCAAATGGGTGTTGCCGGGCGTCAGTTCGCGCACCTTGGCGTCGGTCTTGTAGATGTCCTGCGGGTCGCCGGAAAGGGCCGCCCAGCGGAACGGGCCGATGCCGCGGCAGAACAGCGGGCGGATATAGGCCGGCACGAAACCGGGAAAGGCAAAGGCGTTCTCGAAGCCTTCTTCCTTGGCGACCTGGCGGATGTTGTTGCCGTAGTCGAGCGTCGGCACGCCGGCGTTCCAGAAGGCCACCATCGCCTCGACATGCTCGCGCATCGAGGCGCGGGCGGCTTTCTCGACTGCTTTCGGGTCGGACGTGCGCTTCTCGCGCCACTCGGCCAGCGTCCAGCCCTTGGGCAGATAGCCGTTCAACGGATCGTGCGCCGAAGTCTGGTCGGTGACCATATCGGGGCGCACGCCGCGCCGCACCAGCTCGGGCACGATATCGGCGGTGTTGCCGACCAGGCCGACCGACTTCGCCTCGCCCGCCCTGGTCCAGCGCGCGATCTTCTCCAGCGCCTCGTCAAGCGTATCGGCACGCTCGTCGACATAGCGGGTGCGCAGCCGGAAATCGATGCGGTCGGGATCGCATTCGACGGCCAGGCAGCAGGCGCCGGCCATGACGGCCGCGAGAGGCTGGGCGCCCCCCATGCCGCCGAGGCCGCCAGTCAGGATCCATTTGCCCCTGAGATCGCCGCCATAGTGCTGGCGGCCGGCCTCGACGAAGGTCTCGTAGGTGCCCTGCACGATGCCTTGCGTGCCGATATAGATCCACGAGCCGGCCGTCATCTGGCCGTACATCATCAGGCCTTTCCTATCGAGCTCGTTGAATTTCTCCCAGGTCGCCCAATGCGGCACCAGATTGGAGTTGGCGATCAAAACGCGCGGCGCGTCGGGATGGGTGCGGAAGACGCCGACCGGCTTGCCGGACTGCACCAGCAGCGTCTCGTCCTCGCCAAGCGTCTTCAGCGAAGCGGCGATGCGGTCGAAATCGTTCCAGGTGCGCGCGGCCCGGCCGATGCCGCCATAGACGACCAGTTCGTTGGGATTTTCGGCGACATCGGGATCGAGATTGTTCATCAGCATGCGCAGCGGCGCTTCGGTCGTCCAATACCTGGCATTGAGCTTGTTGCCGCGGGGGCTGCGCACTTCGCGGATGTTGTGGCGAGGATCGGTCATGTCGTCACTTCCCTTTCAGATGAGTGCGGCGAGGCGTCAGCTCTCGACCCACGAAATCGCGGTCTCGAGGATGGATGTCAGCGTGGCGCGGATCGGCGCGGCGAAGGCGGCGTCGTAAGGCACCGGCCAGTTGTCGGGCGCGCCCTTGCCTTCGGGCTCTCGCATGTAGCCGCGGTTGGACAGTTCCATCTGCAGCGCATGGACGCCGTTTTGCGGCTGGCCGAAATGGCGCGTGATCCACCCGCCCTTGAAGCGGCCATTGACCACGAAGGTCTCGCCGGTCTCGGCCAGGATCCCGGCGACCTTTTCCTGCAGCGCCGGATCCGTGCTCTTGCCGTCATTGGTGCCGAGATTGAAGACCGGCAGCGTGCCATCGAACAGGCGCGGCAGCACAGAGCGGATCGAGTGGCAGTCATAGAGGACGATTTTGCCATGCAATCCGCGCAGCCGGTCGATCTCGGCCTGGAGCGCGGCATGATAGGGCATGAAGAATTTTCGGCGGCGCTCGTCGATTTCCGACGGCCCCGGTTCCTCGCCTGTACGGTAGAGCGGATCGCCGTCGAAGGTTTCGGTCGGGCACAGCCCGGTCGTCGCCTGACCAGGGTAGAGCGAGGCGCCGGACGGATCGCGATTGACGTCGATGACGGTGCGCGAGATGGCGGTGTGCACGACGGTGGCGCCAAGACCTGCGGCGAAATCATAGAGCTTGTCGATCCACCAGTCGCAGTCGCGCTGGCCAAGCCAGCTCGAGACCAGCCGGTTGTCCAGACCGGCGAGATCGATGCCGGTGTGCGGCATGGAAACCAGCAGCGGTGCGGTGCCTTGTTTTACCGTCAGCCAAGGAGGTGTCATCCGAGATCTCCGCAATTTGGAGCTCTACGGCTGGGGTGCGAAGGAACGCGACCTATCATGCCAAGCACTCTCATGAGGCAATCCCCGGCAGTGCCACGGCGCTCGCCGCCTTCACCGCCCCACCGCTGCGCACCATGGCGATGGCTTTCTCCATGTCGGGATGGAAATGCCGGTCGTTGTCGAGATGCGGCACCTCGGCCCTGACCATTTTGCGCACCGCTTCGAGTGCGGCGCTGGAAGCGAGCGGCGCGTGGAAATCGCAGCCCTGGGTCGCGGCCAGCAACTCGATGCCGATGACGGCCGTGGCGTTCTCGACCATGCCGATCAGCCGGCGCGCACCGTGCGCGGCCATCGAAACGTGATCCTCCTGGTTGGCCGAGGTCGGGATCGAATCGACGCTTGCGGGGTAGGCCTTCTGCTTGTTTTCGGAAACCAGCGCCGCCGCTGTCACCTGCGGGATCATGAAGCCGGAATTCAGGCCCGGCTTCGGCGTCAAAAAGGCCGGCATGCCCGACAGCGCCGGGTCGACCAGCATGGCAATGCGACGCTCCGACAGCGAGCCGATCTCGCAGACGGCGAGTGCGATCATGTCGGCGGCGAAAGCCACCGGTTCGGCATGGAAATTGCCGCCCGACAAGGCCGTGTCGTCCTCGGCGAAGATCAAGGGATTGTCGGTGACGCCATTGGCTTCCGTGCCGAGCGTGTCGGCCGCCTTGCGCAACACGTCGAGGGCCGCCCCCATCACCTGCGGCTGGCAGCGCAGGCAATAGGGATCCTGTACGCGTTCGTCGCCGACGCGGTGCGATTCGCGGATGGCGCTGCCGGCTATCAGATTGCGCAGCGCATCCGCCGTCTCGATCTGGCCGCGATGCCTTCTCAAGAGATGGATGCGCGGATCGAAGGGGGCGTCCGAGCCCCTCGCTGCGTCGGTGGACAATGCACCCGCGACCAGTGCCGACTGGTAGAGAACCTCGGCCTCGAACAGGGCCGCCAGCGCGTAGGCGGTCGAGAATTGCGTGCCGTTAAGCAGCGCCAGCCCTTCCTTGGCGCCAAGGATGACAGGCTCCAGCCCATGCGACACGAAGGCGACCTTGGCCGGGAAGCGGCCATGCGGGGTGAAGCATTCGCCGACGCCGATCATCACGGCCGTCATGTGTGACAGCGGCGCGAGGTCGCCGGAGGCGCCGACCGAACCTTGCGCCGGCACCACCGGGATGACATCGTTGGCCAGCATCGCTTCCAGCAGCTCGATGGTGCGCGACCGCACGCCGGAGGCGCCCTGCGCCAGGCTGGCAAGCTTCAAGGCCATCATCAGCCTGCAAACAGCGACCGGCATCGGCTCGCCGACGCCGGCGGCGTGCGAGAGCACGATGTTACGCTGAAGCGTTTCGAGATCCTGGGCAGGAATGCGGACGCTGGCCAGTTTGCCGAAACCGGTGTTGATGCCATAGACCGGCTCGCCCTTGGCGACGATGCGTGCGACAGCCTCCGCACTCGCCTTGATCTTTGGCCGGCAGGCATCGTCGAGCCTGGGCACGGCGCCGCGATAGATGGCGCGCCAGTCGGCCAGGGTCACGTTGCCGGGTTTCAGTACGAGTTCGGTCATTGTCCTCTCCAGATGCGCGCGTGCAAGGGGTTGAAGCCCATGCGGTAGACGAGTTCGGCAGGGCGCTCGATGCTCCAGATCGCTAGATCGGCGGATTTGCCCGCCTCCAGCGTGCCGGTCTGTCCGAGCAGACCCAGTGCGCGGGCGGCTTCGCGGGTCACGCCCGCGAGGCATTCATCGACCGTCATGCCGAACAAGGTCGCCGCCATGTTCATGGTCAGCAGCAACGACGTCAGCGGCGAGGTGCCGGGATTGTTGTCGGTGGCGACGGCCATCCTGACGTCATGCCTGCGGAATAATTCGATCGGAGGTTTCTTCGTCTCGCGAATAAAATAGTAAGCGCCGGGCAGGATCGTCGCCACGCTGCCCGATGCAGCCATTGCCGCCGCGCCTGCCTCATCGGTGTATTCGAGATGATCTGCCGACAGCGCGCCATAGCGCGCGGCAAGCTCGGCGCCATGCAGGTTCGACAATTGGTCGGCATGGAGCTTTACCGGCAGGCCAAGCGCCTTTGCGGCTTCGAAGACCCGTGCCATCTGCTCGACCGAAAACGCGATGCCTTCGCAGAAACCATCGACGGCGTCGGCAAGCCCGTCGGCAGCGATGGCCGGCAGGATCGTGGCGGCCATGAGATCGATAAAGGCGTCCTTGTCGCCCTTGGCTTCCGGCGGCAAGGCATGGGCGCCGAGAAAGGTCGTGCGGATCGTCACCGGGCGCTCGGCGCCCAGGCGGCGCGCCGCGCGCAGCGACTTTTTCTCGTTTTCCAGGTCAAGGCCATAGCCGGACTTGACCTCGACGGTGGTAGCACCCTCGGCGATCAGCGCATCCAGACGCGGCAGTGTCTGAGCGACCAGTTCGTCCTCACCCGCGGCACGCAAGGCCCTGACCGACGAGACGATGCCGCCGCCGGCCTTGGCGACCTCCTCATAGGTGGCGCCTGCCAGCCGCATCTCGAACTCGTTGGCGCGGTCGCCGGCATGGACGAGATGGGTGTGGCAGTCGATCAGGCCGGGCGTGATCCAGCGGCCCTCGCAATCGACGATCTCGGCACGCTGCTCGAACGCCGCCGGAATATCGGCTTCGGCGCCGGCATAGACGATGGTGCCGTCACGCGCGGCGACGGCGCCCTTTTCGACGACGCCCTGCCCTGCTGCCCCTTCGGCAAAAGTCGCCAGGCGCGCATTGCGCCATATGCGAACCGCCGCCGCCCGGCCTCTGCTTTCTCCAGCCATCATATTTTCCCTTTGAAAGGATGGCGGTTATGTATATACATATTAAAAAGCACCGCAAGTGCTATTGTCATCATAAGCCAGGATTCGGAGAACAACGTGACGGCGATCTTTGCGGAACAGGCGCTTCTGCCGGAAGGCTGGCGAAGCAATGTGCGCATCGCCCTGGGCGGAGGCCGCGTTGCGGCAATCGACGCCGGGGTTGCGCCGAACACCGGCGACGAACGCCACGCCATCGTCCTGCCGGGCATGCCCAACCTGCATAGCCACGCGTTCCAGCGCGGCATGGCCGGACTTGCCGAGTTGCGCGGCCCGTCGGCCGACAGTTTCTGGAGTTGGCGCGAGGTGATGTACCGTTTCGCGCTGTCGATGACGCCCGACCAGGTCGAGGCGGTCGCCGCCCAGCTCTATGTCGAGATGCTGGAGGCCGGCTTTTCGCGTGTGGGCGAATTTCATTATCTGCATCACGACCGCGACGGAAAGCCCTACGCCAACATTGCCGAAATGGCCGAGCGCATCGCGGCCGCCGCCGCAGAAACCGGCATAGGCTTGACGCTGCTGCCGGTCTTCTATGCACACTCTTCTTTCGGCGGCGCGGCTCCCAACGAAGGTCAGCGCAGATTTCTCAATGATGTTAACCGGTTCTCACGCCTGGTTGAGAAAAGTCGCGAATGCGTTCGCGCCTTGAATCAAGCGGTCATCGGCGTCGCCCCCCATAGTTTGCGTGCCGCGACGGTCGAGGAGTTGCGACAAGTCGCTGCGATGGCGCCGGACGGACCGATCCACATCCACGTCGCGGAACAAGTGAAGGAGGTCGAGGACTGCATTGCCTGGTCGGGGGCGCGTCCGGTCGAGTTTCTGCTTGGCCATGCCAATGTCGACCGGCGCTGGTGCCTGATCCATGCCACCCATATGACCGATGCCGAGACCATGGCGATGGCAAAAAGCGGCGCGATCGCTGGGCTGTGCCCGATCACCGAAGCCAATCTCGGCGATGGCATTTTTGCGGCGCCGCTGTTCGCGCAACATGGCGGCCGCTTCGGCGTCGGCTCCGATACCAACGTGCTGATCGGGCTGCCGGACGAACTTCGGCAACTCGAATATTCGCAGCGTCTTGCCCACCGCGCCCGCAACGTGCTGGCGGTCGCCGGCGGCTCGACCGGCCGCGCGCTGTTCGACGCAGCGCTTGACGGCGGCAGCGTCGCCCTTGGCGCCGGCGCCTCGCGGATCGCCATTGGCGCATCCGCCGACCTCGTATCGCTCGACCACAGCCAGGCTTCGCTTGCCGGCAAGACCGGAGACGCGATCCTCGACGCCTGGATCTTCGCCAACGGCACCAAGGTCGATTGCGTCTGGGTGCACGGCCAAAAGCAAGTCAGCGGCGGCAGGCACGCCAGGCGCGACGCCATCGCGGCGTGTTTCCGCAATGTCATGACCGCGCTTTCGGCAGGCTGATCAGGGACAGCCCATGAGCATGGTGGCGACAGCGGAGACGGAGGGCGGCGAGACGGTGTCGCTGCATCAGCGCATCCTGTCGGACATAAGCGAGAAAATCCTGTCCGGCGCCTGGGCGCCGGGGCATCGCATCCCGTTCGAGCACGAGCTGACGGCCGAATATGATTGCTCGCGCATGACGGTGAACAAGGCGCTGTCGCAGCTTGCCAAGTCAGGACTGATCGAACGCCGCCGGCGCTCAGGCAGCTTCGTGCGTCAGCCGCAATCGCAAGCGGCGGTGCTGGAAATCCACGACATCAGGATCGAGGTCGAAGCGCTCGGCCTGCCCTATCGCTATGAGCGGCTGGCGCGCCTGAAGCGGCGCAGCAGCGCGCAAGACCGGTCGCTGCTCGGGCTTTCTGCCTCGGGTTGGGTACTATCGCTGGAATGCCTGCATTTCGCCGGAGAGCGGCCGTTCGCGCTCGAAGAGCGGCTGATCAATCTCTCCGCCGTCACGGAAGCCGGCGAGGAAGAGTTCCTCGACATTGCACCGGGCCCGTGGCTGATCGGCCGTGTGCCGTGGAGCGAGGCCGAGCATCGCATTCGTGCTGTTGCCGCCGACGAGCGTGTTGCCGATGCCCTCGACATCGGCCTTGGTGCGGCCTGTCTTGTGGTCGAGCGCCGGACATGGAGTGCCGAGCACCCGGTTACGCATGTGCGCTTCACCTATGCAGCCGAGAGCCACACGTTGGTGGCAAGATTCACGCCGTCACACGGATAGCATCTCTTCCCTTCTCCCCTTTTTGCCTCGCAAGGAAGGGGAGAAGGGAAAGCGCAGCGCCTCAGATCGCCGCGGTGATAATGATCTCGACCAGATATTCCGGACCGGCGAGCTTGGCTTCGCCGGTGGCGCGAACGGGCGTGTGGCCCTGGGGCACCCACTTGTCCCATTCCGAGTTCATCTCGGCGAAAGTACCCATGTCGGCCAGCCAGATGATCGCCTGGACGATCTTGGTCTTGTCGGTGCCGGCCTTGGCCAACAATTCGTCGATCGTCGCCAGAATATCGCGGGTCTGCGAGG
This sequence comes from Mesorhizobium sp. B2-2-4, assembly GCF_006442375.1. Taxonomy (NCBI): domain Bacteria; kingdom Pseudomonadati; phylum Pseudomonadota; class Alphaproteobacteria; order Hyphomicrobiales; family Phyllobacteriaceae; genus Mesorhizobium; species Mesorhizobium sp. B2-2-4. Next base: position 93,362 of record NZ_VFWB01000007.1, on the reverse strand, counting down.
CGACATTACCGCCCGGCTCCCCAACCTGGCCGGCCAGATAGACGGTATTGCCGTGAATGACGATCTGGCTCATGCGTGGGCCAACATCGATGCGACGAATGCTCATGGGAGTTTCCTTCCTTTGTGATCGCGCCTCTTTAAAGTTGGCACCGGCTTCGGGCAAGGCCGAGCGTTCCAAATCCCCTTGGACCAGCGGCGCCGGAGAGTCACGGCAAGTTGAGCCGGCAGCCACAATTCCGCTCGATTGGCTTGTTGACTAATGTAATAACATCACATATCCAATCGGCGCTGCCCGGCAGCCGCACTACCGCCCCACGGACCGTCAAATGACCGAAACCTGCCTGACATTCCGTGACCTGACGCTTGGCTATAACAGCCATCCGGCGATCCATCATCTGGACGGCATCATACGCAAAGGCTCGCTGACCGCCGTCGTTGGCGCCAATGGCTCGGGCAAGTCGACGTTGATGAAGGGTATCGTAGGCGTGCTGAAGCCGATGGCCGGCGCGGTGACACGGGCGCCAGGCGTGCGCGCCGCCTATCTGCCGCAGCAATCGGAACTCGACCGCAGCTTTCCGGCCCGGGTCGTCGACCTGGTCTCGCTCGGCCTGTGGCCGAAACGCGGGCTGCTCGGCCGCCATACCAAGGAGGATCGCCAATCCGTCAGCGAGGCGTTGATGGCGGTCGGCCTTGGCGGCTTCGAGACCCGCCCGATCGACACGCTGTCGGGCGGCCAGTTGCAGCGCACCTTGTTTGCCCGCGTGCTGTTGCAGGATGCGGATCTCATCCTGCTCGACGAGCCGTTCAACGCCGTCGATGCAAAGACGATGGGCGATCTTATTGCGCTGATCAAGCGCTGGCATGGCGAGGAACGCACAATCATGGTCGTCGTCCACGACCTCGACCTTGTCCGGCAGAATTTTCCCGAAACGCTGCTGCTGGCCCGCCAGCCTGTCGCCTGGGGCGAGACGAAGGAGACGCTGCGGCCTGAGAATCTCCTGCGGGCCAGGCGCTTCCATGAAGCGTGGGAAGAGAACGCGCCATGGTGCGAGCCGGGCGGACCCGATCATGACCATGACGGACATGATCACAATCATGATGAGCCTGCCCATGCACAGGATCGTCACCACCATCATGGCGCCGGACCAAGGGCTGCATGATGAACGTATTCTACGAACTCTTCATCGCGCCTTTCGCCGATTTCGCCTTCATGCAGCGGGCGCTGTTCGGCTCGCTGATGCTGTCGCTCGGCGCCTGTCCGGTCGGCGTGTTCCTGATGTTGCGGCGCATGAGCCTCTCGGGCGACGCCATGGCGCACGCGATCCTGCCGGGCGCCGCCGCCGGCTTCCTGCTTTACGGGCTGGAAATCCTGCCGATGACCATTGGCGGCCTGATCGCCGGCATCGTCGTTGCACTCGGCGCGGGCGCCGTCTCGCGATTCACCATCCAGCGCGAAGACGCCTCGATGGCCGCCTTCTATCTGATTTCGCTCGCCGTCGGCGTGCTGATGGTTTCGGTCCGCGGCTCCAGCGTCGACCTCATGCATGTGCTGTTCGGTACGGTGCTGGCGCTCAACGATGAAGCGCTGACGCTGATCGGCGGCATCGTGCTGGTGACGCTCGCCAGCCTTGCCATCTTCTGGCGGGCCTTGGTCGCCGAATGCCTCGACCCGCTATTCCTGCGCTCGGTCAGCCGGTGGGGCAGTCCGGTGCATTTCATTTTCCTCGGCCTCGTCGTGCTCAACCTCGTTGGCGGCTTCCAGGCGCTGGGCACGCTTCTATCGGTCGGGCTGATGATGCTGCCGGCCGCCGCGGCCCGTTTCTGGACCGTGCGCGTCGAACCGATGTGCGTGCTGGCCGTGCTGATCGGCTTTGCCTCCTGCATCGCCGGACTGCTTCTGTCCTACCACGCCTCGCTGCCCTCAGGCCCGGCGATCATCCTGTCGGCAGGCGTCGTCTATTTCGCCTCGATCTTGTTCGGCACACGCGGCGCGCTGCGCGCCCGCATCGTCCATCACCGTCATCGGACGGCCTGATCCATCCCCAGCCTCCAAGGAGACCGCCCATGTTGAAATCGATCCGCGCCGCCCTTACGATGAGCGTTATAACATTAACTGCTCTCGACGCGTCGTCGGCCTTTGCGGCGCCCTTGAAAGTGGTCGCAAGTTTTACCGTCATTGCCGATTTCGCCAGGAATGTTGGCGGCGACCGCGTCAACATCACCACCATCGTGGGACCCGACGGCGATGCGCATGTCTACGAGCCGAGCCCGGCTGATGCGGTCGCCATGGCGGGCGCCGATCTGGTGCTGGTCAACGGCCTGCATTTCGAGGGCTTTCTACAGCGGCTGGTCGATGCCAGCGCCACCAAGGCCTCGATCGTCACCCTGACCAAGGGCGTGGCGGCGATCGACTTCAAACCGGAATTCGCCGATGCGGACGCGGCGGAGGGCGCGGGTACCGGCGGCGGCAAGACGGTCACCGACCCACATGCCTTCCAGTCGATCGCCAACGCCAAGATCTATGTGAAGAACATTGCCGAGGCGTTCTGTGCGGCCGACAATGATGGCTGCGTCAGCTACCAGACCAACGCCGCGGCTTACACAAAGAAGCTCGACGCGCTCGAAGGTGAAGTGAAGGCGGCGATCCAGTCCATTCCCGAGGCAAAACGCGTTGTCATCACCTCGCATGACGCGTTCGGCTATTTCGAGCACGAATACGGCCTGACCTTCCTAGCGCCGGAGGGCGTCTCGACGGACTCCGAACCGTCGGCCGCCGACGTCGCCAAGCTGGTCGAGCAGGTCAAGCAGGACAAAGCGGCGGCGATCTTCGTCGAGAACATCACCAATCCGCGCCTGATCGAGCAGATCGCCAGCGAGACCGGCATCAAGGTCGGCGGCACGCTCTATTCCGACGCGCTGTCGCAGCCCGACGGCCCGGCCTCGACCTATGTCGACATGATGCACAACAACATCACGCAGATCAAAGGCGCGATCCTCGGCAGTTGAGCCGCTCCGACCCAACCGGGCCCTCGCGGCCCGGTTGGATTTTCCGGTCAGCACTCGCTATTTGGCAGAGAAATCCCTCGGCGTGGATTGCCGGCCGTGCCGGGGAGTGGCAAGACTGCCCAACCAGATTGCGAGGACACCACAATGGAATACCGCGAGATCAGCGAGGACTATTCGGTCTCGGGCCAGATCCAGCCCGAGGACGTCGCCGCCATCAAGGCAGCAGGCTTCAAGAGCGTGATCTGCAACCGGCCGGACGACGAGCAGCCCGGCCAGCCTTCGGCCGACACGCTCAAGGCCGCAGTCGAGGCTGCCGGGCTGGCCTTCCGCTACATTCCCGTCATCAGCGGCCAGATCACCGCGGAGAATGTCGAGGACCAGGGACAAGCGCTCGACGAGCTGGAAGGCCCGGTGTTCGCCTACTGCCGTTCCGGCGCCCGCTGCACCAATCTCTATGGGCTGATTCAGCAGTCGAAGGGTTAGATTGGCAGCGCGCCCGTCTCCTTGAGCGTCTCGAGCACAATCGCCGTCTTGACGTGCTGCACGGATTCGTGCGGCAAGAGCACGCCATTGACGAACTCCGACAATGATTTCAGGTCGGGCGTAACCACCTTCAGGATATAATCCATTTCGCCGGTCAGCGCGTGCGCCTCCTGCACTTCGGGCAGCCGCGCCACCAGTTCGCCGAAGCGCCGCGCATTGTCGCGGTTATGCGTGGCCAAGGTCACCGAGATGACGTTGACCAGCGAAAAGCCCAGCCGGTCGCGGTCAAGCACGGCGCGATAGCCCTTGATATAGCCGTCCTCCTCAAGCCGCTGGCGGCGGCGCGAGCATTGCGAGGCCGAGAGGTTCACCCGCTCCGAAAGGTCGTTGTTGGTGAGCCGTGCGTCACACTGCAACAGCGCCAATATCTTGCGATCAAACTGATCAAGACGCGTATCATTCATGATACTTCCAAAAACCATGCACATTTCATGCATCAGATAAACATTTCAAGCGTTTGAATGCAAGCACCGTGCGACCTGCCCGCGCTATGATGAGTTGAGATGGCCCATCCAGGCCAAGCCAGCTTCCGGAGGATTATCATGGGTCCTTTCCCGCACGACGCCCCGCCCGCCAAGATCAGCAAGGCGAACCCTGCCGGCACCGACGGTTTCGAGTTCGTCGAATTCGCGCATCCGGAGCCGCGGAAGCTGGCCGAGTTGTTCACCCGCATGGGCTACGTAGCCGTGGCCAGGCATCGCACGAAGGACATCACCGTCTGGCGGCAAGGCGACATCAACTATGTCGTCAACGCCGAGCCCAGCTCGCATGCGATGAAGTTCGTCGACAAGCATGGCCCATGCGCCTCCTCGATGGCGTGGCGGGTCGTGGACGCCAAGCATGCCTTCGAACACGCGGTATCGAAAGGAGCCACGCCTTACGAAGGCGCCGACAAGACGCTTGACGTGCCGGCGATCGTTGGCATCGGCGGCTCGCTGCTCTACTTCATCGAAACCTATGGCGAGAGGGGTTCGGCCTATGATGCCGAATTCGAATGGCTGGGCAAACGCGACCCCAGGCCGGAAGGCGTCGGCTTCTATTTCCTCGACCACCTCACGCATAATGTCTACCGCGGCAACATGGACAAATGGTGGGATTTCTACCGCGACCTGTTTGGCTTCAAGCAGATCCATTTCTTCGACATCGACGGCAAGATCACCGGGCTGGTCAGCCGGGCGATCACCTCGCCCTGCGGCAAGATCCGCATTCCGCTCAACGAGTCCAAGGACGACACCAGCCAGATCGCCGAATATCTGAAGAAGTACAATGGCGAGGGCATCCAGCACATAGCGGTGGGCACCGACGCGATCTACGAGGCCACCGACAAGCTTGCCGCCAACGGGCTGAAATTCATGCCCGGCCCGCCGGAGACCTATTACGAGATGTCGCATGCACGCGTGAGCGGCCATGACGAGCCGCTCGAACGCATGAAGAAGCATGGCATTTTGATCGACGGCGAAGGTGTGGTCGACGGCGGCACGACGAAGATCCTCTTGCAGATCTTCTCCAAGACCGTGATCGGACCAATCTTCTTCGAATTCATCCAGCGCAAGGGCGACGAAGGCTTTGGCGAAGGCAATTTCCGCGCACTGTTCGAATCGATCGAGCAGGACCAGATCAAGCGCGGCGTGATCAAGGTGCAGGCCGCGGAGTAGATCGATCCCGACCGGCGGCTTGCGGTTCGATAAATTATGACCTAAATTATGGTCACAAAGGATCGAGCCATGAATGTTTCCATCGCCGAGGCCAAGGCCAAATTGTCGGAACTCGTCAGCCGCGCGGAAGCCGGTGAAGAGATTGTACTCACGCGCCACGGCAAGGTAGCTGCGCGTATCGTGCCTCCGGCAACGGCGGAACCCTTGCCGCGTATCGGCGCGTTGAAAGGCAAGATCTGGATTGCGGACGATTTTGACGAACTCGGCCCCGAATGGGACGAGTACGTCAAATGATGATCGGCCCGTTTCTCGCCGATACACATATCATCCTTTGGTCGATTTCGGACGATCGACGTCTCAGCAAGCACTACCGCGCCATCCTGGCTTCGGAAGCGGTGGTGTTCGCCAGCGCGGCAAGCGTCTGGGAAATTGCCATCAAGCGCTCAATCAGAAAACTCGATGCGCCGGATGATCTGCCAACACTGCTTCCAAGGATGCAATTTCAGCCGCTCGCCGTCACCTTCCAGCATGCGAACGCTGTCGCTGGCCTACCCCACCACCATGGCGATCCATTCGACAGACTACTGATTGCGCAGGCGCAAATGGACAAACTAACCATCATGACATCCGACCCGCATTTCGCCCGCTACGACGTCGCCCTGACATAAGCAGTGGTCTCACAAACCCAGCCGTCCAACCTCCTCCTGCCTCAGCTTCAAATCATAATCGAGCAGGAACTCGTCGAGTTGCGGCGGCGCGACCGACGTGCCGGACAGCATCGCGTGCACCTGGCCGCGATGGTGGATGTCATGCAGGAAAACATGGGCGAGGATATCGCCGATCTTTTCCGGGATCATGCCGTCTCCACGCCGGTCAGTGATGACATGGCGGTCGAGGTCGGCTTCCAACAAGGCATCGCAGAAGGTGATCAGCCTGCGGTCGAACTTGATCTGGGCCACTGACAAATCGGCTGCGTTATCGAACGGCACGAAATCATCGTACACCGCGGCGCCGATACCGCCCTGCTCCAGAAAATCGAGATAGAGAAGATCGACCGCAAGGATGTGGTTGAGCGTCGCCCTTATCGACGGGAAGAAGCTGATGCGATTGGCTTCGAATTCACCAGGCCCCAGCATAAGCACGGCGCGGTAGAGCCGGTCGTTCGACCAGCGGTTGTTGCGGGCCATTCGGCGCAGATGATCAAGCAGGTTCATCCTTCAACTTCTTGCGCTCTCACCCTTCATATTTCTCGACCGTCTGCTCGATGGCGCCGAAGATCGAATGCCCGGCCTTGTCCTTCATCTCTATGCGCACCGTGTCGCCGAAACGCAGAAACGGCGTCTTCGGCTCGCCGCTCTCGATGGTCTCGATCATGCGCAGTTCAGCGATGCAGGAATAGCCAGCGCCGCCGGCCGAGACAGGTTTGCCAGGCTCACCGCCGAGCTTGTTGGAGACGGTGCCGGAGCCGATGATGGTGCCGGCCGCCAGCGGCCGTGTTTTCGCCGCGTGCACGATGAGCGCAGGGAAATCGAACGTCATGTCGACGCCGGCATTCGCCCGGCCGAAAGGTTTGCCGTTGAGGTCGGCAAGCAGCGGCAGGCTGACCTTGCCGCCGTCCCAGGCCTCGCCCAACTCGTCCGGCGTCACCGCGACCGGCGAGAAGGCCGAGGACGGCTTGGATTGAAAGAAGCCGAACCCCTTGGCGAGTTCCGGTCCGGTGATCGCACGCAGCGTCACGTCGTTGACCAGCATCACCAGGCGAATCGCCTCCCGCGCTTTTTCGAGGCTGGCGCCCATCGGCACATCATCGACAACGACCGCGACTTCCGCCTCCATGTCGATGCCAGAGGCCTCGTCGGCCATGCGGATCGGGTCTCGCGGCGGGATGAAGCTGTCGGAGCCGCCCTGATAGATCAGCGGGTCGGTCCAGAAGCTCGCCGGCATCTCGGCCCCGCGCGCCTTCCGCACCAGCTCGACATGGTTCACATAGGCCGAACCGTCAGCCCATTGATAGGCGCGCGGCAGCGGCGAATGGGCATTATGTTCGTGAAAGCGCGCCGACGGCACCGCATTGCTCTCGAGCGACTCCGCCATTGCGGCCAGATGCGGCGAAATCCGCCGCCAATCGTCGAGCGCCGCCTGCAGCGTCGGCACCAGGAAGGAGGCATCGGTGAAGCGTGTAAGATCGCGCGAGACGACGACGAGCTTTCCGTCGCGCGTCCCGTTCTTCAATGTGGCAAGCTTCATGCGGTTTCCTCTCCTGACGCGGCCTTGCGCCGCTTGGCCCACAACAAGGCTGTTATGGGCAATCGTCAAGCCGCCGGCTCAACTTTCCTGAAGGCAGTTTTCCGGCGGCAGCGATCCTTCAGGACCAATCGCCCTCGGGCGTGCCATTGAAGCGCTTCTTCAGATCGGCCCAGCAGTCGATGTAATTGTCCTGCCTGGTGTCGAGTTCGGCAGCGTAGCGGGTCAGCATCTGCGAGAACCGGGTCTCGAACATGAAGGCCATGGTGTTGTCGAGCTTGACCGGTTTCAGATCCGCGCGCGAGGCCTTTTCGAAGCCAGGTGCATCCGGGCCATGGGCCAGCATCAGATTGTGCAGACTGATGCCGCCGGGAACGAACCCTTCTTCCTTGGCGTCGTACTGGCCGTGAATCAGCCCCATGAACTCGCTCATGATGTTGCGGTGATACCAGGGCGGGCGGAACGTATCCTCCGCCACCAGCCAGCGCGGCGGAAAGATGACGAAATCGATGTTGGCGGTGCCCTCCTCGCCGCTCGGCGCCGTCAGCACCGTGAAAATCGACGGATCGGGGTGGTCAAAGAGGATCGCACCAACCGGCGAAAACGCCGCCAGATCATATTTATAGGGTGCATAGTTGCCGTGCCACGCCACCACATCGAGGGGCGAATGGCCGATTTCCGTGACATGAAAATGTCCGCACCATTTGACGATCAGCCGACAGGGCGTCTCCTTCTCCTCAAACCAGGCGCAGGGCGTCTTGAAATCGCGCGGATTGGCCAGGCAGTTGGCGCCGATCGGGCCGCGGTCGGGCATCGTCAGCTTGGCGCCGTAGTTCTCGCAGACATAGCCGCGCACTTCGGCATCGACCAGTTCGACCTTGAACACGAGGCCGCGCGGCAGGACCGCGATCTCGCCGGGCCTGAGCTCGATGACCCCCATCTCGGTGACGAAGCGCAAGGCGCCTACCTGCGGCACCACCAGCAACTCGCCGTCGGCGTTGAAGAAATGGTCGTCGACCATCGACCTGTTGGCGACATAGACATGCGCCGCCATGCCGGTCTGCCCAAGCACGTCGCCGGCGGTGGTGATCGAGCGCATGCCGGCGATGAAGTCGGTCGGCTCCTTCGGCATCGGCACCGGGCTCCAGCGATACTGGCCGAGCGCCAGCTCATGATCGCCGACATTGGGCGCACTTTTCCAGAAGGGATAGCTCACCGACTTGAAGCGCCCGGTATGTCTGACGCTCGGCCTGATGCGGTAAAGCCAGGAGCGCTCATTGGTGCCGCGCGGCGCGGTGAAGGGCGAACCGGAGAGCTGCTCGGCATAGAGGCCGTAGGCCGGCCGCTGCGGTGAATTACGCCCCTGCGGCAGCGAACCCGGCAGGCTTTCGGTTTCGAAATCGTTACCGAAACCCGGCATGTAGGAAAAGGCCATCGCTTCCTCCTCGCGAATGCTTGACCAAATTGGTTTCATTTGTAACCATCCAAAATGTAACTATCAATGCCGTGCGCGGGCATTTCTCGATGGCTGGTCATGGAATCCGAAATCCTGGAACTCGAAAGCTTTCTGCCCTACCGGCTGTATCGGCTGGCCGATGCGCTGAGCCGCGAATTCTCTCGGATCTACAAGGAGCGTCACGGCCTCACACGGCCGGAATGGCGTACGCTTTCGGGGCTTGGCCAGCGCGGCACAATGACCGCGACGGAACTCGGCGCGCAGTCGGCGATGCACAAGACAAAGGTTTCGCGTGCCGTGGCGGAGCTTGAGCGTCGCCGCTGGCTCATCCGAACCACTGACGAGAACGATCGCCGCGTCGAGCACCTGGCGCTGACCAGAGCCGGACTTGCGGCCTATAGCGAGATGGTGCCACTGGCGAAGGCTTTCGAACGGGAACTGCTGGCCCAGCTGAGCGCCGACCAGCAAGCCTCCATCGTCAAAGGCGTTGCGTCATTGGAAAGCGCGTTGGGTCTGAGATAGCGGCTATCGGCCGATAGAATATGAGACGGTGGCTCGACGCGACAGCGCCTTGAAGCAGAGACTGTCTGGCGGTCATTTTCGATCGCTGCTTGCTCGGTGGCGGATTTTCAGTGCTGTATGTCAGCCAGTGATCATCGACGGGCGAATTGGGGGAAGAATGAAGTCGCTGCTCGCGAGGCCGGTGGCCGTGGTCGTCTTGCTGTTTGCCAGAGCCATCACCGCTGTGCGGCCGTTTTGGCATGAAGGCAGATTGCCTCGGCGTCGCTCGATCTTCTTTGCCAATCATTCCAGCCATGGCGATTTCATCTTGATCTGGGCTGTTCTGCCGCCGCGCCTGCGGCGGCGGGTGCGTCCCGTAGCGGGTGCCGACTACTGGCTGAAATCAAAAGTCCGAGCCTTCATCGGCCGTGACGTTTTCAATGCCGTCCTGATCGAGCGCAATCGCGATGGACGCACGATGGATCCTGTCGAAAGCATGGGAGAGGCGATGAGGGAAGGCTCTTCGCTCATTCTCTTCCCGGAAGGCACGCGCAACCAATCCGACGCGTCCTTGCAGCCATTCAAGTCCGGCCTGTTCCATTTAGCGGCATCGCACCCGGATTTCGAGTTGGTGCCGGTATGGATCGCCAATCTCAACCGGGTGATGCCGAAAGGGGAATTCGTGCCTATCCCGCTGATCTGCACCGTGACGTTCGGCGAGCCAATGAACCTGGCTGATGGCGAGAGCAAGGATATATTCCTCGAGCGGGCACGTGGGGCGCTGCTGGCGCTGGCACCGAAAAAGGCAGCGGAATGAGCTCAACCCAATTCGATATGATGGTTCTCGTGCTCGGCGTCTGCGGGATCCTGCTCGTGGCCTCTTTCGTGGGGCATATCCTGGAGCGACGGCTGTCGCCAGAAGGCTTCAACCCAGCCATCGAGAACCTCAACGCCCGTATCAATGCCTGGTGGGTAATGGCGATCCTCATCGCCATAGCATTCATCGCCGGGCGGATCGGCGTCCTGCTTCTCTTCGGCTTCTGTTCCTTCGCCGCACTTCGCGAATTCGTGACGCTGACCAACACCCGGCGTGCCGACCACTGGGCGCTGGCCACGGCGTTTTTCGTCGTGCTGCCGGCACAGTATGTGCTGCTCTGGATCGAGGACTACGGGATCTTTTCTGTTTTCATCCCGGTCTACGCCTTCCTGTTGATGCCAATCATCTCAGCCACACGGGGCGACACCCAGCACTTCCTCGTTCGAATTGCCGAGGTGCAATGGGCGTTGATGATCTGCGTTTTCTGCGCCTCCCACGTCCCGGCTCTTCTGACGTTGCATATTCCCGGCTACGAGGGTCGCAATGTGCTTCTGATAGCCTTCCTTGTCATCGTCGTGCAATTGAGCGACGTACTGCAATACATCTGGGGAAAGGCGATCGGGCATACGAAGATCGCACCAAAGCTTTCGCCGTCCAAGACGCTTGAAGGTTTCCTCGGCGGCGTTGCAAGCGCCAGCCTCATCGGCGCTGGCCTGTGGTGGATCACGCCGTTCTCTCCGCTTCAGGCGGGCGCGATGGCCTTCCTGATCACGCTGATGGGTTTTTTCGGCGGCCTTGTGATGTCCGCCATCAAACGTGACCGCGGCGTGAAGGATTGGGGCCATCTGATCGACGGCCATGGCGGCCTGATAGATCGGCTGGATTCGGTGGTTTTCTCCGCTCCGATCTTCTTCCATCTCACTCGTTATTTCTGGTCACCGGGATGAGGCAGTGATGAACACGGGCGATCGCAGACCACTTGCAAGCCGCGACACGCGCTGGGCACAAGCGACGGCCAGACGTCTCGCCGCACTCTCCGTGACCCCCAACCAGATTTCGCAGGCCAGTATCCTCGCCGGCGCGCTGGCAGGCACGGCTTTCTGGCTTGGCGGGCAGAGCGGCGGCACTTCTCGTTCGCTGCTGTTGCTGGGCGCGGCGCTGTTTTGCCAACTGCGGCTGCTGTGCAATCTGTTCGATGGCATGGTCGCCGTCGAGGGCGGCAAGGCGTCGGCCGACGGGCCGTTCTGGAACGAGTTCCCGGACAGGCTCGCCGATATCGCCATCATGGCCGGCATAGGTTACGGCATCGGCATGCCTGGCCTTGGCTGGGCAGCGGCCTGTTTTTCGGTTCTCACCGCCTATGTGCGGGAATTGGGGCGGGCCAACGAGACGCCGAGCGATTTCACCGGACCGATGGCCAAGCCACATCGCATGGCAGTCGCAACCGTCGCGGCACTGCTATCTACCGGAGAATTCCTTTGGAATGGCCACAACGAAGTCTTGACGCTTGCGCTCGCCGCCATTGCCATCGGCGCCGCCGCAACTGCGTTGCGGCGCGCATGGCGACAGGTGCGATGGCTGAAAACCAGGCGACCCTAGCATCGCCAGCCTCGAAGCCTGAGACTCCCGGCGCATCGATCACCAGTCCATCACCACCTTGCCCGAACTGCCGCTGCGCATCGCGTCGAATCCAACCTGGAAATCATCGATGCCGATGCGGTGCGTGATCAGGCCTGAGACGTCGAGCGGGCCCTGGACCAGCGCGATCATCTTGTACCAGGTCTCGAACATCTCGCGGCCATAGATGCCCTTGAGATGCAGCATCTTGAAGATGACCTTGTTCCAGTCGATCTCGAACCCGGTCGGCGCAATGCCGAGGATGGCGATCTTGCCGCCATTGTTCATGGTGTCGATCATGTCGCGGAAGGCGGGGGCTGCCCCCGACATTTCCAGGCCGACATCAAAACCCTCCGTCATGCCGAGCGCCGGCATCACGTCGCTCAGTTTTTCCTTGGAGGCGTCGACGACGTGCTGGACGCCAAGCTTGCGCGCAAGATCCAGCCGAACCGGATTGATATCCGTGATAACGACCTTCCTGGCGCCGACGCATTGCGCCACCAGCGCGCCCATGATGCCGATCGGTCCGGCGCCGGTGACCAGCACGTCCTCGCCGACCAGATCAAATGACAATGCGGTGTGAACCGCATTGCCCAGGGGATCGAAGATCGCGGCGATCTCGTCCGGCACATCGTCCGGGATCGGCACGACATTGTGCTGTGGGATCGCCAGGTACTCGCCGAAGGCGCCCGGGCGATTGACGCCGACGCCGAGCGTGTTGCGGCACAGATGCCCCCTGCCCGCGCGGCAGTTGCGGCAATGTCCGCAGACGATGTGGCCTTCGCCCGACACGCGTTGGCCGACCTTGTATTCGGTGACCGCGGCGCCGAAATCCGCGACGGTGCCGACGAATTCATGGCCGGTCACCATCGGCACGGGCACCGTCTTCTGCGCCCACTGGTCCCAATTGTAGATGTGGACGTCGGTGCCGCAGATCGCAGTCTTCTTCACCTTGATCAGGACGTCGTTGGGGCCGATTTCCGGCACCGGCACCTCTTCCATCCAGATGCCCGGCTCGGCCTTGGCCTTCACCAGCGCCTTCATCATGTTCGACATTCTTTTGTCCCTTGAATCTCTTGATCCGGAAGCGGTTTGCGGCGCCGGTCGCTCAGGAAATCACACCTAGTTCCTTGCCAACCGCACCGAAAGCCTCGACCGCCCGATCAATGTCGGCGCTGGAATGCGCAGCCGACATCTGCGTGCGGATGCGCGCCTGGCCCTTGGGCACCACCGGGAAGGAGAAGCCGATGACATAGATGCCGCGTTGCAGCATGCGCGCCGCCATCTCCTGCGCCAAGCTCGCATCGCCCAGCATGACCGGGATGATCGGATGGCCGGCGCCTGCCAGCGTGAAGCCGAGCTTCCCCATCTGTGTCCGAAACCGTTCCGCATTGGCATATAGGCGCTCGCGCAGGGCATCGCCATTGCGGATCATGTCGAACACTCTGATCGAGGCGCCGGCGATCGCCGGCATCAGCGTGTTGGAAAACAGATAGGGCCGCGAGCGCTGGCGCAGCCAGTCGACCACCTGTTTCTTGCCGGACGTGTAGCCGCCGGAAGCGCCGCCCAGCGCCTTGCCGAGCGTACCGGTGATGATGTCGACCCTGCCCTCGACGCCGCAATGCTCAGCCGAGCCGCGGCCGTTCCTGCCGACGAAGCCGACCGCGTGACTGTCGTCGACCATGACCATGGCATCGTATTTTTCGGCCAGATCGCACACACCCGCGAGATTGGCGATGATGCCATCCATCGAGAACACGCCGTCGGTGGCGATCAGCCGGAACCGGCAATCCTTCGCCTCCTTCAGCCGCGCCTCGAGATCCGCCATATCGTTGTTGGCGTAGCGGAAGCGCTTGGTCTTGGACAGCCTGACCCCGTCGATGATGGAAGCGTGGTTCAGCGCATCGGAGATGATCGCGTCCTCCTCGCCCAGAAGCGTCTCGAACAGTCCACCATTGGCATCGAAGCAGGAGCCGTAGAGGACGGTGTCGTCCATCCCGAGGAAGGACGATATCGTCGCTTCCAACTGCTTGTGCTCCTCCTGCGTGCCGCAGATGAAACGCACCGAAGCCATGCCGTAGCCGTAGCGGTCGAGCGCGTGCTTTGCCGCCTCGCGCAGGTCGGGGCTGTCGGCGAGGCCGAGATAGTTGTTGGCGCAGAAATTCAGCACCTTCTCGCCGCCGACCTCGATCTCAGCCGACTGCGTGGAGGAAATTACCCGCTCGGACTTGTACAGTCCGGCCGATCTGAGCCCCTCAAGTTCGCCGTCGATATGGGAGAGAAATGCTGCGGTCATGATCGTGCCTCGTTTGACGTGGGCCGACTGTCGTCCCGCACGCACAAAAAATCCACCGCAAAAGCGACCGGATCAGGTGGCTGGGTAATGTCGAACGGATGCCGCAGGCATGGCTCGAGGGACGATCCGGATCACATGGGCCGGCGAATGTTCAAATGCGGACCGGCCGCGAAAGAGGCCGATAACCATTTCGCGACCTTTAAGCCTTTCCCCTTGTCGGCCAGCTGTCGATTTCCAGTCCTGTTAATGTTTGCAGTTCAATGATGCTCATACAGGAATCCGTTGGCGAGAGGGCCGCCCCCCAAGATGTCGCAGCAGCCGGTGCAAACCGTTTCAGGCAAGCTCATACTGCTGATCAAGGCTGGTTATTGGCTGGCGCTGCTGATCATCGCCGCCATGGTGGTGGCTTCCTTCATCCTGCTGCAGCAGGTGATGGCCACCCAACGGCACAACCATACGCTGCTCGATATCGTCAGCACGCAAAAGACGCTGTCGCAGCGCATCGTCTTCCTCGCCGGTGCGACCGGTGCTGCTTCGCGCGACAAGCAGCCGGCGCTCGTCAACGCGCTCAAGCAGGCGACGGCGGAGTTCGAAACCAACTATGACCTGCTGCTCAAGCAGACGGCCGCCGATCCAAAGTCGCCGGCCAGGCTCGATCCGAAGACGATCGAGAACGTCCTTTTCGGCAAGCCTTTCCATCTCGACTATTTTTCCGTCGGGCTGGTCGCCAATGGCGAACGCCTGGTATCGGCCTTCTCGTCCCAACTCGCACTCGGCGACAATGGCGGCTACAAGGGCGGTTACGAGCGCGTCACCCTCGACGCCTCGGTCGCCAACGCAACATTGTCGGGCTATTCGGCGCTGGGCCAGCGCATCAGCGCTTTCGCCGACGAACGATCCGAAAAGATGCTCGATCTGCACCGCACGCTGTTTTACGCCACGATCGGCGTCATCGTTCTGGTGGCGCTGTTCATCTTCCAGCCCATGTCAAACGCGATCCTGCGCAAGACGCGCGAACTCGTCGATGCGCGCAATTCGATGGCCTTCATCGCCGTTCATGACGGGCTGACAGGTCTGCACAACCGCACATTCCTGACCGACCATTTCGACACGCTGATCAAGAGCGCGCATCGTCGGCGCGAACGTCTTGCGGTGGTGCAGCTTGATCTCGACCGGTTCAAGCAGATCAACGACACGCTCGGCCACGCCGCCGGCGACTATGTGCTGGTCATCACGGCCCAGCGCATGCGCGATTCCTGTCGGGCGTCGGATCTGTGCGTGCGCCTCGGTGGCGACGAGTTCGTGATGATCCTCAACGGCGCCGGCGGCAGCGAAGACATCAACATGCTGGCACGGCGCATTCTTGCGCACATCAACGAGCCGATCGTCTTCCAGGGCACGACCATTCTACCGGGCGCCAGCGGCGGCATCGCCGTCTATCCGATCGACGCCGACAACGCCCAGGACCTGCTGGTTCACGCCGATCTGGCGCTTTACTCCGCCAAGAAGATGGGCGGCGGCAATTTCTCGTTCTTCTCCGAGGAATTGCGTCGCGAACTCGATTATCGCAAGCAACTCGAGCACGACATCAAGGTTGCCATTTCACAGCAGGCATTCCAGGTCTATTTCCAGCCGCAGGTTTCACTGAGCGACGGCACGATCAGTGGCATCGAGGCGCTGGTGCGCTGGAACCATGCCGAGCGCGGCATGATCTCGCCTGGCGAATTCATTCCCGTCGCCGAGAAATGCGGTTTCATGCCTGATATCGGCCGCATCGTCATCAGCAAGGCGATCAACGAAGCCGCCGAATGGAACCGCGACGGCATTGCTTTCGGACGACTTGCGGTCAACGTATCCGGAACCGAATTGCGCGAGCACGACTTCGATGCTTTCCTGTTCGAGACGCTTGAGAAGGCCGGCCTACCGCCGCAGAAACTGTCGCTGGAAATCGTCGAATCCGTCATTCTCGATGACGAGAAGACAGGCATCGCGGCAAAGCTACGCCATATCAGGGCCGCCGGCGTCCATCTTGAGCTCGACGATTTCGGCACTGGCTACGCGTCGCTCAGCCACGTCAATCCCAACGAGATCGACCGGCTGAAGATCGATCGCCGCTTCGTCCAGAACATCCATGAGAACGGTGACAACTCCAAGATCGTGCGCGCCATCACCGAGCTCGCGCGCGGCCTTGGTATCTCGATCGTCGCGGAGGGCGCCGAGACCGAGGCCGAACTCGATTCACTGATGGCCATCGGATGCGACCAGGTGCAGGGCTACTCCATCGCCTTCCCGATGCCGCAGGACAAAGCCCGTGACTGGCTGAGCGCCCGCATGCCGAAGAAGGCCAGGCTAACGGTGCTGCAGGGAAGCCTGGCGTAGGCAGCCCTCACCCGCGCTTGACAACTCATCACCGAGATGGCGCCCTGTGACGATCGCAAACGGGTAGTCCCGATGCCGCTTCTGCTTGCTTTGCTGACCATGCTCGCCGCATTTCCCGCTTATGCAGCGGATCGCACCATCTATCTGACTTTCGATGACGGACCGCTGAACGGCACCAGCAACATCCTCGACGTGCTGGAGGCGCAGCAGGTGCCGGCGACGTTGTTCATGGTCGGCATGCATGCGCAGGCGAGCGCGGGCAACAAGGCATTAGTCAGACGCGCAAAAGCTCTGCCGCTGGTGACGGTCGGCAATCACAGCTACAGCCACGCCAACAACCGCTACCAGCATTTCTATGCCGATACGGAAGGCGTGGTGGCCGACATGCTGCGGGCCAACGCCGTGCTCGGGCTCGCTCCGGAGGTTCATGCGAGGCTGCCTGGGCGCGACGTGTTCAGACTGCCCTCAATGTCGAAGAACGACACCTCGCTCGGCCTTGCGCAGGAAGGCCGGGAGGAGCCGGACTACGAATTCGTCGCCGCTTCCGGCTTCTATCTCTATGGCTGGGACCATGAGTGGGTGCATGACGACACAGGCAAGCCGGTGCAGAGCGTCGACCACCTGGTCAGCGAGATCGATCACCTGTTCGGCTATGGCCGCTTCGTCAAGCACGGAAAGATGATCCTGCTCATGCATGACGAGATGTTCCAGGACGGCTTCGACGGCAAGACGAAACTGGCCATGCTGATTACCGCGCTGAAGCAGCGCGGCTATGCCTTTGGGACAATCCAGAGTTATGACGACTGAGGCGGTGATCCGGCTTTCCTACAGCGCGTAGTGTCGAAGAGATTCACGCGGCGCGCCTTGGACATCGTCAGCTTTCCACGTTGGCCCGCAAGGTCGCCAGCACTTGCGCAAACTCCGCCAGCCTGTCGTCTGACAGGCCCACGCGCAGCCGCTTGTCGAAGGCAAGCGCCGCCTTGCGCAGTGTCTCGAACATCGCTTCTCCGGCCTCTGTCAATTCGACCAGATGGACCCGGCGGTTGACGGGATCGCGGCGGCGCGTCAGCAATCCTTGCGCCTCCATCGCGTTAAGATGATGGGTGAGCGTCGCTCCCTGTATGCCGATCATTCCGGCGAGCTCGCGCTGGTTGGCTAGCTCGCTCGATTTGACCGACAGCAGAGTAAGCCAGACGGGCAACGTGCCGCCCGCTTCAACCAACGCGGTGTCGAAGGCCTGTGCAACAAGCTTGGCGGTGCGGCCGAGATTCATGCCGACCGGCGGGCGTTCAAAGGGCGTCATGGCAAGACACTAGACGGTGTTTTCCACGGATGGAACTGGCACTCATTTATACATTGACATCTAACAGTTAGATATCTAACTGTTTAGGCGACGGCGGGCAAGAGAGGAGAGCTGGTATGCAATATGTCTACATCATCACCATCGGTCTTCACGTCATGGCGGGGGTGTTCTGGGCCGGCACCACCATCACGCTGGCGCGCGACCCCGAGATCCGGGCTGAACGCTTCATTGGACCGCAAATGGGAGCGGCCGGCATGGTGTTTCTCACCGGTGCGCTGCTCTGGTATTTTTTCCATGGTGCCTATTTCGGCTCGATGGAAATGGTGCTGGCCCTCGGCATCGTTGCCGCTTTCGCCGCGGCTGGAGTGCTCAGCGCCATGGTCCGCCGCACCAGCACGCAGCTTGTTGGCGCCGACGCGGCCACCGAACCTGCCCTGCGCGCGAAGATGGCCCAAGGCGAGCGAATCGCCGCCTGGCTGCTGGTTCTCACCGTGCTCTGCATGGCCACCGCCAGAATGTTCTGATCACGGATCGTACGGTGCCGGCGCAAGCAGGCGGCGTACGCGGCGCGCAACGAACCAAGGCAGCAGATGGCTCTCCTTGCGGAGGTTCCGTTGCGCGCCTCCTCGAAATTGTTAGCGACAGCAGCCTTTCAAATCCTTAGCCCGAACCGGATGCCGTCATAGATGGCGGCGTGGATGTTGCGCGAGGCGACGGCATCGCCGATGCGGAACAGTACGAAAGATCCTTGCGGATTGCGCTCGGGAAAAATGTCGCCGCCACTCACCAGCCGCTCATAGTCTATGGCGCCGCCGTTCGTCGCCAATGGCTTCAGCGAGAGATAAAGGTCGTCTAGCGGCGCCGTGCCATGCTCGACCACCACCTGGTCGACCCGCCGCTCGCCGCGCCAGCCGTCGGCGAAATCGGAGGCAAGCTCGGCAACCAGTTGATTGCCCTCGCGGCGCACCGAGCGCAGCCTTGTGTTGATAGTGATGGTGACCCCCTTCTCCTGGAAGGCGCGCATGTAGGGTACGTGGTTCATGCCGCCCATTTCCGGCGCGAAGAATCGCTCCGGCGAAACCAGTTCCAGCTTCGAACCGGCAGCCGCGACGAGTTCCGCAGCGCCCATTCCCTGATGGCCTCCATTGTCGTCATAGAGCAGCACGTTTTCAGCCGGCTTGACGCTGCCAGCCATGATGTCCCAGCTCGATGTGACAAGAGTGTCGCCCGCCGTCAGCGGCGGATTCTGCGGCAGTCCGCCGGTGGCGATCACCACGACATCGGGCGACAACGCCAGAACGTCGTCCTTCTCGGCCCAACTGTCGTAGCGGATCTCGACGCCGAGCCGGTCGAGTTCGGCCAACCGCCAGTCGACGATGCCGATCAATTCCTTGCGGCGCGGGTTCTGCGTCGCCAGCCTGACCTGTCCGCCGGCCTGGCCCGATGCCTCCAGCACCGTCACCTGATGGCCGCGCTCCGCGGCCACGCGCGCTATTTCCAGTCCGCCTGCACCAGCGCCGATGACGACGACTTTTCGCTTTGGTCCCTCGGCCTTGGTGATGATATGCGGAATGTCCGCCTCGCGGCCGGTCGCCGCATTGTGGACGCAGAGCGCCTCGCCGCCTTCGTAGATGCGGTCGAGGCAGTAGGTGGCTCCGACACACGGGCGGATTTCGTGCTCGCGCCCTTCCATCACTTTGCGGACGATGTGCGGATCGGCGATGTGGGCGCGGGTCATGCCGACCATGTCGAGCTTGCCGGCGGCGATGGCGTGGCGCGCAGTTGCGACGTCGGAAATTCGCGCCGCGTGGAAGGTCGGGAATTTCGTCGCCGCCCTCACCTCGCCGGCGAAGTCGAGATGCGGCGATGAGCGCATGCCGGTCACCGGAATGACCTTGGTCAGTGCCGCGTCGGTCTCGATCGAGCCCCGGATGATGTTGAGGAAATCGACCTTGCCTGATGAGGCAAGCCGCCTGGCGATCTCGACGCCCTCCTCTTTCGACAGGCCTTGCGAAAAATCCTCGTCGGCGACCATGCGTATGCCGACGACGAATTTTTCGCCGACGGCCGCCCGCACGGCGTCGAGAACCATGTCGGTGAACCGCAGCCGGTTGTCGAGCGAGCCGCCGAACTCGTCGTCGCGATGGTTGGTGGACGGAGACCAGAAGCCGTCCATCAGATGGCCGTAAGCCTCGAATTCGATGCCGTCGAGACCGGCGGCCTGGCAGCGCTGGGCGGCGGAAGCATAGTCGGAAACGATGCGCTCTATATCCCAATCCTCGATGGTCTTGGGAAAGGCGCGATGTGCCGGCTCCCGCACCGGCGAAGCCGACAGCACGGGCAGCCAGTCGGCTTTGTTCCAGCCGGTTCGACGGCCGAGATGAGTGATCTGGATCATCACCTTGCAGTCATGCTCGTGGCAGGCGTCGGTCAGTTCCGCGAGCCATGGCACGATCCCGTCATCATAGAGATGCAAATTGCCGAAGGCGGCCGGGCTGTCGCGTGAAACGATGGCCGAGCCGGCGGTCATTGTCAGCGCCATGCCGCCCTTGGCCTTCTCCGTGTGGTAGAGCCGGTACCGCGCCTTGGGCATGCCGTCTTCCGAATAGGCAGGCTCGTGGCTGGTCGACATCACCCGGTTCTTCAACGTCAGATGCTTGAGCTGATAGGGCTGGAGAAGCGGATCGTTGCTGGTCATCGTCTTCCTGCGGTTTCAAATTGTGTTATTGAGCGGCCAGATGCGCCGCCCCTGAGTGGATTGCGGCGTTTATTCCAATCTTCGTTCGCGCCGACCGCCATGGAAGCGTGCTTCCGGCGACAGGCAGGCAAGGAGCCGTCCATGATCGATACCAAAACCCTCACCCAGCTCGGCGCGCATGTCGAGACGCCACAGAGCCCGGAAGCGGCGGTCCTGGAAACCGTGCCGTTTTCGCGCGGCGACGGCCCGCCGGCCATCGTGCGCTTCACCTGCCCGGAATTCACCTCGCTGTGCCCGGTCACCGGCCAGCCTGATTTCGCCCATATCGTCATCGACTACGCACCCGACGCGGCTCTGGTGGAATCGAAGTCGCTCAAGCTGTTCATGACCTCGTTTCGCAATCATGGTGCTTTCCATGAGGATTGCACCGTCATGATCGGCCGCCGCATCGTGGCGGCAACGAGCCCGCTATGGTTGCGCATCGGCGGCTATTGGTATCCACGCGGCGGCATTCCGATCGACGTGTTCTGGCAGACGGGCGCACCGCCGGAAGGCGCCTGGCTGCCCGAGACCGGAGTGGCGCCCTATCGCGGGCGAGGCTAGCTCGAACCATCATTCGCATTGGTACTGGCTGAGTGCCCATTCACCGGTCACCGATAGCAGGTCCGATATCTTCCATTCGCCATCGACCTTCTTGAACTTCCACTCAAGGCGGTGCGGGTTGCCGGCGACGACGAAGGCGACGATGACCTTGGCCTGGTCACCATTGATCGCCTCGAGCGTTTTCAGGCTCTTGTCGATCTCGCCCTTGTCATAGTCAGCATTGTCGAGCGCCATGTTGGGGTCCAGGCACTCGCCCTGCCCGGATTTGCGCAGCGCATCGCTCTTGTCGAGCACCGTTTTCGCCGGATCGACGAAATGGCGGCGCTGCGACGGATCGACCTCCAAGCCGACCTGGTCGTAGAATGGCCGCACCACCGCTGTCGGCGAGCCCGGCTGAATTGGGGCGGCAGGTACGCTCGGCGAGGCAGCCGGTGGCGTTGCCGGCTCGGCGGCTGCGCCAGGTGCAGACGCTGGCGGCGACCCGTGGTCATCGGGCGCGGGGGTAGCCGGAGCATTCGCCGGCGGCGTGCCGAGCAGCCCCTGCGCGGCGGCGCCACTCAAGTCCGCCGCCATAATGCACACGGCCGACAGTGCCAGGAACCGGCGGCGGGCCATCGGATCACTCCGGATCTTGGCCCGCCAGACATTCGAGCTGGCTCAGCGTCCAATCGCTGGTCTTCGATGCGATGTCCGATATCCTCCACTTGCCGTCGATCTTCTTCAGCGACCAATGCATTTCGCGTTGTGCATCGTCTCCTTCCGGAAAGAGGCTGAAGCTCGCCACCACCTGGGCAGTATCGCCATCCACCATCTCGGACACTTTCAGGGTCTTGGAGACGGTCTTCTGGTCGAAATCCTGCGCATCGAGGCCCGGATCGAAATCGATGCAGGCGACCTGGTCCGGATTCTTCCTCGTTGCCTGATCGTTGAGGTCGAACAGTCTCGTCACCGGCTCGGTGAAGCGATCCCGGTATTTTGCGTCGGCCTCGAACTTGACATCCGGAACATAGAAGAACTTCACGGCGTCCGACGCCGGACCGGCCAGGGCGACAGCGGGAAAGGCCGTCGCAAGGGCGGCAAGGAGCACTGTCAGTCTCATGCAGAATCTCCGGCTTTTGATGGCTTGGCGCAATCCAGTAGCACGCATCCTGCATATCGGCTTTTTTGCGGCTCATGAAGCCCGCGGCCGCGTCGCGGCCGATGCAGGTCATCCGACAGTCGTGCGTGCCAAGACTGCGATCAGAGACCAAGCGCCACCTTGCGGCCATCATGGATGGCAAAAGCCGCCTGCCTTGAGGCGGTACAATCACCAATCGACGTGTGGGCAATTTTGCGCCTGTCGAGTTCGACGGAAAGCATGTCGGCTGCCATATTCGTCGTGGCGAAGACCAGCGCATCGGCTTCGACGTCCTGCTCGGTTCCGTCGAGCAGGGAAGCGACCCTGGCGGCCTTCCCGTCCCAATGAACGATGGCGCTCTCGGTCAAAAACCGCACCCGCAGCCTGGCGAGTGCGCGGCGCAGCGGCGCGTCGACTGCCATTCGCTGAAGCTCTTTGCCAACCAGGGCGTCGGGTGTCACAAGCGTCACATTGTGACCGTCCTCGGCGAGTTTCCAGGCGGTGCCGCACCCTTTCCAATTGCCGCCATCGTCGAGCAAGATAACATTTTTGCCTGGTCTCGCCTCACGGGCCATCACGGCTTCGGCCGAGAGAACCAGCCCGCCGCCCGGGATGCTTTCCCACTGCGGCAATGCCCGTTGGAAAGCGCCGTCTGACGGCATCGAGCCGGTTGCGATGATGACGTGGTCCGCGCCTTCGCGCTCGACATCCTCCGCCTCGACATATTGTCCGTACTGGACGTCGACCTGAAGCTGGCTGAGCTGGCGCTGGTACCAGTCGATCAGATCCAGAATCTGGGCGCGGCGCGGTTGCAGCCCCGCAAGGCGGAACTGCCCCCCAAGACGGTCGGAAGCCTCGGCCAGCGTGACACGGTGACCGCGTTCGGCTGCTACACGCGCCGCTTCGAGGCCGGCGGGACCGCCGCCGACGACCAGTACGCGCTTGGGTTGGCTAGCCGGGGCGAAGCGATCTCCGCCCCATTCCCATTCCCGCCCCGCCGAGGGATTGATGACGCAGCTGATCCAGTAGTCGCGGCTGCGTCGGCCCCAACACATCTGGTTGCAGGACAGGCACCCGCGAATGTCTTCCGGCCGTCCGGCGGCGGCCTTTGCGGCCAGGTGCGGATCGGCGATCTGCCCCCGCACGATGGAAACCAGATCAGCGTGGCCTTCGCTCAGCACACTTTCGGCATTCTGCGGCGTACGGATGTGACTCTCGGCGGTGACCAACGCGTGGCGCACGGTGGATTTGAGCACGGACGCCAGGTCGGCGCCGAGCTTTTCCGGATAAACAAAGGTCGGGATGATTTTGTAGAAATCGAAGTAGGAGCCCGTTCCACAAGTCACATAATCCATCAAAGAATCGCGGTCATGGAGGTCGATTATCTCGGCCAATGCTTCGCGCTTCAGCGCCACTTCGACTTCCGGTTCGTCGTTGACCGCAAGGCCGATGATGAAATCATCGCCGCATTCCCGGCGAATTCTGCTCATCACCTCACGGCTCATCCGGGTGCGATTTTGAAGGCTGCCGCCCCACCGGTCGTCGCGGCGATTCGACCAGGGCGTCCAGAACTGGTCCAGCATCGAATGATACGCCGCCCAGACCTCGACGCCGTCGAAACCGGCCTGGCGGCAACGGCGCGCCGCCTGCACGAAACCGTCGATCGTTTCTTCGATCTCGGCTTCGGACATTCGATGCGAACCGTCAGAGTCGTGATAACTCGGCAGTCCGGAAGGGGACCAGCCGGCATGGAACGAGTTGTCCGCGTCCGCGTGCTGACCGACATGATAGAGCTGCTGGATGGCGACGGCGCCGTTGCCGCGGATCGCTTCCGTCACTTTGCGGAAATGGGGGATCACGCTCTCGTCGGAAGGACGGAAGTTGCCGCGGGTAAGAACCGCGGCCCGGTGCACCGGCATCGGCTCGACGACGATCATGCCCGCGCCGCCGATAGCGCGTTCGGCATAATAGCCGACATGCCGTTCTGTCGGCAGTCCCTCTACCGCCATGTTCGCGGTATGGGCTCCGAACACGATCCTGTTGCGTAAGGTCTTGCCGCGCAGAGCAATCGGCGTGAACAACCGGTTGAAGACCTGCCCAGACATGTACCGCTCCTCAAAAGCCCTAGCGGCAGCACCCGAGCGCCAGCGCCCGCAGCCATAATCGATTTGCCGGACAGCCGGCACCTGAAAGGGTGCCGGCATTCGCCAACCATTGCAGCTAGGCGTCCAGCCAGACGTTCTGGAGGTCCATTTCAAAAGTCTGGTGGACGCCGTAGTTCTTCACCTTCTTGCTCGTATGACTGTAGAGCTTCTGCCAGAACGGCTGGATGATGACGCCGGAATCCTGCAGGATCTGCTCGACATCCTTCATCACCTCCTTGCGCTTGGCGACGTCGATCAGCGATAGCGCCTGCTTGAGCTTGGCGTCGAAATCGGGATTCGAATACGCCGATTCATTCCAGGCCTCGCCGGTGCGATAGCCGAGCGCCAGCACCTGGACGCCGAGTGGGCGCATGTACCAGATCGTCATCGAATAGGGATATTTCGTCCAGTCGTTCCAGAACGTCGAGCCCGGCAGCACCGTCCGTTTCACCTTGATTCCGGCCTCGCGCAGCTGGCCCGCGATGGCATCGCCGGTGTTCTTCTGCCAATCGTCCTCGATGGTGATCAGCTCATGCTCGAAGTCGGCCTGACCCGCCTCCGCCATCAGCTTCTTGGCGCCGGCGGCATCACGCTCCTTCTTGGGCAGCGGATAATATTCCGGATGGATGGGGCTGACATGGTGGTTTTCGCCGACCGTGCCGCGACCGCTGTAGCCGAGCTGCAGCACCGCGTTGTTGTCGACCGCCATCTGGAGCGCGTTGCGAACACGCTTGTCATCGTAGGGTTTGTGCGTGACGTTGGTGCGCGCAACCAGGGTGGTCGCGGTCGCCACCTCCGATTTCTCCAGCCCCATCTTGTCGAGGATGTCGATAAAATCGGCAGGCGACTCGAAATTGAGGTCGATTTCGCCGGAATCGAAGGCATTCACCGTGGCGTTGAAATCGGTGCCGTAGTCGATGAATTCGACGCCGTCGAGCGGAGCTTCGCCGCCCCACCATTTGCCGTTCTCGCGGCGCTTGACGACAGCCTTCTGGCCAACATCGTAAGAGACCAGCTCGAAGGGTCCGGTGCCGATCGGCTTCTTGATCGGATCGGCGCCATCGGCATCGAAATTGCGGTGGACGACGAGCGCCGGATAGTCGGTGAAGTTCGGGATCAGCGAAATGTCGGGCTCGGAGAGCTTCAGCTTGACCGTGTTGTCGTCGACCTTGGTGATCGCGCCGTCCCTCGCCTTGCCGGTCTTGGCGTCGATCAGCGCGCCGACACGCGCGGCCATGGAGTTGCCGGCGACGCCCTTCTCGCACCAGCGCGTCAGATTGTGCACCACATCATCGGCGTTGAAGACATCGCCATTGTTCCAGGTGACGCCCTTGCGCACATGCAGCGTATATTCGGTGGCGTCGTCGTTGATGTCCCAGCTTTCGAGCAGCACCGGCTCGAAGGTGAACTGCCTGGTATAGCGCACAAGCGGCTCCAGCCAGGTGCGCGAGATGTTGGCAAGCTCAACCCAGTCATAGGTGCGCGGATCCTTCTGCGCCTTGACCGACATCGAGACACGCAGCGTTCCGCCCTTCTTCGGCTCCTCGGCCAAGGCGTTCGTCGGCGCGGCAAGGCCGATCATGCCATAGGCCAGAGCCGTCGATGCCCCGAAGGCGCTTGCCAACGCCAGGAATTCGCGCCGATCGAACCGACCCGCACGCGCCTCGTTGGCCATCTCCTCTATGGCGCTTGGAACACGATCACCATTGCTTTTGAAAAGCGTCATTTTTTCCTCCCTTGTGGTTCCCGTCAGATCTTCGTCCCGTCAGCTAACGCTGTCCGGCAATTTCTCCTCGCGCAGCGCGATAAAATCCCTGAGACCGTCGGCGATGCCCACATCGAGCTTCGGCTCCTCATAATCGGCCAGCATGTTACGCGCTTTCTCCCGGCCGCGCGTGTCGTGGTCCTTCGCCCCTTCGGCCTTCCACTGTTCATAGGAATTGAAATCCATGATGCTGGGCATGAAGAAGGCCCGCTCGAAATGCTCAAGCGTGTGCTGGGTGCCGAGAAAATGGCCCTGCGGCCCCACCTCGCGGATGGCGGCCATCGCTTCCTTGAAATCGTCGAACGGCAGCCCGCCGGCATATTTGTACCAGCCGACGAGCTGTTCGCAATCGGTCGCGAACTTCGAATAGCCGCAGGTGAGACCCGCCTCGAGCCATCCGGCCGAGTGCCAGATGTAGTTGGCTCCGGCAAGGATGGCGGCATGCATGAGCATGTTCGCCTCGTAGCCGGCCTGGGCATCGTTCAGCTTCGAGCCGACATGGAAGCCGGACGTGCGCCACGGCAGCCCGTATTTCCGCGCCAGCGCGCCCATCAGATACATCATCTGCGCGGCCTCCGGCGTGCCGCCCATCGGAGCGCCGGTCTTCATGTCGACCGTGACCATGAACTGGCCGTAGATTTGAGGCGAGCCGGGACGCAGGAGCTGGGTGAACGCTACACCGGCAAGCGCCTCGGCATTGACCTGCGCCACCGCGCCCACGGCCGAGGCCGAGGTCGAGGCGCCGCAGAGCGCGAAGGGCGCCAGGATCAGCGGCTGATTGTGACGGGCATAGACCTTCATCGCATCCAGCATGGTGGCATCCCATACCAGCGGTGAATTGCAGTTGGTGATCGACACCAGCACAGGGTTGTCGCGCACGTAATCCTCACCGAACACGATGCCCGCCATCGCCATCGTGTCTTCCGCCCGATCCTTCGACGTCACGATGCCCATGAACGGCTTGTCGGAATGCTTCAGCGCCGAATGGATGATGTGGAGGTGACGCTTGGGCACCGCTATTTCCATCGGCTCGCAGATGATCGAGCTCGAGGAATGCAGGGCCGGCGCCATGTAGGCGAGCTTGTGGAAATTGTTGAGGTCGGCGAGCGTGCCGTAGCGCCTGACATTGTCGAGGTCACGCACATAAGGCGCGCCATACATCGGCACGAAGATGGAATTCTTTCCGCCCACGCGCACCGTACGCTCAGGGTTGCGCGCGTTGAGCGTGAACTCCGACGGCACCTTCGAGACGAGCTCCATCAGCAAGGCGCGGTCGATCCGCACTCTTGTCTCGGAGACGTCCGCGCCGGCGGCCTTCCACATTTCGATGGCCTCATCGTCGCGGAACTCGCATCCGACGTCCTCCAGGATGGCGAGCGATTCCTGGTGTATGAGTTCCACTGCCTCGTCCGGCACCATCTGATAGACGGGGATTTGGCGGACCAGTGTCGGAAACGACGTTACCGGAGCTCCCCGCAGCGCCTTG
The DNA here is from genome assembly GCF_006442375.1 of Mesorhizobium sp. B2-2-4. Taxonomy (NCBI): domain Bacteria; kingdom Pseudomonadati; phylum Pseudomonadota; class Alphaproteobacteria; order Hyphomicrobiales; family Phyllobacteriaceae; genus Mesorhizobium; species Mesorhizobium sp. B2-2-4. Next base: position 65,732 of record NZ_VFWB01000007.1, on the reverse strand, counting down.
CGCCCCAGGCGGCCGCCGGCTCGACGATTGGCGTGTTCGGTCACAGCGGCCGGTGCGTTCATGGCAACTCCATTCCTCTTATACCTCGCAGCCTAGACGCACAAAACAGGAATGTGACGCTGGAAAATCCTGATCTCTTGTATAAGCTCTGCTTATGCGAAACCTGCGCCACCTCCTGCCCTCGGCCGGCAGCCTGATCGTCTTCGAGGCGGCGGGCCGCCTGTCGAGCTTCACCGCCGCCGGGCGAGAGCTCGGCATGACCCAGGCCGCCGTTTCCTACGCGGTGCGCGGGCTGGAGGAACAGCTCGGCGCCAAGCTGTTCCAGCGCCGTCACCGGCAGGTCAGCCTGACGGAGGCCGGCGAGCGTTTCCACGCCGACGTTTCGCTGGGCCTGTCCCACATCCGAAAGTCGGCGGAGGATCTGCGCCTGCAGGCGACCGGAGGCCACGTGACGCTTGCCGCCTCGACTGCGTTCGGCTCCTTCTGGATGATGCCGCGGCTGCAGCAGTTCCGCGACGAACTGCCGGGCATTGATCTGCGGATCCAGACCGCCGACCGCGACCTCGACATCATCGCAGAGGGGATCCCGCTTGCCGTGCGCGGCGGCGAACCGAGGGACTGGCAGGACTATCATTCGCTGCGGCTTGCCGACGAAGAGATCTTTCCCGTCGCCGGCACCAGCTACGCGGCGAAGTTCGGCCTGCCCAAATCGGTCGCGGAACTGGCCACGCACCGTCTCATCCATCTTGAGGAGCCCTATCGGGAGGCGGCGAGCTGGAATGAGTGGTTCGAATCGGCCGGCGCCCGTCTCGGCGATACCGCGCGCGGCCTGCGCATCAACGACTACGGGCTGGTAATCCAGGGCGTCATGGAAGGGCAAGGCATCGCGCTCGGCTGGCGCCACCTTGCCGAGCGGATGCTCGCGACGGGACTGCTGGTGCCGGTGACGGACCATGTGCTCAGGACCGGCAAGGCGTTCTATGTCATCTGGCCGAGGAACCGGGAGCTTAGCGAGAATGCCCGCAAGGTACGGGATTGGCTGGCAGCGCAAGCGTGAGGTCGTTCACTGTTTTCACCGTACTTCACCCTCGCCCGCTCTGCACGAATCCGCCTATACTGTCATCATGCCCATACGCCAGCTTTCCGAAACGATGATCAACCAGATCGCCGCCGGCGAAGTCATCGAGCGTCCGGCAAGCGTGGTGAAGGAACTGGTCGAGAACGCGCTTGATGCCGGTGCGGGAAAGGTCGAGGTCGTCACATCAGGCGGCGGGTTGAACCTGATCCGTGTCACCGACGACGGCTTCGGCATCCCCGAACAGGAGCTTTCGCTGGCGATCGCACGCCATTGCACCTCCAAGCTTGCCGAAGACATCCACGACATCCGCTCACTCGGCTTTCGCGGCGAGGCGCTGCCATCGATCGGCTCAGTATCGCGCTTGTCGATCCGCTCGCGCACGGCGGCAAGCGACAGCGCCGCCGAGATCGGCATCGAGGGCGGCAGGATCTCGCCCGTCAGGCCGGCGGCGGCCAATCGCGGCACCACCGTGGAGGTGCGCGACCTTTTCTTCGCCACCCCGGCAAGGCTGAAATTCATGAAAGGCGAGCGCGCCGAAAGCTCGGCGACCAGCGACGTGGTCAAGCGCATCGCGATCGCCTTTCCGACCGTTCGCTTCACGCTCAGCGGTTCCGACCGCTCGACGCTTGAATTGCCGGCGACCGATGACAGCGCGGACGGACGCCTGCGCCGCATCGCCCAGGTGATGGGGGCCGAGTTTCCCGACAATTCCATTGCCATCGATGCGATGCGCGAAGGCGTGCATCTGACCGGCCATGTATCGATCCCGTCCTTCACCCGCGCAAACGCGCTGCAGCAATATGCCTATGTTAATGGCCGGCCAGTGCGCGACAAGCTGATCGCCGGCGCTATCAGAGGCGCCTTCGCCGACGTCCTGCCACGCGACCGCCATGCGGTCACGGTGCTTTTCCTGACACTCGACCCGGCGATCGTCGACGTCAATGTCCACCCAGCCAAGGCCGATGTCCGCTTCCGCGACCCCGGCCTGGTGCGCGGGCTGATCGTCGGCGCCATCCGTCAGGCGCTTGCCGAAGCCGGCATCCGCGCCGCCACTTCCGGTGCCGCCGGCATGATGGCGGCGTTCCGGCCGGGAGCGGCGTCATATGCCCATGGCGGCCCGGCCAATGGTCACCGCAGCTACGAAGCGGCCTACCGCGCCTCGGGCTCTGCCGGTTTCGACCACGCACGCTCGCCGCAACGGCCACTCGACATGGAGTTCCAGGGTTCAGGATTCGAACGAAACGGCGGGTTCGGCGAAAACGAGCAGGCGGCGTTCGATGCCGGCCCGATCGCCAGCGCCGACGCCCGGGCGGGACAGGGCGAAGCGGCGGAGACGCTGCTTGACACGGTGCTCGGTGCGGCACGGGCGCAGGTGCATGAGAACTATATCGTCGCCCAGACGAGGGACTCACTTGTCATCGTCGACCAGCATGCCGCGCATGAGCGGCTGGTCTACGAGGCGTTGAAGAACGCGCTGCACGCGCGCGCCGTGCCGTCGCAGATGCTGCTTCTGCCGGAGATCGTCGACCTGCCTGAAGAGGATGCCGAACGGCTCGCCACGCATTCCGAAACGCTCGCCCGCTTCGGGCTCGGCATCGAGCGTTTCGGGCCGGGCGCCGTGGCCGTGCGCGAGACACCGTCGATGCTGGGCGAGACCAATGTTCAGCAATTGGTGCGCGACCTTGCCGACGAGATCGCCGATAACGACACCGTCGACACGCTGAAGGAAAGGCTGGACAAAATCGCGGCGACCATGGCCTGCCATGGTTCGGTGCGTTCCGGCCGTCTGCTCAAGGCCGAGGAGATGAACGCGCTGCTGCGCCAGATGGAGGCTACGCCCGGCTCCGGCACCTGCAACCACGGCCGCCCGACCTATATCGAACTCAAGCTGGCGGACATCGAAAGGCTGTTCGGGCGGCGGTGAAGTTTGGCCCTATGTCGGCAAGGCCGGGCGCCATCGGTCACTTCTTTTGCTGGTATTTCCTGGCGGAACGATTGAAAATGTAATCCATCGTGTGTCCGTTGCCGCCGCCACGAAAGTTCACGGAGATGATGTCCTTGCGACGCTCCACCCATTTCTGGACGTTCATGTAGATAGGCGTCATCAACATGCCCGCATCGCAACCATCGTCATCGAAAGGGATTTGCTGGACGACCTTGCCGCTGGTCTTCTTGATGACCTGCATTTTCGTCATGCAAATCCCTGAACCGGTGTTTGTGTAAAGTCCGGCAAACCGGTCGGCAGCGGTCTCAGCCCAAAAGGGAATTTCGACAGTTCCGTCGAGTTTCGCCTCGCCCGTGTCGTCCAGGCTTGCAACCTTCTTCAGCGTGACCGGAAATTTGTCCGCGCCTTTGCGCCAGGTCCCTCTCGCAGCGCTTTCGCCGATGTCGAGGGAAAGCGGGCAATTCGTGGTATCGACTGGTGTCTTCGATCCCATCACCATGATGCGTTCAAATTCCTGGTCGTCCGAAATCGCGCACAGCGAGAGCCTGGTGCCGCTGACCGTGCCGTAGAGCGCGATCGGACTCTGCCTGGCGTCGTAGAAGTAACTTCCCTCGACCGTTATGCCGCTGCCATAGCTGTCATATGTCTGAAGCGATAGATGAACGGGATCGGGTCCTATCGACCCTTCGTAGTTCTCCACGTGATACCAGCCGGCGACGGCCTTTTGGCTCAGCAGCAGCAAGCAGAAAAACGCGGCCACGAACGCTCTTCCCATCCCGATCCCCTCCATCAGCGCAAATCAGGATAGCGCGCCTTATGCCCGTATCACAGGGGTTGCCGGTTGAAGCAGCGCGACTTGTGGATTTGAGTCGGAAAACAGCCGCAACTCTCTGATTTATCGTTTCAAATTCACTACGATGACGCCCCCTAGCGCCAGCGCGCCGCCAAGCAGGCCGAGCAGCGTCGGGACTTCGCCCAGCCAAAAGAAACCGATCAGGGCGGACATGGGAGAGACCAGATAAAGGAAGTTCGAGGCACGCGCCGCAGGCAAGCGCGAAAGCGCCGTCGCCCAGGCGGCATAGGCGATCAGGCTCGGCACGACGCCGAGATAGATGACCGCGCCCAGCCCCGGCATATCGGCGACCGCCGCCTGCGAAAAAGCTGCCGGCAGGAAGGGCGCCAGGCAGAGCGCGCCGAGCACCATATTCGAGGCCGCAATGGTCAGTGGATGATGGCGGGCGAACAGCGGCTTCTGGACGATGGTGTTGACCGCCGAACAGAGCGCCGATCCCAGCACCAGGAGCGCACCCGTGTCGAAATGCAGGCCCTGTCCGTCGGCCATGGCGATAATGCCGATGCCGCTGAAGGAAATGGCAGTACCGACCCAGGCCATCGTCGAGAATCGTTCGCCGAGCAGCGCCATCGCCATGATGGCGGTGAAGATCGGGCTGACATTGATGATGAATCCGGCAGCACCGGCCGAAACCGTCAGTTCGCCGAAATTGAGCATGGCGGTGTAGAGCGCGACGAAAACGGCGCCGCCAAAGGCCAGGCGCCACAACTCGCCTATGCGCGGCAGCGTCGGCCGCCTGACAGCAAGGAAGATCGCCGCAGGTACCGCGGCGATGGCAAAGCGCAGGGCGCCGAGTTCGAGCGGCCCGAACGCGGCGAGGCCAGCCCGGATCGCCGGAAAGGCCGAGGCCCAGCCAATCACCGTCAGCGCCACCGCTACGGCCGCGGTGGTGTCCATCCGCTGTGCTGGATTCAACGTGCTCGTCATCGCCCTCATCTCATCGTCCTCCCGTTCTTTCGCCTCTCGATGGGGAGAAAACGCTTTTTCGGACCAATTGACAAACGACCAAATCGAGGGTCAGCTGTGACTATGGATCACAGCTTAGACGGCATCTTGCCGCTCGAGACACTGCGCGCCTTCGATGCAGCGGCACGCACGGGGAGTTTTTCGGCAGCCGCGCAGAGGCTCCACCTTACCCATGGCGCTGTCAGCCGGCAGATTGCCAAGCTGGAGGACTGGCTTGGCCTGAAGGTTTTCGAACGCGGGGCGCGCGGCGTAACGCTGACGAACGAAGGCAATCGCCTGCATCTCAGGACCACAGAAGCCTTCGCGTTGATCTCGGTCAATTCGGACCGTTGGGTTGAACCGCGCGGCACCGCAGTGGTGCGGCTGGCTTCGATCCCTTCGGTGAGCGGCTTGTGGCTGATGCCACGCATGGCGGCGCTTGAGAATGATCCCACCCGCCTGCGCATCGTGCTGGATGTCGACAACCGCCAGGCCGATCTCGCCGACGAAGGCATCGATCTGTCGGTGCGCTGCGGACGCGGCCGCATCCCGGGCCGCGTTTCGATGCAGTTGTTCGAGGAGTATCTGTTTCCGATCGCCTCGCCGAGCCTCGCGCCGGAGATCGGCTGCGGCGACCCGGCCCGGCTGCTCAAATTCCCGCTGATCAACGATTCCGACGCATCCGGCTGGCGCGCATGGTTCGCCGCGCAGGACATGGATTACCGGCCGCGCCCGCAGGACCGACGCTTCGAAGACTACAATCTGGTGCTCGATGCCGCTGCACACGGCCTGGGCATCGCCCTGGCGCGCCCGCCGCTCACCGAACACCAGATACGGTCGGGGCGCGTCGTGGCCGTCGACGATCGTGTTGTGCTCAATCCCGTTTCCTACTGGCTCGATCGTCCCGCCGGAAGGCCCCGCGCCGCTGCCGCCGACCTGTCGCGCCGCATCGCGGCGCAGGCCGGTGTGTCGGCGGAAAAGATCGAACACTTCATCGAAGCCGACACGTAGGTTTCAGCGAATGGCCAGCCAGGCAAATGCAATGAGCGCGGCAACCAGCAGCCCCATCGCAACCGAAGCCCGCCCGATACCGGCCGTGCCTTGTTTGCGATCCCCGGATGCGGCGTCATTTGGCTGGCCGGTCATGCGCCCCGGCACCACATTGTCGGCCGACGCCTTTTGCACACCAGACACCTGCGGCGAGATGAACGCCAGCCATGAGAGCGGCGCGGGCCGTGCAGCCCCACCGTCTTCGGCTCTTGTGACCGCCACTGGCACGCCGCGCTGAGCCTCGTCGCCTGGCGACGTCTGCTTGCGCGCCGCAATCTCGGAAACGGTCTTTCCGGCGGTGTCCATGTCCGGCTCCATCGCCGCCTGATAGGCCCCGTACGATCTGCGGTGCGGCCAATTGCTGCGACGTCTCGGCCGACGCGGGCGGCAGGGCCGCCAACGCTTCCAAGGCCGGTTGCGGGCGTAAGACCGGTAGCGGCGGTTGCATGGCCATCTTGACCAGCGCTGCCTTGAGCGCATCGGGTTTCGCCGACGGCACCGCCTGCGGCGTCATCGCCTCCTTGAGCAAGGAAGCCGGCCGAGCGGAAGAAATGTCCATGATGTCCCCACCAATGGTACTCTTCGGCTCATCAAATAGGATATCAGCATTGCCTCGAGCTTGTCCCATGCTTGACCTTGCCGGCAATTTGTGGCGATGAACTCGGCATGAAGCTCGGCACCAAAGCATGATGAACCGTTTCGAAGGCCCCGGCGGCAAGGAAGCCCGTATCCGCTATCTCGACGGCGACTTCCAGGTGACGAGCCCCGGCGCGTTCGTGCGCTGCGCCGTGACCGGCGAAAGCATTCCGCTCGATGAGCTGAAGTACTGGAGCGTCGAGAGGCAGGAGCCCTACATCAACGCCGCGGCCTCATTGCGCCGCGAGATCGAGGCGCATCCGGAATTGCGCAAGCGAAGCTGAGCAAATCCCGGAATGCGCAGCGGTTTCTATCCGCCGTTGCGTAAAAACCAAGAAGCAGAGCGGGTCGGCGATTCCATCGAAGGCTGAACGCCTTAGCCCTTAAGCTTAAGTTTACGCTGGCGCCAGGCATCGAGCGTCTCCTCGATGATATGTTCGGGAACGTGGTCGAGCTCGAAGACCGCGTCGATTTCCAGCACGTCGAGACGATCGAGAAAGTCCTTCGAAGCGCCGTGGCGCAGCCGGGCGGCATCCTTGGCCGTGGTGATGAGGCCGAGCCCTTCGGCGCGCGCGGTGGCCGCCAGTTCGGCAAGCTCATCCTCGGCGTAGAAATGATGATCCGGAAACGGCCGCTTCAAAGCCACCTCGCCGCCGGCCTCCTCTACCGTGTCGAAGAATTTCTCGGGGTGGCCGATGCCGGCGAAGGCAAGATAGCGTTTGCCGGCGAGGCGTTCCTTGCCGCTCGGCTCGGTGTGAGCCTCGAAGATCGGCCGGCCGGCGCGCGCCGCCTGGCGCACCACCGCGTCGGCGGCGGTGCCGTCACCCATCTTCAGCAACCCGCTGGTGAAGACCAGCTGATCGACGACCCTGGCCCTGAGCGGCCCGCCCGGGATGACACGGCCGTTGCCAATGCCGTACCGCGCATCGACGACGACCAGCGCATAGTCGATATGGATGCGCGCGCTCTGGAAACCGTCATCCATGATCAGGAAATCGCAGCCATGGTTTTCCATGAGCAGCCGTGCTCCGGCGGCGCGGTGCGGCGTCACTGCCACGGGCGCGTGTTCGGCCAGCAGCAGTGGCTCGTCACCGACATGCCTGGCGCTGTCGTGTTTGATGTCGACGACATGCGGCTCGGCGAAGGAGCCGCCATGGCCGCGCGAGAGGAAACCGGGTTTGAGCCGCATGCGCCTGGCGTGTTCGGCCATGGCGATCGCCACCGGCGTCTTGCCCGTTCCGCCGACGGTGAAATTGCCGATGCACAGAACCGGCGCTTCGATCTTCTCGCGCCTGGCCCGCCGCATGCCACGTCCGGCGACAAATGCATAGACTGCCGACAGCGGCGACAGCGCGAAAACGCGCCAGTCCGGCTCCTCCCACCAGAATGGCGGTGCTTCGGAGGCCATTTTAGCGCCCGTTCGCGCCCTTCAGGCGCGCCTTGACGACCAGCGGCTGGATATAGGGCTCAAGCGACTTCAGCGTGCGCGCCAGCGCGCCGCGCATCTCATCGACGGTCGCGGCGCCGGCCGCCATCATCTCATGGCGCGCGACTTCGTTGGTGAGCAGGAAGTTGACCGCACCGGCCAGCATGTCGCGGTCGCGCACCAGCTTGGCGCCGCCGCTGTCGAGCAGGCGCTGGTAGGCCTCGCGGAAATTCTGCACGTTGCGTCCGGCAAGGACCGCCGTCTCGAGCATGGCTGGCTCGAGCGGGTTCTGGCCGCCTTCGGAGGTGAGCGAACGGCCGACAAAGGCGATCTCGGTCATCCTGAGATAGAGTCCCATCTCGCCGATAGTATCGCCGAGCAGGATGTCGACATCGGGCCCGATCCTGTCGGCCTTGCTGCGCCGCGCTACCTTGAGGCCCATGCCGGAAATCTGCTCGGCCAAGGCCCCGGCGCGGTCGGGATGGCGCGGGACGACGATCGTCAGCAGGCCGTGGTGACGCTTGTGCAGCATCGCATGAACCTCGGCGGCAACCACTTCCTCGCCGTCATGGGTCGAGATCGCCGCCCAGGTCGGACGGCCGCCAATCTGCCGCTGCAAGGTGGCCAGCGCCCGTTCGTCGACGGGCGGCGGGTTGGTGTCGACCTTGAGATTGCCGGAAACGGTTACCGGCCGGGCGCCGAGCGCGCGGAAACGCTCGCCGTCGACATCGGACTGGGCAACGACATGGGCAAGGTTCTCGAACAGCGCCTCGGCGATGTTGGGGCGCTTCTTCCAGGACGTGAAGGAGCGGTCGGACAGCCTGCCATTGACCAGAACCTGCGGCACGTGGCGGGCGCCAAGCTCGAGAATCGTCATCGGCCAGATCTCCGATTCGGCAATGATCGCCAGATCCGGCTTCCAATGGTCGAGGAAACGGCTGACCGCCGGCTTGAGGTCGAGCGGCACATACTGGTGGATGATGCGGTCGCCCAATCTCTCGTCGGCGACCTTGGCCGACGTTACCGTGCCGGTCGTCAGCACGATGTTGACCCCGTAGTCGAGTATGCTCTCGACCAGGGGAACGACAGCTATGGTTTCGCCGACGCTCGCGGCGTGGATCCAGATAACAGGCCCATCGGGGCGAGGCCGGCCGGCGACGCCGTAGCGTTCGCGGCGGCGGTTGCGGTCTTCCTTGCCGCGCGAGGTGCGCCAGGCAACATAGGGTCCGACCAGCGGATAGGCGACAGCGCCCGCCAAACGATATGCCGTCAGCATGGTACGCGCCCAGCGACCGCTCATCGCGGGGCATCCACGAGACGGTAGGCCTCGGCGGTCGCGGCATTGAGCGAGGCCGTCACTTCGAGGCGCTTGCGCTCCATCTCGGCGTCATCGGCATTGGCCGGCACGAAAACCGGTGTACCGATGATGATGGACGAGCGGCCGAACGGCAGGTTGATGGTCGTCTTGTCCCAGCTCTTCTCCAGCACCTTGCGGCGGCTGGTGGCAATGGCCGCCGGCAGGATCGGCCGGCCGGAGAGCCGCGCCAGGAGCACGATGCCAAGCCCCGCATCGCGCGGCGTGCCATGGGGGATGTCAGCGATCATGGCGACGTTCTTGCCGGCGACGAGCGACTTTTTCAGGGCGATCAGTGCCTTGGCGCCGCCCTTGTCGAGATGTTTGGCATTATCGCGCCCGCCGGAGCCGCGTACGGCCTCGATGCCGAATCTCTCGATCATCAGGGCGTTGAGTTCGGCATCGGCACTGCGCGACACCATGGCGACGAGCGGCCTGCCCTTGGGGTAGTAGGCCGGCGTCAACAGATGCTGGCCGTGCCAGAGCGCAATGATGCCGGGCTCGAACTGGGCATAGGCACCGCCGGTCAATTTCGCCGAGCCGTCGACGACGCGGTTGGTCAGGCGCACCAGCCGAACGAACTGCGCCAGCAGGCCGACGATGATGTTCTTGACGAATCGCGACTGCGCCAGCGGCTTGCGGATCCTGCGCCAGAAGGCCTTGGTGGCGCGGCTGCGGCCCCTTCCCGTCGGCGTAGCCTGGCCGGGCGGCGCTTTCGCCAGATCATTATCCATCGAAGTCAACCGACAGCCTTGTGGTCGGGGTCCAGGAGCCGATGCAGGTGCACGACGAAATAACGCATATGGGCATTGTCCACGCTGGCCTGCGCCTTGGCTTTCCATGCCGTATGGGCGGATTGATAGTCGGGATAGATGCCGACGATGTCGAGCGCGTCAAGATCGCGGAATTCGGTGCCGCCAAGCTTCTTCAGTTCGCCGCCGAACACCAGGTGCAAAAGCTGTTTCTTTCCGTCTTCCGCGGCCATTTCGGTCCTTCACATATTGTGAGTTTGTGACAGGTCTAGACCAAAGCCGCCGACTTTGGAACCTTCGATAATGCTTTCAATCATCCAGTCCGGCAATGACGCCCACGAGCACCGCCAGCAGTTCACCGCTGCCGGCGGCGAGCGCGCCGTGGCGGGTCACCTCGCCGGCATAGAGCGGCGCGCGGCCATGCGGGTCGAGCAACTGGCCGCCCGCCTCGCGCAGGATAAGGTCGGCGGCGGCGATATCCCAGTCGTGCGCGTTCGGCTTTACGAAAGTGGCATCGAGCGTGCCGTTGGCGATCATTGCCAGGCGATAGGCAAGCGAAGGGCTGTAGGGCGCCCGCTTCAGCCGTTCCTGCCAGCCGGCCGGTATCCTGTCGAGCAACTGCTTCAATCCGGAAATTTCGGCCTTGTCGCCGGGCTGGCGCACCGCGATGCGCCTGCCGTCACAGAAGGCGCCCTGGCCAGGCAGCGCCCAGTAAGTCTCGTTAAGCGCCGGACACTCGAGCACGCCGGCAAGCGAACGGCCATGCTCCACGACGGCGACGCTGACACACCAAGTGCGCTGGCCTTCCAGGAAGCCGCGGGTGCCGTCGATCGGATCGACGACAAAGGTTCGGCGCGCCGAAAGCCGCACTGGATCGTCGACCGTCTCCTCGGACAGCCAGCCATAATCCGGCCGCGCCGCAAGCAGGGTCTGGCGCAAATACGCATCGGCGGCGTGATCGGCCTCACTGACCGGCGAGGTCCCGCCCTTCATCCAGACCTGCGGGCTGTTCCCGAAGTAACGCATGGCGATGACGCCGGCCTCGCGGGCAGCGTCGCGCAGCAGCGGCAGATCCTCCGTGGCGCCAGTCGTGGTCAGATCATGCTCCGGCAAGGGTCATGCCTTCGATCAGCAACGTGGGGGCGGCGGTGCCGAAATTGCGATCGAGATCGCTTGCCGGCACCATGTTGAGGAACATCGTCTTCAGGTTGGAGGCGATCGTGACTTCGGCGACGGGGTAGGCAAGCTGGCCGTTGTCGATCCAGAACCCGGAAGCGCCGCGGCTGTATTCGCCGGTCACCATGTCGACACCTTGCCCGAACACCTCGGTGACGTAGAAGCCCGTCTTGAGCGAGGCGATCAGTTCTTCCGGCGAGCGCTCGCCCGGCTCGATGGCAAGATTGGTCGAAGACGGCGAGACGGACGAGCCGCTGCGCGAACCGCGTCCATTGGTAACGAGACCCAGTTCCCGCGCCGCCGAGGTCGACAGGAACCAGTGGTTGAGCACACCGTTCTCGATCATCAAAAGCTTGTCGCCTTCGACGCCTTCGCCGTCGAACGGACGCGAGGCCTGGCCGCGCCGCCTCAGCGGCTCGTCGGTGACGGTAATGGCCGATGCAGCCACCTTTTTGCCCATCATGTCGCGCAGGAACGACGTCTTGCGTGCGACGGCAGCGCCGTTGATGGCGCCCGCGAGATGGCCGGCAATGCCGCGCGCCACGCGGGGATCGAACACCACGTCGACCGGTCCGGTCGCGGCCTTGCGCGCGCCGAGCCGGCGCACGGCGCGTTCCCCGGCCTTGCGGCCTATGTCTTCCGGCGCATCCAGGTCGGCAAAATGCTGGCGCGAGGAGAATTCATAATCGCGCTCCATGCCGGTACCCTCGCCGGCGATGACGCTCGTGGAGCGCGAGAAGCGCGAGGCGACATAATGGCCGAGGAAGCCGTGCGAGGTGGCCAATACCAGCCCTCCGAGCCCGGCGCTGGCATTGCTGCCCGCCGAATTGGTCACGCCTTTGACGGCCAGGGCCGCCGCTTCCGCGGCCAGTGCCGCTTCCTTCAACTGGTCGGCCGATACTTCTGTTGCATCGAACAGGTCGAGATCGCGCGTCTGCCTGGCCAGCAGCGCCGGATCCGCGAGGCCCTGGTTGGGATCTTCGGGAGAGACCCTGGCCATGGCGACGGCACGTTCGGCAAGCGCCTTCGGGTCGGACGCGGCAGTCGCGGAAACACTTGCCACCCGCTGGCCGACAAAGACACGCAGCGAAACGTCGTCGCCTTCCGAGGCCTCGGTGTTTTCGACCTTGCCCAGCCGCACCGACACACCGGTCGAGCGGCCACGCACCGCGACGGCATCCGCGGCATCGGCGCCAGCTTTTTTGGCAGCCTCGACCAGGGCCGCGACGCGGTCGGTCAATCTTGATGCGTCCGATATATCGCTCATGCGCGTGATCCTGCTGTTGCGGCTGGCCCGAGAGCCGCCGTCCCCCATCTATTGTTCCGGTCCGGCTTGTGCAATGGCACAAGCTTCAATCAAAATGCATCGGTTCAGCCGCCCATCGCGAAGCGCGGCACCGCATCGCCAGCACGGAGCATTTCCAATGACGCCTTTCCATCTTGCCTTCCCGGTCCGTGATCTCGATGAAACACGCGCTTTCTATGGCGAGGTGCTGGGTTGCGCCATCGGCCGCTCTTCGGAGACCTGGGTCGATTTCGACCTGTTCGGCCACCAGATGTCGGCGCATCTGCGGCCACCGGCCGCGCCGGCTGCCAGCGACGGCAAGGTCGACGGCATGGCGGTGCCGATCCCGCATTTCGGCGCCGTGCTTTTGATGGATGACTGGCAGCGGCTTGCCGCGCGGCTGGAAGCACGCGCCGACATAGACTGGCTGGAGCGGCCGATGATCCGCTTCAAGGGAGAGCCCGGCGAACAGGCGACGCTGTTCATCCGCGATCCCTCGGGCAACGCGCTGGAATTCAAGGGCTTTCGTTCGCTGGAGCAGATTTTCGCGCATTGACATGGTGCAAGCCGTGGCGCGCGGACTCAGGACCCGGCAACAGGCGTCCAGATCACATCCTCGATTTTTTGCGCGCCCGTGGCCAGCATCGCCAGCCTGTCGAAGCCGAGCGCGATGCCGCTGGCCTGTGGCATGACCGCGAGTGCCGCGAGAAAATCCTCGTCCAGCGGATAGCGCTCGCCATAGACGCGCTCTTTCTCGTCCATTTCCATGATGAAGCGCCGGCGCTGCTCCTCGGCGTCCGTCAACTCGCCGAAGCCGTTGGCAAGTTCGACGCCGCAGCAATAGAGCTCGAAGCGCTCGGCGACGCGGGGGTCGCGTGGGCTCGGTCGCGCCAGAGCCGCCTCGGCGACCGGGTACTCGCAAAGGATGGTCGCGCGGCCGATACCGAGATTGGGCTCGATCTTCTCCACCATCACCCGGCTGAACAGGTCGGCCCAGCCGTCGTCGGGCGCGGTACGCAGGCCGGCACCGGTCAGGGCCTGATGGAGCGAATCGCGGTCGGTGATGCCGTCGGCGCTGACCGTCGCAAGCAGATCGATCCCGGCATGGCGCGCGAAGGCGTCCGCCACCGTCAGCCGCTCCGGCTCCGCGAAAGGATCGCAGTCGCGGCCGCGAAAGCTGAAGCGCGTGGCCCCTGCCCTTGTCGCGGCCAGCGCCAGCAGATCCGCGCAATCCCGCATCAGGCTCTCATAGGCTTCGCCGACCCTGTACCATTCGAGCATGGTGAATTCGGGATGGTGCAAAGGGCCACGCTCGCGGTTGCGATAGACCGGGCCGAAGCTGAAGATCCTGGTCTCGCCGGCAGCGAGCAGCTTCTTGCAGGCGAATTCCGGCGACGTGTGCAGATAGAGCGGCTTGCGCTGCCCGTCCGGCGCGACCGCCTCGGTTGCGAAGGCCGCCAGATGCGCCTCGTTGCCGGGCGATATCTGCAGGGCCGATGCCTGCACCTCGATGAAATCGCGACGGGCGAACCAGTCGCGCAAGGCGGCGGCAAGGCCGTTGCGCAGCATCAGGCGCGAACGGCGATCGGCATGCACATGCGGCGTCCACCAGGGCGAAGCGGCGGTCATGGGCGGTTTGAAGGCGCGCTGGTTTGCGTTGGGGGCTGGCGGTTCGCGCCGAGATGCGCTAGGCCCCCATCCAAAGCCGCACAAGCCGGCAAAGACCCGTCAACTCTCGCAGGATAAAAAACCGTGGTGAAAGTCATCGCCAGTTCGCTCCGCAAAGGCAATGTCGTCGACAAGGACGGCAAGCTTTATGTGATCCTCTTTGCCGAAAACATCCACCCAGGCAAGGGCACGCCCGTGACGCAGCTCGACATGCGCCGCATCGGCGACGGGGTGAAGGTTTCGGAACGCTACCGCACCACCGAACAGGTGGAGCGCGCCTATGTTGAGGAGCGCGAGCACACCTTCCTCTACGCCGACGGCGAAGGCTATCACTTCATGAACCCCGAGACCTACGACCAGGTGGCGGTGTCGGAAGCCGTCGTCGGCGATGCCGCCCCCTATTTGCAGGAAGGCATGCCGGTTCAGGTCTCGCAGTTCAACGGCATCGCCATCTCCCTGGTGCTGCCGCAGCGGGCCACCTTCGAAGTGGTCGAGACCGAGCCCACGACCAAGGGCCAGACGGCGTCCTCTTCCTACAAGCCCGCCCTGCTCTCCAACGGCGTGCGCACCGCCGTGCCGCCGCATATCGCGCCAGGCACCCGCGTGGTGGTGATGACGGCCGATGGGTCCTATGTGGAGCGCGCGAAGGACTGAGGCGAACTCTTACGTCTACCCGGAAGCCAGCGCCGCCTCACTGTTTGAAACAGTGTTCGCGATGCCATTGCAGGAAGCGAGGATGTGGGCGCTCGACCTGCCGACGGGGTGGAAGCGCGCGGCGGCTCCTGTTTATGAATCCCTGCACACTCTCCAGGTCGTTAACCTGCCTTGATACCAGTATTTCCAGATCATCGGACAGGCTGATCAATCCGCGATCGAACATCCAATGCGCTGTGCCGGATAGCGCGATGCCATTGTTGACGATGTCGGGTCCGTTCTTTTCAACCGGTCGAATGTGGGCGGCAGAAACTTCCGCCCGGCCGCCGCCATTTATCAACTTGAGACCTGAGATCGCGCAACGCTCGTCATAGGCGCGCAAGACAACGCGACGAAAAATGCGATCCCGCACAATTCGCGATCCGATATAGCTTACACGACTACGGCCCTCCTCGAACTGGAATGGAGCCTTTTCGTCCTGAAACCCGGATGAAATGCCGATCTGATCCACACGTGGCAGCAACGGCTCATGGTCGTCAAAGCCCAGATCGATAATGCGATTGAAGTCGCTTGGACTGATTGGTCGGACGGCCGATTGGGCGCGACCAGAAATCCTTCCTTGGTCGTTAAGCAGGCCGCGTTCAACGAGACCATCCGTCCCATTGAAGGGAACAGGAGTGGCCAAATCGAGGTAGGTTCCCGGCTCAATCAGAGCCAGATACATACCAGGCGCTACTGGATCTGGGAGAACCTGCTGGACCTTGGCTACGGCGAAATAGCCACGGGTATCGTCTACTTTGCTAGGTTCGTAGTAGATGATCCAGTCACCGACGCATGCTTCCACACGACGCAGATACTGGCTAGGAAACTGATATCGCTCAGCGGGACTGTCATCGTAGATCGAATCTGACCGGTGAATGAAGACCCCGAATCCCATTATCTTCCTGCAGCTTGGGGGATATCCGTGGAGATGTAGCACCAAAACTCGATCTTGGGAGCTTACTCTACCTTGAGAAACTCCCCTCTCCGATAAACTTCCCCGGATTTTTACAGAGCTGTCGCAAATGGCTCGCGCAGTTCGTCCTTTGGGTGAAGAAGGAGAACGCCAATGAGAAAGCTTATCGTCACCGAATTCATCAGCGTCGATGGCATCGCCGAAGTCGAGAAACTGCCTGGCGTGACCTGGAACGACGAGATGAACAGGTTCAAGGAGGACGAGCTGGCTGACAGCGGCGCCATGCTTTTGGGACGCACAACCTACGAGATTTTCGCCGGCTCGTGGCCGAGCGAAACCGGAGACTTCGCCGACCGGTTCAACGCGCTGCCGAAATACGTCGCGTCCAGCAGTTTGAAGGTGCTCGACTGGAAACCGGCCGAGCTGCTCAGGGGGCCGCTGCCGGAGGCGGTCAGGACACTGAAGCTAGGTAGCGGCGGCAACATCTATGTGCATGGCAGCCTCAGCGTCGCGCAGGAACTGTTGCGCCATGGTCTGGTCGACCGCGTCAGGCTGCTGAGCTACCCCGGCACCGTTGGCCAAGGCAAAAAGCTGTTTCCGGCCGGCGATCCGGTGTCGTTTGAGTTGATTTCCGCCAAGCCATTCAGCAATGGGGTGGTGGCGCTGGAGTATGCGCCGGTGCTGGCGAAATCGTAATCGGTTAGAGTGCCCTTCTTCCAGAGAGGACTGGAGGGCGCCTGGCTTTCGGGATCAAAACTATAGCGGTGACGTGAGGCAACGTGTGGACCTCGCGTCACCCGGTCTGCTTTCCCCGTCTTTGCTCGACAGCAGCACTTTCCCTAGCCTCCACAACCCTCTCCACCTCGCGCTTCAGCTGGTCCTTGATATCCGCCGTCTCGGTCATCAGGACCTCGATCTTGAGGAAGTCGAGCACGCGGTATTTGGACACCGCCGGGCGGATCAGGATGTCGGGCTGGCACTGCTTCAGCTTGTTGGCGATGATCGACTGCATCATCAATTGAGTGGCGCCGAACATCAGGTCGACGGAGGTCGGCCGCCTGTGGTCGGCCTCTTCCGGCGCGCCGACCACGTCGACGCCGATGATGATGTCGGCATCATCCTCGATAAGGTCGAAGGGCACGGGGTTGTAGATGCCGCCATCGATCAGCAGCCGGCCGTCGCGCATCACCGGGCGGAACACGGCAGGAATGGCCGCTGACGCCGCGAGCGCCGAATGCAGGTCGCCTTCGGCGAACACGGCCAGCTTGTGGCCGAAATAGTCCGTCGCCGTCACCTTCAGCGGGATTTTCAGCTCGGCGAAGGTTTCGGGAATGGCTTCGGGCAGGAATGCCTTGAGGATGCGTTCGACATTGAACTGGCTGACGCGGATGCCGGCCTGCATGGCCTCGGCGATCGTGCCGGGCCGCGCCCGCCACATGCGGCTCGCCACCTCGGCGCGACGGCCGAGGATCGAGCGGGCATAATCATGGATGTCCTTGCCGGTCATGCCGGAGGCCATGCCGGCGCCCATGATGGCGCCGATCGACGAGCCGGCGATTGCGACCGGCCTGATGCCCAGTTCGTCCAGCGCCTCGATGACATGGATGTGCGCCAGACCGCGCGCGCCGCCGCCGCCAAAGGCGATGCCGAAGGTGAGGCTCATCCCTTGTTGGCTCCGGCCAAGGGCGGTCCGACGACCATGATGGTCGGCTCGGCCGACAAAAGCTTCTTCGCCGCGGCCTTGACCTGGTCGAGTGTCACTGCGTTGATGAGGCCGGTGCGGCGCTGAATGTAATCGACGCCGAGGTCGTCGAGCTGCAGCTCGACCAGGGTCGCGGCGATGGCGCTGGAGGAGTCCAGGTTGTTGATGGCGTAGGCGCCGATCATGTATTTCTTGGTTGCCGCCAGTTCCGCGTCGGTCGGGCCGTCTTCGGCAAGCCGCTTGACCACGTCCCGCACGATGCCGAGGGTTTCGGCGGCCCGGTCCGATCGCGTGCCGGTGGTGACGATCAGCGCGTCGGCATGATCCTGGTTGATCAGCGAGGAATTGACGCTGTAGGCCAGCCCGCGCTTCTCGCGCACCTCCTGGAACAGGCGCGAGGTGAAAGTGCCGCCGCCGAGGATCTCGTTCATCAGAACCGCGGGGAAGAAATCCGCCGCCTTGCGCTTCACGCCGGGCCAGGCAAGCTGAAGCGAGGTCTGTGGCAGGTCGTAGTCGACCTCGATATGCCGCGCCAGATTCGGCTCGACGTCGGCAACCGGAGCGAGCGCCTGGTTCTGCGGCAGGTTGCCGAACACCATGTCCAGTTTCTTCTTCAGCATTTCCGGGTCGATGGCGCCGACCACCGCGACATGCAGCCCGCTCCGCGCGAAGACCGCCTTGTGCAGCGCCTTCAGATCGTCCCGCGTGATGGCGGCGATGCTCTGCCTGGTGCCCTGATCGGAGCGCGAATAAGGATGATCGCCATAGAGCGCGCGCGCCCATCTGTCCTGCGCGATCGTGTCGGGGTCGTTCTCTCCGGCGATGATGCCGGACAGGATCTGAGCGCCGATGCGATCGATCGGCGCCTGGTCGAAACGCGGCTCGTTGACCGCCAGCCGCAGCAGGTCGAACGCCTCGTCGCGCTGCTCGGCCAACATGCGCATGGAACCGTAGATGCCGTCGCGGGTCTCCTCGAAGCTCATCTCGGCGCCGGCGTCGTCGAGCTTCACCTGGAAGGCGTCGCTGTCCAGAGGGCCTGCGCCTTCGTCGAACAGACCGGTCATCAGATTGGCCAGCCCTTCCTTGCCCGGCGGATCCTGCGTCGAGCCGCCCCCAAAGACGAAACGGATGGCCACCATCGGCACCGAATAGTCTTCGACCAGCCAGGCGGTGACGCCCTTGGGCGAGGTGACCTGCTGGATGTCCATGGCGCGGGCGGCAAGCGCCGGCAGGACCAGGAAGAAGATGGAAAGGAGCAAAGTGACAAGCGCTGCGCGTGCCCTCCCTTCTCCCCGTTTGGGAGACGGGAAAGAGCCGTGTTGCTCGCTCTTCATCATCAATTCCCCGCCTGTTGCTGCGGCAAGAGATAGCCGGTCGTCGACCGGGCCAGCACCAGATAGCGCGCGGCGACGGCCTTGATCTCGCCGGGAGTGATGTTGCGGATGCGCTCCGGCCATTGCTCGATGTCCTGCACATTGCCGCCGGTGGCAAGCTCGGCGCCATAGATATTGGCCATTGAATCCTGTTTGTCGCGGGCGAAAACCATCGAGCGGACATAGCGGTCCTTGGCCTTGTCCAGCTCCTTGACGGTGACGCCTTCCCTGGCGATGCGCACGACCTCCGCGTCGACGGCCGCCTCGACATCGACGAGCCTGGCGTCGCCGCGCGGCGTGCCATAGACGGTGAAGTTGGTGTCGTCCAGCATGGTGCCCTGGAAATAGGTCCCGGCGTTGGAAGCGATGCCTTGCCTGACCACCAGCGCCTGATAGAGCCGGCTGCGGTTGCCGCCGCCCAGTATTTCCGCCAGCAGGTCGAGCGCCTCGGCTTCGCCGGGCTTGGCCGTGTGGTAGGACGGCACCACCCATTGGGTGGAGAAATTCGGCACGCTGACGCGGGCGTCGGACAGCGTCACCGTGCGGCTGGTGTTCTGCTCCGGCTCGACCGGGCGGACGCGCGGCGGCAGGTCGGGCCCGCGCGCGATCTTGCCGTAGGTTTTCTCGGCCAGAGCCTTGACCGTGTCGGGCTCGACGTCACCGGCCACGATCAGCACCGCGTTGTTGGGCTGGTAGTATTTGTTGTAGAAGGCGATGGCGTCGGTGCGGTTCAACTGCTCCATCTCCTGCATCCAGCCAATGACCGGAATTCGGTAGGGCTGGTTCTGCCACAGCGTGGCGTCGAGTTCCTCTTCGAGCACCGCCTCGGGACTGTTGTCGATGCGCGAACGGCGCTCCTCCAGGATGACGTCGCGCTCGGTCTTGATGACATCGTCGGTGAGGATGAGTTTGCGCATGCGGTCGGCCTCGAAGCTCATCATCAGCTCGAGCGCCGACGGCGCCACCGTCTCGTGGAAGGCGGTGTAGTCGTAGGAGGTGAAGGCATTGTTGGAGCCGCCTATGTCGGAGACGGCGCGGTCGAACTCGCCGGCGGCGTGATTGGCCGTCGCCTTGAACATCAGATGCTCGAAGAAATGGGCGATGCCGGATTTGCCTGGCGGCTCGTCGGCGCTGCCCACCTTATACCACACCATATGGGTGACGATCGGTGAGCGATGGTCGGGAATGACGACCACTTCCATGCCATTGTCGAGCAGAAAATCCGTTACCTTGAACTCGGCCGGCCGCTTGTCGGCGGCGAAGGTCGCCGGGGCCAGTCCGGCAATGACCAAAGCCAGCGATGTGGCCAAGAGCGTCTTGCGCAGCCATTCAGCCTGAAATGTCATCAATGGCTCCGGTTTCTCATGACGGACGATAGGCGGCGAGCCGATGTTGTGAAAGTGAATTGTTGATTACTGGCATGGCACGACCTGCTCCCCTGGGAAGAGGGCTCGCATTCCATCTTCGCCCGCAAATGAAGCTTAACTCAGGCGGCCTCGACAAGCCGGATCAGCGTCTCGCCATAGTGGCGCTCGTCGACAACTGAAAATCCCGGTCCCGGCTCGAAAGGCGCCGCCGCTGCCTCCTCGACCACGCACAGCGCGCCGGGACGCAGCCAGCCGCCTTGCTTGGCCGACCTCAGCGCGCGTTCGCCAAGACCCTTGCCGTAAGGTGGATCGGCGAAAACGAGGTCGAACGGCGCCAGCGTGCCGGCCTCGCCCAGAGCCGTCGCGTCGCGCCGGAATATCTTGGTGCGGCCGGTCAGGCCGAAGGCCTCGACATTGTCGCGGATCAGGCCGCGGCCTTCGGCCGACTCCTCGATGAAGACGCCATAGGACGCGCCGCGCGATAGCGCCTCGAGCCCGAGCGCGCCTGTGCCTGCGAACAGGTCGAGCACGCGCGCGCGCTGCAACCGATCGGCAAAGCGATGCGCCAGCACATTGAAAACAGCCTCGCGGGTGCGGTCAGTGGTGGGGCGGATGGCGCTGCCGCGGGGCGTCGCCAGCGGGCGCCCGCGAAACTCGCCGCCGACGATCCTCATTTCGCCCTTGGACCCTTGAAACCGCCGCGCGGCCGCTCGCCGCCGCCACCCGGACGTTCGCCACGCGGCTTGCCGAACGGCTTGGGGCCGCCGGGCTTGCCATAGGCCGGCTTGAAAGACGCCTTGCGGGCCTTGGCCTCAGCGGCTTTGGCAGCGTCCGCTTCCGCCCTGCCCTTGCCGATTGGGCGCGCGCCCGGCGCCATCCAGACATTGGCCTTGCGCTGGCCGGGCGGCTCGATCGGCCGCTGCTCGCGCTCGGATTTCTTGCCGCCCGGTTTGCCGCCAAAACCACCGCGCGGCTTGTCGCCGAAGCTACCGCGTTCGGGTCTCGGGCCGCGGTCACCAAAGCTTTTTTCCGGCCTCGCGCCTCTGTCGGGGCTGGTCGACAGTTTGCCCAGCGCCTCGTCACGGCTGCCTTCGCGGCGCTTACGGTTCTTGATCAGGCCACCCTCGCCGATCGGCCGGTGGTCACCCTCGCGCGAAAATCTCGGCCGCTCGGCCTCCTCGCGGCGCGGCTCGACCCGCCGCACCGGCGAGTTGGAAAACGGTTTTGTTATCTCGGCATCGAAATTGGCACCGGATTCCTCTATCAGGCGTTCGCCGAGCTGATCGCGCAACACCTTGCCCTTGATCTCCAGCACATGGCCTTCGGGGAGCTCGTCGAGCTGGAACGGGCCGTAGGAGATGCGGATCAGCCGCGTCACGTCGAGGCCGAGCGCGCCGAGAATGTTCTTGACCTCGCGGTTTTTGCCCTCGCGCAAGCCGATCGTCAGCCAGGCGTTCGAGCCTTGCTCGCGATCGAGGCTCGCCTCGATGGCGCCATAGAAAACGCCGTCCACGGCAATGCCTTCGCGCAAACCCGCAAGCGCACTTTCCTCGACCTTGCCATGGACGCGCACCCGGTAACGGCGCAGCCAGCCGGTGGCCGGCAGTTCGAGCACGCGAGACAGGCCGCCATCATTGGTCAGCAACAGCAGGCCTTCGGTGTTGATGTCGAGCCGGCCGATGGTCATCAGCCGGGGCAATTCAGCCGGCAGCACGTCGAAGACGGTCTTGCGGCCCTCTGGGTCGCGGTTGGTGGTCACGACACCGGCAGGCTTGTGGAACAGGAACAGCCGAGTGCGCTCGATCGGCGGGATCTCCATGCCGTCGAGATGGATGATGTCGCCCGGCATCACATTGAAGGCCGGCGAAGACAAAACCCGGCCGTTGACCTTGACGCGGCCGGCCGCGATCAACTCCTCGGCGTCGCGGCGCGAGGCAAGCCCGGCGCGAGCCAGCCGCTTGGCGATCCGCTCGCCGGCTTCCTCGGGCGCCTCCGCAGGACGCGGACGGGACTTGAAACCGCCTTGCGGCCGGTCGGCAGCGAAATCGCGCTTCGGACGGTCAGAGAAGTCGGGCTTGGGCCGATCGGCAAAATCACGCTTAGGACGATCGAAGCGTCTTTCACCCGTCGCACCTTCAGCCGCCATTGGCCGCTCGCCGCGCGGTGCATACGGCTTGCGCGGGCCTTCGCGGTTTTCATATGGCTTGCCTTGCGGACGCGGACCCTTGTTGAAGAGCCGCTCCGAGCGCCCGCCTTCCCCGTTTTCGCGCGGCTTGTACTCACGCTTCTGGGGCCGTTCGCCATCGGCGGCCATTGGACGCTCGCCGCGCGGTGCGTAGGGCTTGCGCGGGCCTTCGCGGTTTTCATAAGGCTTGCCTTGCGGACGCGGACCCTTGTTGAAGGGCCGCTCCGGGCGCCCGCCTTCGCCGCCTTCGCGCGGCTTGTACTCACGCTTCTGGGGCCGTTCGCCATCGGCGGCCATCGGCCGCTCGCCGCGCGGCGCGTAGGGTTTGCGCGGCCCTTCGTGCTTTTCGAAGGGCTTGCCGCCGTCGCCACGCTTGGCAAACGGTTTCTTGGCGCCGAAGGCTGGCTTCCCGCCTTTGCCGGCATCGCGCCCACGCGCGCCCGCCGGTTTCGGACCGCTTTTGCCCGGACCCTTCTGGCGCGGAGATTTCTTGTCGTTGTCGTCCATGTGGCCTTTGTCCGTTTGCGCTGCTACAGCGTGGCGCATCCTTTCGGGCGCGCAACGAACGCTGTAGCATTTTTGATTTGGCGCATGATCATTTCCGAAAACCGTACCCGATTTTCGAGGTTATGCGCTCAATAACAGGATCACCGTCGAGTGGCGAGGAGATAATCGGAATGGAAACCCGCGTGAAGCGGCCCGATTTCATGGCGCTGGCGCTGGAGGAGGCGCAAGCGGCAGCCTCGCGCGGCGAAGTGCCGGTCGGCGCCGTCATCGCCAGCGCCGGCACGGTCGTGGCCAGTGCCGGCAACCGCACCCGGGAGCTTGCCGATCCGACGGCCCATGCCGAGATGCTGGCCATCCGCGAAGCCTGCCGAAGGCTGTCGAGCGAGCGGCTCACCGGACACGATCTCTATGTGACGCTGGAGCCTTGCGCCATGTGCGCCGGCGCCATCTCCTTCGCCAGGTTGCGCCGGCTCTACTTTGGCGCCGCGGACGAAAAGGGCGGCGCGGTGGTCAACGGCGTGCGCTTCTTCGCTTCGCCGACCTGCCATCACACGCCTGACATCTATGCGGGCATCGCGGAGGCCGAATCGGCCCTGCTGCTGAAGGATTTCTTTCGGGAACGCCGCGACTGAACGGGGTGCGATACCCGTCAGCAAAGCAAATGCGCCCCGCTTTTTACAGGGACGGCAGCCAGTCGAACCAGCCGCCCTTCTTGCCTTCCGCCTCTCTCTTCAGGCGGCGTTCCTTTTTGTACTCGTCTTCGCCGAGTTCGTTTTGCGGCGCCGTGCCGGATGCGACGCGATAGGCAAGGGGCGGTTCGCTCAGATATTTGCGGGTATTCGGATCGCCCTGCTTGCTTTCGGCAAGGCGGCGCTGGATATCGGCGGCGCGGCCCTTGTCGGAATCGGCAGGCGTCCAACGCGGCGGGTGACTCGAGCCGGATTCTTCCATCGCCTTCTTCACCGAGGCCGGATCCGTCTGCACGTCGTCGACGATCTGCGACTGGTAGGACGGATCATCCTGGTGTGCGGTGGCGTCGGCGCGCAGGCGGGCACGGCGCTGCTCGGGCGATTCTGGCCATTCGGCGCTTGCGGTCTCGATGCTATCCTGTGGCGCCGGCAGCGCTTCCTTCTGACCAGGCGCCGGCTTCACCAGGGTCGGACGCGGCTTGTAATCGATGTGTTCCTTCCGCTTCGGCGCGAACGAAAAAGCGCCCGTGAGATCGCCGGCCAATTGTTCGCCGGCGGTCTTGTCGGTGCCGTAGGTCGGAGAACCGACACATCCGGACAGAGCGAGCCCCGATGCGACAAGCGGCGCCAACAGCGCGAGGCGCGCGTTAAATCTCTCGGTCATGCCAAAAAGTCCCACTCTAGACAGCCTCTCGATCGCCGCCGGCCCCAAGGTCCGGTCCCCGTGTCCAAGCACTTGCGACGAAAATCCGGCGACAATTTGTCTTCCGGAGTTTCGCGTGTTTACCTCAACCACTCGTTAAGGGCAACGCGCGGACGGATTTGCACCGACCGGCGTGGCAGTTGTGCACCGATATGCCTGGCCTTCAAAGCCGGCCGAGCGCCCTAAGCTCATGCAGCACGGCGGCGTCGCGCGCCGAGACATCGGGAAAGGCAGGATCCTGCCCGACATCGGCGGTGTAACGCCACGACCGCGCGCATTTGACCAGGCCGCGGTCCTCGGCTTTTTCGATCACCACGGCGACGCCCTTGACGTCTTCGAGCGTGAAGGCGCCTTGTTGCGCCTCGCCATGGGCGATGACGAGATCGCTGGTGATCGCCATTTCGGCCATGTCGACATCCGATATCGCGGCTTCGAGCGCCGCATCGTCGATGGTAACGACCGGCACCGCCTCCAGCGACGAGCCGATCACCTTCTGGGCACGCGCGATTTCCAGCGCACCGGTGACGACGCGGCGCACCTGCCGCACCTTACGCCATTTTTCCGCCAGCGCCTCGTTCTTCCAGTTTTCCGGGATCGCCGGGAACTGGTCGAGATGCACCGAGACGGCATCGGGGTGGCGGTCGAGCCAGGCCTCTTCCATGGTGAAGGGCAGCATCGGCGCCAGCCATCTCACCAGACAGTCGAAAAGGTGGCGCACCACCTGCACCGAGGCCTTGCGCTTCGCGCTCGACGGCGCATCGCAGTAGAGCGCGTCCTTGCGGATATCGAAATAGAAGGCCGACAGCTCGACCACCATGAAATCGAGGAGCGCACGGGTGATGCGCTTGAACTCGAAGGCATCGTAGCCCTGGCGCACCACCTCATCGAGTTCGGCGAGGCGATGCAGCATCAGCCGTTCCAGCTCCGGCATCCCTGCCAGCGGCACCTCCTCGCCATCGTCATGGGCGAGCGTGCCCAGCATCCAGCGGATGGTGTTGCGCAGCTTGCGGTAGGCGTCGATGTTGGTTTGGAGCACGTTCTTGCCGAGGCGCTGGTCTTCCCAATAGTCGGTCGTCACCACCCACAGGCGCAGGATGTCCGCGCCGGACTGCTTGATCACGTCCTGCGGGACGACGGTGTTGCCGAGTGACTTCGACATCTTGCGGCCGTCCTCGTCCATGGTGAAACCATGGGTGACGACGGTATCGTAGGGCGCCCTGCCCCTGGTGCCGCAGCTTTCGAGCAGTGAGGAGTGGAACCAGCCGCGATGCTGGTCGGAGCCTTCGAGATAGACATCGGCCGGCCATTTGAGGTCCGGACGATCCTCCAGCGTGAAAACGTGGGTCGAGCCTGAATCGAACCAGACGTCGAGGATATCCGTGACCTGCTTCCATCTGGAGGCATCGTGATTGCCGAGGAAACGTTCCTTGGCACCGGCGTCGAACCAGGCATCGGCGCCTTCTTTCTCGAAAGCGTCCATGATGCGCTGGTTGACCGCCTCGTCCTGGAGCACATTGCCGTCGGCGTCGGCGAAGACCGCGATCGGCACGCCCCAGGCGCGCTGGCGCGACAGCACCCAGTCGGGCCGTTCCTCGATCATGGCGCGAATGCGGTTCTGCCCCGCCCCTGGCACGAAACGGGTGTCGTCGATCGCCTTCAGCGCACGGCTGCGCAGCGTCGTGCCGTCGCCGAGGTCCTTGTCCATGTAGACGAACCATTGCGGCGTGTTGCGGAAGATGACCGGTTTCTTCGACCGCCAGGAATGCGGATAGGAGTGTTTCAGCCGACCGCGCGCGAACAACGCGTTGCGCTTGATCAGCTCATCGATGACCGCTTGGTTGGCATTGCCCTTCTTGCCGTTGTCGTCAAGGACGCGCGCCGCGCCACCCTCACGATCCGGACCGAAGCCCGGCGCGTCCTTGGTGAAAAAGCCGGCATCGTCGACGGTGAACGGGATCGCGGTGTCGACGCCGCGCGCGCGCAGGTCCGGGGCCGCCTCCATCCAGGCGTCGAAATCCTCGCGACCATGGCCCGGCGCCGTGTGAACGAACCCGGTGCCCGCATCATCGGTGACATGGTCGCCGGCAAGCATGGGCACCGGAAACTCGTAACCGCCGCCAAGACCCTTGAAGGGATGCGAAAGCGTAAGACTTCCAAGCTCTTGCGCCGACACGCTGCGAAGACGATTCAAGGTGACTTTGGCCTTGACCGAAGCCTCTTCGGCCAGCGTATCGGCAAAGATCAGCTTTTCGCTCGGCTGCGGGCCGAAGGCGTTCTCGGCTGCCGTGACCTCGTAGAGACCGTAGTCGATGCGCGGCGAATAGTTGACGGCACGGTTGCCGGGGATCGTCCAAGGCGTCGTCGTCCAGATGACGACATGGGCCTGCAGCAGATCGAGAGCGCTCTCGGTCAGTGCGGCCTCTCCGTCAGCCACGGGGCGCACCAGACTGGCGACCGGGAACTTCGCCCAGATCGTATCCGACTCGTAGTCCTGGTATTCGATCTCGGCCTCGGCGAGCGCGGTGCGCTCGACGACACTCCACATCACCGGCTTGGAGCCGCGATAGAGCTGGCCCGACATGGCGAATTTCAACAGTTCGCCGGCGATACGCGCCTCGGCGTGGAAGGCCATGGTCGTATACGGGTTCTTGAAGTCGCCGATGACGCCAAGGCGCTGGAATTCCGCCCCCTGAACGCCGATCCAGTGAGCGGCGAAATCCCGGCATTCCTTGCGGAACTCGTTGACCGGCACCTCATCCTTGTTCTTGCCCTTGGCGCGGTACTGCTCCTCGATCTTCCATTCGATCGGCAGGCCGTGGCAGTCCCAGCCGGGCACGTAATTGGCGTCGCGGCCGCGCATCTGGAAGGAGCGGTTGATGACGTCCTTGAGGATCTTGTTCAGCGCATGGCCGATATGGATGTTGCCGTTGGCATAAGGCGGGCCGTCATGCAGCACGTATTTCGGGCGACCGGCGGAGGCCTCGCGCAACTTGCGGTAGAGATCCATCTCCTGCCAGCGCTGGACCAGCACCGGCTCCTTCTCGGGCAAACCGGCACGCATCGGGAAGTCCGTCTGCGGCAGGTAAAGCGTCTTGGAATAGTCGATCGTTTCAGCTGTATCGGTCATTGATCTGCCATTGTGGATTGCCCGGCGGCAAGGGAGCTCGGGCCTGAACTATCATGATCTGGAAAAAGCGCGAGGGGTCGCGCGCAAGATTCCCGGCGGCTCCGACAGCTCTCAGGCCGTCCGGAACACCGGGCTGGTAATTCGTATCGTAATCGCGACGGAACGCGAGACCACTGTCATGGCCGCGCTTTTAAACGAGGTGGGCCAGCTTGGAAAGCCCGAACTCCAAGGCACTCGCCTTGCCGCTTGTGCCAATTGCGCATATATGTTTGGGCAAATGGCACCGGAGGCGCGTCATGTCCAATCCGCATCGCAAGGTCCACGTGCCGGCTGCCAGACGGGCCGCCCGTAAGGAGAAGGTCGAGCTTGCGCAGGATGGCTTGGTCCGGGATGCCGCAACGGGGCAATTCCTGGTCAGCTTCACCAAGGTGGAAGAACTCCGCCACCGTGGGTTCAGCAATGACGAAATCTACAAGATCGTAGGATCGCGGCGCACTTTGGCGCGCAGGAAAGAACGCAATGAGAAACTGAGTATTGCCGAGTCCGATCGCGTCATGCGCATCGAGCGCATTTCCACAATGGCGGATCGTGTTTTCGGAGACCACGAAAAAGCGCAACGTTGGTTGCGCAAACGCAGCCGGGTGCTCAACGAAGCGCCTATCACGCTCCTGCAGTCGGAAACCGGTGCTTCCCTGGTGGAAGAGGAACTGCATCGCATCGATTATGGCATTTTCGCCTGACGATGCGTCTATGGCGTATCTCCAACTTCGCCGACCTGTCCGGCCGGGGCGGCATGCTTAGCTCCGGCCGTTGGAACATCAAGGGCACCGCCATTGTGTACTGCGCGGATCATCCCGCCACGGCGCTTCTTGAAATTCTCGTTCATGTCGACGTGGAAGATTTGCCGCCCACGTTCCAGCTCCTGGAAATCGAAGTGCCTGACGGCGTCTCCATTGCCGTCCCCGATTTGCCCGAGGGCTGGAAAGACAATCCGGCCAAGACACGCGAGATTGGCAGCGATTTTGTCAGTGCCGCCAGCCATCCAGTCATGGAAGTTCCTTGCGTGATCGTTCCCTTCGCCAGAAACTATATTCTCAATCCCGCCTTGCTGGAACGCGAAGGCATCGCCATCGTCGGCACCACAAGTCATCAGATCGATACGCGATTGCTGGAATAAGGCCGATACCGGCTACATCTTGAAATCGAAGCGATAGGTCGTCGATACGCCGATCATGAACTGGTTGCGGTCGCCGCGCTCCTTGACCAGGCTGGAATCGGCGGCCGGGCCTTCGAGGCGTGAATATTCCCCGAACAGGCTGGCGGTCATCGGGTCGGTCACCTTCCACGTCACCGCACCGCCAAGGCCGACCGATTTCAGGCCGCCGCCGGGATTATACTGGTTCAACCCCGAGGCCACGGCTTCCTGCGCGTCGACGCCGTAATAGGCGTCGAAATATTTGGCGGAGGCGAACGAGACGCGCGGCCCGCCAGAGATCCTGACGGTTGGCGTCACATCGTAGAAGGCGTCGGCGGCGATGTCGGCGACGAAGCCGTTATGGGCGCGGATGCCGTGCCGCAGCTCGGCACGCGCACGTATCCAGTCCGTCGGATAGAATTCGAAGAAGCCGCCCACCTCGCCGCCCCAGCGGACCGGATCGAGGCCCTTCAACTCGTCGGCATCGCCATCGTCGCGCGAGAACAGGAACTTGCCGGTCAGGCCGGCGCGAACGCCGCCGTCATCGACCAGCGCCAGCGAAATGTTGTCGTTGCGTGAGGTGAAGCGGGCCGCCGGGCCAGCCTTGCCCAAGGAGATGATCGGCGAGGCGCTGAGCAGGTACTTCTTGCCGCCCTCGAAATTGGGCGCCACCATGCCGGTGGCGCCGACCGTCAGATACCAATCGCCGGACAGCCAGCCGAAGGCGCCCTCGCCGGCATCGGCCGCACCCGAGGTAGCCAGCATGACGGTAGCCAAGGCTGCAGAAATTTTCCCGACCGGACTCATGGCTACCCCATTAACACAATACGATTGTCTTTCGGTCACAGCTTTGAAGAGGCTTTGGTAAAATTTGATTTAAGGTCGAGACGTCCGGCTCGCATTGCTTGCACCATCCGGCCGCCGTCGGCTGGACGCGGGTCGGCACCAAGGGTAACTTCATCCCCTGCTGGCGGTCCTCGATGGAGATGGCGACATGACCTTGCACGGCGATGCACTGAAGAACGCGATCGGACAGACGCGAGGAAAGTGGGGGTGGTTTGTTGGTCTGGGCGTGTTGCTGCTGATCCTCGGCGGCATTGCCTTTGGCAACCTCTTCATCGCCACGGTGGCTTCCGTCTATGTCGTGGGGTGGCTGATGCTGGTGGCCGGCATCATCGAGATCATGCATGCCTTCGGGGTCAAGACGTGGGGCCGCTTCTTCTACTGGCTGCTCAGCGGATTGCTCTACGCGGTCGCGGGCTTTTTCGCCTTCGACAACCCGCTGCTGGCCTCGGCGGTGCTGACCTTCCTGCTGGCCGTCGCGCTTGTCGCTTCCGGCGTGCTGCGCGCCTGGGTCGGCTACAGCCACCGGCCTGAGCGCGGCTGGGGCTGGATCGTCGCGGCCGGCGCCATCAGCGTGATCGCCGGGTTGATCATAGCTATGGGCTGGCCGGTCAACAGCGTATGGGTGCTCGGCCTGTTCCTGGCAATCGACCTGATCTTCCAGGGTTGGACCTTCATCGCCGTCGGTCTGGCGCTGAAAAAGTAACGTCTGATTCGAGCATGATCTAACCCGAAAACCGGGCGCCACTTTTCGGGATCATGCTCATTTTGTTAAAGCATGATCTTGCCCGAAAACCGCACTCCACTTTTCGGGACCATGCTCATTTTGTTAAAGCATGATCTTGCCCGAAAACCGCACTCCACTTTTCGGGACCATGCTTCAAAAAGCCATGGCCGCGTCGAGTTGCGAAAGCGGCTTGACGCCGGCCAGCAGTGCTCTCGCCTCGGCCTCGTCGCGCTTCATCTGCGCGACCAGCGCATCAAGCCCGTCGAACTTGACCTCGCTGCGCAGGTAACCGAAGAACGACACTTGGCAGATCTCGCCATAGAGGTCACCGGAAAAATCGAAGACGAAGGTTTCCAGAAGCGGCGCGCCATCATCGTCGACGGTCGGACGGCGGCCAAAGCTGGCAACGCCATCATGCAGCCTTCCGTCGGCGCGGCGAAAGCGAACGGCATAGATGCCTTCCCTGAGGGTGGCCTCGGCGGGAAGCCTCATGTTCGCGGTCGGAAAGCCGAGCGTTCGCCCCAGTTTCTGGCCGCCCACGACTTCGCTCTCCACCGTGAAGCGATAGCCGAGCAGGCCGGCGGCCTCGGCCACCGCGCCTTCGCAAAGCAAGGCGCGGATGCGGCTCGATGAAACCACCTCGGCGCTTTCGTCCCGAAATGCATCGACCAGCGTGACGCCGAAGCCATGGCGCTCGCCAGCCGCCATCAGATAGGCCGGCCCGCCCTGGCGGTCCTTGCCGAAATGGAAATCGAAGCCGGTCACGGCATGGGTGATGCCAAGCGTTCTCTCAAGCACGTCGGTCACGAAGGCTTCCGCCGATAGCGAGGCGAAGTCGCGCGTGAAAGGCTGTTCGACGAGCGCGGCAAAGCCCAGCAGCGACAGGAGCCGCGCCTTCATCGGCGGCGGCGTCAGCACGAACAGCGGTATCTCGGGCCTGAATATCTTTCGCGGGTGCGGTTCGAAAGTCAGCACCAGCGCCGGCACGCCACGCCGCCGCGCCTCCGCCAATGCCCGTTCGAGCACCGCCTGATGACCGCGATGGACACCGTCGAAATTGCCGATCGCGACAACGCCGCCGCGCAAATCGGCGGGCAGCGGAGCGGTTGCCGAAAGGTGCTGGAAAGCGTCCATCGCCATCTACCGCAGCCTGGGAATGACGGCCACTGGATGATAGCCGTGCCTGTCAAGAAACGCGGCGAGCCTTGCGGGATCCGGTTGCGATGCATCGCCATAGTCGCGGGCATGAATGCCGCCTGAGACATAGAGAACGTCGAAACCGTTGTCGGCCGCGCCCTTGATATCGGTCAGCATGCCGTCGCCGATGGCCAGCACCTGGCGGCGCTCGACCGGCCGGCCAAGGATCTCCGCCACCTCCTTCATCGCCACATCATAGACCGGCGCATAAGGTTTTCCGGCGATCAGCGTGCGGCCGCCGAGCTGTGCGTAGTCGCGCGCCAGAGCGCCGGCGCACCAGATGATGCGTTCGCCGCGCTCGACCATGATATCCGGGTTGGCGCAGATGAAAGGCAGGTTCCTGGCGCGCAGCCGCCGCAGCAGCTCCGCATAATCTTCGGGCTTCTCCACTTCGTCATCGAACAGGCCGGTGCAGACGACGCCGGATGCCTCGAACTCCTCGACGAGATCGACGTCGAGCCCGTCATAGAGGGTCAAGTCTCGCTCGGCGCCGACATGGAAGATCTTTCGCGGGCCTTCCACGATCAGGTCGCGGGTCACGTCGCCCGAGGTGACCACGCGGTCGTAGGC
The DNA here is from genome assembly GCF_006442375.1 of Mesorhizobium sp. B2-2-4. Taxonomy (NCBI): domain Bacteria; kingdom Pseudomonadati; phylum Pseudomonadota; class Alphaproteobacteria; order Hyphomicrobiales; family Phyllobacteriaceae; genus Mesorhizobium; species Mesorhizobium sp. B2-2-4. Next base: position 33,770 of record NZ_VFWB01000007.1, on the reverse strand, counting down.
CGATGGGGGAACGCCGATGACGTTCATCTGGGCCACGACGTCGGCGCTGCGGCGCGGCGAATTGGTGATCAGGACGACGGGAATGCCGGCCGTACGGGCTGCCGCCAGCGCCGACGCAGCCGCGGGAAAATGCCTTTCGCCATTGTGCACCACGCCCCAGACATCGCAGAGAATGGCCGAATAGTTCTTCGACACGTCTTCGAGCGAACCGATGATGTCAGGCGAGGCCGCCATGCCGTATCCTTCAGTCATGATCGTTGCGGTGCCGCAGCCGACGGTTCGCCGCAGCCGGTTGGAATTATCCGAACCGGCCCAGCCTGTCACCAGCTTTCGCCCGCCTGTACCGGCATCCGCCACCGTTCACTGGTTGGTTAACGAGCTTTGAAAATGCAGCCTGACCTTGGATATATTCCAGAAACCTGAAATTTAACGATTTATGACACCGTCCCCACTGACTATCGATTTGGCGGGGCAGCTGTGACAATGATCCGAAGATTCGGACGCGACCGGCGTGGCAATTATGCGCTGATGACCGTGCTCGCCATGGTGCCGCTGATGGGCGCCGTGGCGATCGCCGTCGATTATACGGAAATGGTGGGCCAAAGGCAAAACGCCTTGAACGCCTTGGACGCGGCCGGCTTCGCCACGGCCCAGCAGATCGTTGCCGGCGCCAGCGACGCCGACGCCGTGGCCTATGCCAAGAATTTCTTCGAAGCCAATCTCGCGCATATCGATCCGGCCAACACCACGCTGGCCGTGACGCTGCCCAACAACAACACAGGCGGCGGGACGCTGAAGCTCTGCGCGACCTTGGTCTACAAGCCCTATTTCGAGCCGACGGCTAAACTACTGCTGGGCGGCAGCGCCGGCAGCACCGATATCGGCTTCAGCACCTGCTCCGAAGTGCGCCTGAAGAACACGCTGGAAGTGTCGCTGGTGCTTGATAATTCCGGTTCGATGAAGGAGCTCGGCAAAGGCTCGAACAAGGTGCGGTTCGACCTTCTCAAGAGCGCCGCCAAGCAGTTGGTCGACCAGTTGGCCGGCCAGGCCCAGCAGATGAGACAGGTCACCAAGCCGGTCCAGTTCAGCCTCGTTCCCTTTGCCGCCTCGGTGAATGTCGGTGCGGGCAACGCTTCGGCGGCGTGGATGGACACGACCGGCATATCGCCTATCCATCATGAGAATTTCGACTGGACGACCATGAGTTCGTCCTTTTCGTCCACCAAATACGCGCAGAAGATTGCCGGCATCTGGTACGCGAAAGGCACCGGCTGGGACGCGAGCCAGAAAGACCAGCCGCTGACCCGGTTCTCGATCTACAAACAGATGAAACGCATTTCAGCGTGCAGTCTCAAGAATGGGGACGGTACTTGTGCATCGAACGCGACCTTCACCTATGCGCCGGTCGCGAGTTGGGGTGGCTGCGTCGAGTCGCGCCCATATCCATACAATATCCAGGACACAGCTGCATCGACAACACTGCCTGCAACGCTTTTCGTGCCGATGTTCGCGCCCGACGAAACCGACCGCGTCGATAGCTCTTCAAGGCCAGCCAATAACAATTGGGATGTCGACGCCCCAGTGAGTTCAGGCGCGTCCGACGCCGCACGCCAGCGCTACATGCCAAAATATTTCGACTGGGTGAACAAGGTCACGCCGGCCTACGGCATGGACGCCGGGCCGAATACAAGCTGCAGCACGACGGCAATCACGCCACTAACCGATGTTTCCACGACAGCCGGCGCAACTTTGATCAAAAACGCCATCGATGCCATGGCCGACGACGGCGCCACCAACGTGCCGGAAGGCATGGCCTGGGGCTGGCGGACCCTTTCCAGCACGGCACCCTTCACCGAGGGCCGGCCCGAAACGGAAAGAGGCAACGACAAGGTACTGATCGTGCTGACCGACGGCGCCAACACCTACTACACGCCGACCTCGGTGACGGCGCAGACCTACTCTGGAACCAATTGGAGTTCTGGCGGTAACGACCTGGCTGGCAGCAAGGCGATCTATTCGGCTCTCGGTTACGTCGTCCCCTACAGCAACGGCTACAGCTATGGCCGCATGTTCTTGGGGACCAGCGCCAATGTCGCGAAGGACGATTATTCCAACGCCAACTACACCAAAGCGATGAACGAGCATTTCACCGCCCTGTGTAACAACGCCAAGGCCGCCGGGGTCATGGTCATGACCATCGCGCTTGATCTGGACGCCACCAAGACAGCGGAGAAAACGCAGATGGATGCGCTGAAGGCCTGTTCTTCGGATTCCCGCTTCAGCAAGGACAAGACCGATCCGAGCAAGCCGATGAAGCTGTTCTGGAATTCGACGGGCGCAACGCTGTCCGACGATTTCAAGGCGATCGGCAACGAGCTGTCCAACCTGCGCATCGTCAGCTGATCCGACGAATTCCACGTCGACGCCCTGCATCCGGCGGGGTGTCGTTTTTTGGAGGCACCGGGGGGCCGCTCCAGATTGGTTAGTGCTTGGTGAAGCGCGAACCAAGCAATCGAGCGGTTTCCCAAACCCGTCCTTCAGCGTTTTGTGGAAAGCTGGCATCGAACGAGAATCCGCCGGCGGGGGCCGCTGCAAGACATGCGTGAAATCTGGCATCAATTCCGCCGCGACAGGCGCGGCAACTATGCTCTCGTGACGGCCTTCGCGATGGTCCCGCTGATGGGCGGGCTGGCGCTCGCGGTCGACTTCACGGAAATGAACCGCGAAAAGCAGACGGTGTTGAACGCGCTCGACGCCGCCAACTTCGCCACGGCGCGCCGCGTGACGGAAGGCGCCACCGACGACCAGCTTAGGGCCTATGCGCTCGACTTCTTCAATGCCAATCTGAACGATGTCGATCCCGCCAACACGACGCTCAACCTCACTTTGCCCAGCAACGCCGCTGGCGGCGGAACAATGAAGCTTTGCGGCACCTTGACCTATAATCCTTACTTCCTGCCGACGGCGAAGATACTGCTCGGCGGCACCGGCGCCACCAATATCGGCTTCACCGCGTGCTCGGAGGTGCGGCTGAAGAACACGCTCGAAGTAGCGCTGGTGCTCGACAATTCCGGATCGATGGTCACGCCCGGAACCGGCTCGGGGCAGAAGCGCATCGATCTCCTCAAGACCGCGGCGAAGCAGTTGGTCGACACGCTTGCCCAACAGGCCGCGATGATCAAGCAGGTCGACAAGCCGGTGCAGTTCGGCCTCGTACCCTTTGCCGCCTCGGTCAATGTCGGTCCTGGCAATGGCAATGCGTCCTGGATGGACACCGAGGGCCTGTCACCGGTGTCGAACGAGAATTTCGACTGGTCGACGCTGAACGCCGCCAACAAATACGCCCAGCAGACCAACGGCATCTGGTACAAACGCGGCACCGGCTGGGGCGACGAGGAAGGCCAGATGCTGACCCGGTTTTCGCTCTACCGCGACATGAAGGTCGTCACCAGCCATGAGCGTGTTAAAAACAGCAAGCACGTTGTTTGTGCTGAATACAACTGGAACAATACCTGCAAGCGCAGTTACGACGCATACGACTATGTCGATTCCTACGGTCCGTTCGCCAGCTGGCAAGGCTGTGTCGAAGCCCGGCCCTACCCCTACAATGTCAACGACGCCCCGCCGTCCGGCGGCTCGGCCAACACCGGGATAGGCGTGGGCGATCCGGCGACGATGTTCGTGCCGATGTTCGCCCCGGATGAACCCGGCAATCACTGGAAGATCACCCAGGATCCCAACGAAGCCGCACCAAAGACCTACGGCGCCATCAACAGCTGGTGGAACGACGATCCTTCGAGCAGCAGCGGCCAAGCCCGGCTGCGCAACATGACCAAATATTTCCAGCCGCGGCCGATCGATGCGCCGGTATTGCCCGCAGGCAACGGCCCGAACTACAGTTGCACCACCAACCCGATCACGCCGCTGACCGACGTCAGCGTCGCCGATGGGCTCGCCACGATCAAAGCCGCGATCGACCTGATGCAGCCGGATGGCGGCACCAATGTTCCCGAGGGCATGGGCTGGGGCTGGCGGGTGGTCTCGAGCGGCGAGCCGTTCACGCAGGGGCGCCCGGAAACAGAAAAAGGCAACGACAAGGTGGTGATCGTGCTGACCGACGGCGCCAACACCTATTACACGCCGTCTTCGCTCAGCTATTCCGACCCCGCCGATTCGAAGTCGACCTACGCGTCCTACGGCTATCTCAAGCCCGGCTATGCCGGCACCTCGGTCGGGCGCCTGTTCATGGGCACATCGAGCGCCATCGGCCAGTTCGACTATTCGAACGGCAATTACACCAGCGCGCTCAACGAGCAGATGACGACGCTTTGCAACAACGCCAAGGCGGCCAACATCATGGTGATGACAGTGGCTCTCGACCTGTCCACGACCAAGACCACCGACAAGAACGCCATCGATGCGCTGAAATCATGCTCGTCGGTCTCGCGCTTCCGCAAGGACCCGGCGGACCCGAGCAAACCCGCCAAGCTGTTCTGGAATGCGACGGGCGCCAGCCTGTCCAACGATTTCAAGGAAATCGGCAACGAATTGTCGAACCTGCGCGTGGTCGGTTAACCGAACTCTGGCGCAACGCCCGACGCCGCCAAGCCCTTGTGGGCGCCTGCCGCAACGGGCACATAATGGCTGCACGCTGGATCGCATCCATCGCGGCACGCCTGGGGACGAACAATGCCCGATACCGCCAACCACCTCGCCTTCGCGCTGGTCTGCCTGGGCATGGTGCTGACGCCGGGTCCAAACATGATCTACCTGATCTCGCGCTCCCTGTCGCAAGGGCCGAAGGCCGGGTTGATCTCGCTTGGCGGGGTCGCCGTCGGTTTTCTCTTCTATGTGCTGTCGGCGGCATTCGGAATCACGGCGCTGCTGCTGGCCGTACCCTTCGCCTATGACGCGCTGCGCTTTGCCGGCGTGCTCTATCTCCTGTGGCTGGCCTGGCAGGCCGTGAAGCCGGGCGGACGCTCGCCATTCCAGGTGCGCGACCTGCCGAAAGACGGGCCGCGCAAGCTGTTCGCCATGGGCCTGATGACCAATCTGCTCAATCCGAAGGTGGCGGTGCTCTATTTGTCGCTGCTGCCGCAATTCATCAGCATTGGCAAAGGCCATGTCCTGTCTCAGCTTCTTGTGCTCGGCGCGACGCAGATTTCGATCAGCCTGACCGTGAATGCCATCATCGCGGTGACGGCCGGCTCGATCGCCGCGTTTCTCGCCGGGCGGCCTTTGTGGCTGGTCATCCAGCGCTGGATGATGGGAGGGGTGCTGACGGCGCTGGCGCTGAAGATGGCGACCGACGCACAGCGCTGAGGGCGGCGGTCCCGGCGTTGGTCTACATCGGCCGCCTTGTCTGCTGGGTCCGCTCCGGTTCCACCACCTTGCGGTAGAGGTGCCAGGTGGCATGGCCAAGGATAGGCATAACGACCGCGAGCCCGGCAAACAGCGGGATCGAACCGATCACCAGCAGCACCGCGACCGTCAGGCCCCAAAGAGCCATCTGCAGCGGATTTGCCATCACCGCCCGCGCCGAGGTTTCTATGGCCGAAACGGCGCCGACGTCACGGTCGAGCAGCAGCGGGAAGGCGACGACAGTGGTGGCCAACACGATCACGGCGAAAACGAAGCCGGCGGCGTTGCCGAGAAGGATCAACGTCCAGCCCTTGCTGGTCGTCAGCACGTCGCGGACAAAGGCGCCGATCGAAGCCGGCGGCTGGTCGCCGAACAGGCTGGTGTAGATCGACTGCGCGGTGAACAGCCACAACAGGAACAGCACGAACAGCATGATGCCGATGACCGCGATCGAAGGCACCGCCGGCGAGTGGCGGACATCGAGGGCATGTCGCCAGTTGGTGTTCATGCCGAGCTCGCGCCGGCGGCTGATCTCGTAGAGGCCGAGCGCGGCGAAAGGGCCGACAAGGGCGAAACCCGACATCAAGGGATAGACGAGCTGAATGGCGTTGGAGCCAGACGTCCACTGCGTCAGGATCAGGCCGACGATGGGATAGATCAGGCACAGGAAAACGTAGTGAGACGGTTTTGCCCAGAAATCCTCAGCGCCGAGCCGCAGCGCATCCCAGAGGTCCGATGTGGTGATGTGGCGCACCGTGGGCTGCACATGCATTCCGCGCGCGTCCGCCATGACATGAAAGCTGGCCATAAGCTTCCTCCCGTTGTCGGGGGCGGTCACCACCGTGATGGCCGCCCGTAGCTGCCACTAGTAGATGTAACAGCATACCCGATTTGCCAGGGGCTGTCGCCAAATCGATGGTTCCGGACAGGCCATCACGGGATTGTCATCGCTGCCCGGCAGAAGCCGCGCGATCTTCGGCATCGGATTTCTCGGATGATGGGCCATTCGGAGCTGGATGGCCGAACGCAACGCTTCAAGACTGCGCGGTGCGATCAGCGAAGGCCAAGGCATCAATTTCCTCGACAGTTTTTTCGGCTTGCCCGTCAAAAGCCATGATCGCGACTATGCAGGTAGGAATGAGCATTGTCATCGACCTCCCTCCAGAACCGCGCCGGACAAGGCGCTCCTTGCTGATCGGTCTTGCGGCCATAGCCGGGCTTGCCGCCTGCAGCACCGTTTCCGTGCCCACCGGTGAGGGCGCAGGTGTCTCTTCCTCCGCCACGGCCACCCTGGCCAACTTGCGCGCCGCGGCCGGGCGGACTCCGCTGACCGCGGACACCCAGCTCGAACAGGCGGCGTTGCAGCAAGCCGGCTACATGGCGTCGCGGACGCGCATGAGTCACACCACCGGCTGGGGCAAGGATTTCGCCTCGCGCATGAAGGACAATGGCGTGCACGGCGCTGCGGCCGAGAACATCGCCGAAGGCCGCTTCGACCAGCAGAAACTGTTCGATATCTGGATGCATTCGACCGGCCACCGGCGCAACATACTCGACCCGGACTTCAGCCGTTTCGGGCTTGCCTATGTCCGCGACGGCCGCGACCCCAGCCTCCGCTACTGGGCCCTGGTGCTCGGAAGGTAGCAAAGCCATCGCCGGCAGCGGACAGCCGTCGGCGAATATCAATCCATATGTGCCGCCGGCGCGCCGCCAGCCGGCGCCGTCTTCGGCTTGCGCAGCAGGATCACGAACGGAATGGCGGCCAGCGTCATTATCATCAGGATTTTGAAGTCGTTGACGTAGGAGATCATCATCGCCTGGATGTTCACCATCCTGTCGACCTGGGACAATGCCATCTGGTCGCCGCCGGCCGCCGCCGGCGAAACCGCCCACAGATTGGGGTTGAACGGATTGATAAAGGTGGAAAGCTCGGCGTGATTTATCTGTGTGTTGCGCACCATGAGCACCGTCACGACCGATACGCCGATGGACGAGCCGAGGTTGCGCACAAGGCTGAACAAAGCCGTGGCATCGGTGCGGAAGCGCACGTCAAGCGTGGCGAAGGCCACCGTCGACAGCGGCACGAATACCATTCCCATTCCCAGGCCCTGGATGATGCCGGAAGTGATGATCAGCCAGTTGTCCATCTGAGGCGAGAAGCCGGCCATCGTGTAGAGCGACTGCGCGGTCAGGAGGAAGCCGATGACGACGAGGATTCTGGCGTCGACCTTGCTCATGAGCCGGCCGACGACGAGCATCGAGATCATCGTCCCCACGCCGCGCGGCCCGATCACGATGCCGATGGTGATGGTCGGATAGCCGAAGATGGTCGACAGCATCGGCGGCAGCAGCGACATGCTCGCCAGGATGAGCACGCCCATGACGAAGATGAACGCCAGCCCGGTCACGAAATTGCGGTCGAGGAAGATCTTGGGGTCGATGAAGGGATGTTCCGCGGTCATCGTATGGATGATGAACACCCAGAAGCCGGTTATCGAAAGGCCAAGCTCGATCCAGATCTCGACCGACGAGAACCAGTCGACCTCGCCACCACGATCGAGCAGCAGCTGCAGCGCGCCGACGCCGAGCGATATCATGGCGAAGCCGAAGAAGTCGAAGCTTCGCACCCGCCGCGCAATGGCCGGCAGATAAGCGGCCATGCCAAGGAAGGCGACGATGCCGACCGGCAGGTTGATGAAGAACACCCAGCGCCAGCTGAAATTCTCGGTCAGCCAGCCACCAAGCGTCGGACCCAGAATCGGCCCCAGCATGATGCCGGCGCCCCAGATGGCCATTGCCTGGCCGTGGCGTTCCTTCGGGTTGATGTCGAGCAGGAAGGTCTGCGACAGAGGCACGATCGCGGCGCCGAACACGCCTTGCATGAGCCGGAACAACACAATGGTTTCAAGGCTCCAGGCCAGGCCGCACAGCATCGAGAAGATGGTGAAGCCGACCACCGCCGTCAGGAACAGTTCCTTGCGGCCGAAACGGTCCGCAAGCCAGCCGGTGACCGGCGTCATGATCGCCGCCGCCACGATGTAGGAGGTCAGCACCCAGTTGATGTTGTCGGGCGAGGCGCCGAGATCGCCGGTCATGGTCGGTAGCGCGACGTTGGCGATCGTGGTGTCGAGCGCCTGCATGATCGTCGCCAGCATGAGCGCAACCGTGATCAGGCCACGATGCGGCACTTCTTTGAAAGGTTCTGGCGTGCTCATAATGCGGAACTTCCAGCCGGTAACAAAAACGTGTACACAGGGTTTCCGGGCGGCAAAGCCTTCCGTTGAGAGACCCTCATCGCGGTGGGACGCGATTATCGATGTGGGGGTTACATCGACCGAAAGTCTCGATTGAGCGGATGCCTGCCGCCCGGAAACATGAGGACCGACGGGTCCGTGTCGAAGATTTCAGCTTTCGATCAAGCCGCGATGCGGTTTGCCCCGAAGGCTGCCCCTTCAACTCCTCCCATCAGACCAATCCCCCTGCTCAGTGCGTCCACCCGCATGATCCCCGCGGGCTTCCGCTGATTTACTTCGCGACCTCGCCAGCCGTGGCGTGGCCGAAAATGCCAGGCAGGCCGCGCGCCACGCCCGTGTCGACGGTAACGGCCGCGCTCATGCCTGTGCGCAGCATCATCTTGGCGTCGGGATCGCTCAGCTCCAGGCGGACCGGAATGCGCTGGGTGACCTTGACCCAGTTGCCGGTAGCGTTCTGGGCGGGCAGCAGCGAGAAGTCCGCTCCGGTGCCGGCGCCGATAGCCTTGACGGTCGCTTCGAAGGTCCTGCCCGGATAGGTGTCGACCACGATTTCTGCCTTCTGGCCCGGCTTCATATTGGTCAGCTGTGTTTCCTTGAAATTGGCGTCGATCCAGGTATCGCCGGTCTCGACCAGCGAGAACAGCGGCGTGCCGGAGCCGACATACTGGCCGACCTTGAAGGACGCGGCCTGGTAGACGACGCCATCGGCAGGCGCCTTCACCGTGGTCTGCGCCAGGTCGTAGGCAGCCTTGTCGCGCGCTGCGAGCGCCGACATCACGGTCGGATGTTTGTCGGTCTCGATATCGGGATTGCCGCCCAGCGCCGCCTTGGCGCTGACGATGCCCTGTTGGGCGACGGCAAGCTGCTGCTTTGCCTTATCGAGATCGTTCCTGGCCTCATCGAGCGAAGACTTGGCGTTGATGCCTTTCTGGGCGAGATCGGCGGCACGGTCGTATTGCGACTGGGCATAGGCAACTTCGCTGCTGGCGGATTTCTCCTGCGCCATGGCCTGGCTGTAGGCGGCGCGCAGCTGTTCGACGTTGAGCCGCGCGGCGGCCACCGCCGCGTCGGCCTGCGCAAGTGCGATCCGGTAAGGCTCGGGGTCAATGGCGAAGAGAAGATCGCCTTGCTTCACCCTCTGATTGTCCGAGATGGCGACCTGAACGATGCGGCCCGCCGTGTCCGAGGCGATCGATACCTTGGCCTGCTGCAGGTTGGCGTTCTCCGTCTCCTGGTAGCGCCCTCCAGTGACCCAGACATAGCCGCCACCAATGACCAACGCCGCCGGCAGTGCGAACATCAACAAGAAGCGGCCGAGACGGCGCTTCTTCTTTGGCACCGGCGCCGGCTCTGCCGGAGGTGTCATTGTAACAGGGGCCGCGGCCGGCTGCTGCGGCGCTTCCATTTCCACTTTGGCGGCGTTTTCGTCGACCTTGGCTACCGCGTTCATGCTGCTGCGCCTTCCGTATTCTTGACCTTGTCGCAGGACGGTGAATCGCCATCCGCGAGATTCTGTGCCATCGCATCCAATGCCCTGATCAGGACGCGGCGATCGTCCGGCGAAACGCCGGTCAGCGACTCCTCATAGACTTCGCCGGCGAGGCTCTTGACCTCCGCATACGCGGCACTTGCCTTGGGAGTTGGGAAGATCATGCGCACGCGGCGGTCGGCGGCGTCGGAGCGGCGCTCGATCCAGCCGCCCTCCTCCATCCGGTCAACCAGCCGCGAGACGCTGATCGGCTCGATTTCAAGCAGTTCGGCAAGCCGCGCCTGCGAAACGCCCGCTTCCTTGGCGACGCGAACCATCAGGCGCCATTGCGCCGAGGACAGGCCAAGGCCGCTGGCGCGCGCTTCGAAGCGCTTTCGCATCAGCCGCTGCACGTCGTGGATCAAAAATCCCAATCTGTCTACGCCTTCGGAAACCATGAGTGGCATATATAATAAGCGTGCTTATCATTCAAGTCCGGCATTGTTCCAGAAGCCGGCAAACGTGCATGGCAGCCGTGCAGCACAATCATGGCTGCGTCCGATGGTTTCGGCCGCCGCGACACCCATTACAAGCGGTTGCGGATCAGCATGGTGACAACGAAGAAGGCGCCGAGCGAGCTGGTGATGATGCCGATCGGCAGTTCCTGCGGCGGCAGCAATGTGCGCGCCAGAAGGTCGCTTGCCAGCAACAGCACGGCCCCGAACAGCGCGCAACTTACGATCAGGCGCAGATGCAGCGCGCCGGCCAGCGGCCGCGACAGATGCGGGATCATGAGGCCGACGAAGCCGATGACGCCAGCGACCGAAACCAGGATCGCGGTCGAAAAAGCGGCGACCAGAAACGTCGTCCGTCGCATTCGCGCCACCGGCACGCCAAGACTTTCGGCGGCATTTTCGCCGGCCAGGAAAGCGTCCAGCCGGCGATGATTCCACAGCCCGTACGCCGCAATCGTGCCGGCCCCAAGCGCACCCAGCCAGATATTGTCCCACCGCGCAAGGCCGAGCCCGCCCATCGTCCAGAACAGCACCGAATGGGCGGCGCGCTGGTCACCGGCAAAGACCAGGTAATTGGTCAATGCGGTGAACATGAAGGAGACCGCAAGTCCGGCGAGGATCAGCCGTTCGGGGCCTTGTCCCCTCACCCGCGCAACCAGCAAAAGCACAACGCAAGCCGCCAGAATACCGCCGGTGAACGCAGCGATCGGTAGCGTCCAGATCCCGAAACTGTCGCCGAAGACGGTGATGACGGAGACAGCGCCGGCGGCGGCTCCCGACGAGAGGCCGAACAGGAACGGATCGGCAAGATCGTTGCGCGTCACCGTCTGTAACAGCGCGCCGACCACGCCCAGGCCGCCGCCGACACAGATGGCCAGGATTATGCGCGGCAATCTGAGGTCGACGACGATCCTGCCGACCGGGCCGGACACGTCATGCCCCTTCAATCCGATCGCATGGCCAAGTGCTGCAACGACGTCGCCCAGCGGAATCATCGTCGAGCCATAGGCGATCGACAGCAGCGCGAACGCGGCGATTGCCAACGCCGCCGCCGTCATGGCCAATAGGAATGCCTTGTGCCGCAAAGTCATGTTCCCGGTTAAAATGCTTCCGGATGCATCGCCCTGGCGATCTTGCCGATCGCTTCGATGTTGGCCGGTCCGGGGGTCAGTTCGGCATAGCGAAGCGCCACGAAGCGTTCGTTCCTGACCGCGTCCGTCTCCTTCATTGCCGGATGCGCTTTCAGGAAATCGAGCAGCTTCCGGTAGCCGCCGCCATCCTGATAGTCGAGCAGGATGAGGAATTGCGGATTGCGCGAGGCCACCGTCTCCCAATCCGTGTTGCCCCAGCTGGTGTCCATGTCGGCCATGATGTTGTCGCCGCCGGCCGCGGAAATCATGGCGTTGGGAATGGCGAACTTGCCTGATGTGAACGGCTTGTCCTCGCCGGAATCATAGAGGAAGACGCGCGTTCCCCTGCGGTCGCCGACCTTGGCCGTGATTTCGGCGAGCTGCGCCTTCCAGCCGGAGACGAGCTTATCCGCTTCGGCCTCCTTGCCGAAGATCTTGCCCAGCTTCTCGACATCGCCATAGAGCAGGTCCATCGAAGCGGCGGGCCGGTTCTTGTCGAGATGGACGCAGCTTTCCGTCAGCACCAGGGTCTTGATGCCGTGTGGCGCCAGCGTATCGGGCGTCACCTCGCCGCCCGGCTTCATGCCGTAATACCAGCCGGCGAAGAAGAAGTCGGGCTCGACAGCGACCAGGTTTTCCAGCGTCGGATATTTGGGCGCCAGTTCGGGGATCGAGCTCTGTTCGGCCTTGAATTCGGGAGTGACCTTGTACCATCCAGTGATGCCGGTCAGGCCGACGATCGACGGCTGCAGCTTCAGTGCGAAGGCCATCTCGGCCATGTTGAGATCGTGAATGACGGCGCGCTTTGGAGGCGCGTCGAAGGTCAGCGGCTTGCCGCAGCTGTCGACCGTCACCGGAAAGGCGAAGGCCGTAGAGCCGAGCAGGGAGAAGGCAAGAGACACGGCAAGGCGTTTCACGGATGTTGCTCCTTGTTGAACAGGATCTGCCGGAAATGGCTTCGATCACGAAGATGGCGCGGCACGGTTCGGAACCTCGAACACCGTCAGCTCGCGGTCCTCCGTCGGGTGGCGCAACCTAAAGACCTCGATACCGAAGATCTCGCGGATCAGCTGCTGGGTGAGTGCTTCGCGTGGCGGCGCCAGCACATGCAACCGGCCATGGCTCATCACCGCGACCCTGGTGGCGAAAGGCGTCACCAGCGCCAGATCGTGCAGCACCGCGATCACGGTCATGCCGAGGCCTGCAACCAGTTCGAGCAACTCGCTGCGCGCCCGCGGGTCGAGATGGTTGGTCGGCTCGTCGAGGAACAGGATCTTCGGCTCCTGCGCGATGGCGCGGGCAAGCTGGGCGCGCTGGCGCTCGCCGCCCGACAGCGAGCCGATGGTGCGGCCAAGCAGCGGCAACAGCCCGGTCCGGCGCAGCGCCTCGACGACAATGTCGCGTTCCTCGCTCCTGTGCCTGTGGCCGGTATGCGGAACCCGGCCGAGCTCGACATAGTCGATCACCGCCAGCCGTGGATCCGGTTGATCGGTCTGGCCGACGACGGCGATGTGCAGCGCCCGCTCGGCGGTCGAAATCCTGTCCAGCAAGCGCCCGGTTAGCTTCACTTCGCCCGAACTCGGCCTCAGCATGCCCGATAGCATGCGCAGCAATGTCGTCTTGCCGGCGCCGTTGGGACCGATGATGGCGAGACGGTCGCCCGCCGCCACCGAAAGGCTGACCGGATACACCAGATGCAGGCCATCCGCCGCTGCGGCCAGGTCGCGGGCATCGAGAAGCGGCGCGGTCATGGGCAATTCCTTGCAGGGCCTGCCGGAATACGGGCCAGCGTCTTGCTTGCCAATCCTGCCGGACGCTGGCCTGAATTCACCTCGGTGGCGATATCGCGGCAAAGCGTGCACACGATGATGCGATGCATGGGAATGCAGTGAATGCGATCGATGGAGCCGTCCAACTTCCGTCACTTTCAAAAATGGCGACGGAAGGAAGCTGGCTTGAACCGGTCGACAAGACCGAACCCCGCGTCTCCTCCCGGCACACCCCGTCCGGTCAACCCATGCAGATGGCAGGTCTCCTGGCTCGCGGGTCGTTGCGCCATCCTGCCTTCCCAGCCTTGCCGGCCAGTGGCTTCTCGGATTTTGCTCGCCGCTTACAGTTGCGGGGGCAGCCATGGCTTCGACCCGAAAATCGGGCCTCACCATGTTCCCTTTTCACCCCTCGCCTTGCGGCGCGGGGACCATCACGAGTCGCAGCCTAGGATGCAGGCAGCGTCGAGGCAAGGTCGATGCATGTTCTGTTATAACGATACAAACGTGTGGTCAATCACTATCGCGCGCCACCAGTTCCAGCGGCCAGACCTCGCGAATGATCTCTGGCCCTTTCGCGCCGGCGAAAGCCGGGAGCGAGGCGAGCAGGATTTCGCCGAGCCGCCGCCCCATCGGGTCAAGGCTCGGACGAAAGCCGGTCAGCGCCGGCGAGAAATAACGGCAGAGCGGCGTGTCGACGATGACGATCACCGCGACATCCTGCCCGGGCTTGATCCCCATTTCGGCGAGCGCTTTGCAGCCGCCGAGCGCCATCGAGTCGTTGTTGAAGATAATCGCGGTCGGCGGATCCTTCGACCGCATGACTTGCGGTGTCACCGCGTAGCCACTGGCTTCGTTGATAAAACCGTCCACAATCAGGCCGGGATCGACTTCGATGCCGTGCCGCCGCAGCGCCTTGCAATAACCCTCCAGAAACAGATAACCGAAATTCAGGTCAAGCGACGGCCGGATGGCGGCGATGCGGCGGTGGCCACGCGCAACCAGCCGGTCGACCGCATCGGCGCCCGCCTTCTCGAAATCCAGATCCAGAGAGGGATAGCTGTCGTCGCCGGACCGGCTTCGGCCGAGCGTCGCGAAGGGAAAGCCGGCCTTGCTCAGATAGTCGATGCGATCGTCCTCGCGCCGCGTCCAGGCCAGTACGACGGCATCGGCACGACGCGTCTCGACGACGCGGCGCAGCCGCTCCTGTTGATAATCCGCCGGCGCGCCCATGACGATGATCAGGTCCAGCCCGCACTCGGCCAATGTCGCTTGCAGTCCGGTGAGGAACGGAATGAAGAACGGCTCGCCATACTGCTGGTCGCCCGGATGCGGCTGCAGCATGAAAGCCACGGCATGGGTGGTGCCGCGGCGTAGGTTCCTGCCCGAGTGGTTCGGTGAATAATTGAGCTTCCGGGCCGCCTCGAGCACGCGCTGGCGTGTCTCGGCGTTCACGTCGGCGCGCCCGTTAAGCGCGCGCGAGACTGTACCGATCGAAATGTTCAGGTGCCGCGCAAGATCGTGAATGCTGGACGCCAAGACCTCCCCCTCCTGCTTCTGGCTAGCACCAGCCGGTCGTGCGGCCAAGGCGTTTCAGAGCCGACGGTACAAATCCGATTGACAATATATGCCATCGGGTGTGTCATCGTAAACGTTTACGGAAGTCATTTACGGACTGCCGTGGGTGCCAGCCAGGAGGGGTTGGCCGGAGGAGCGCTGGATGATGCACGTCGTCCTGGTCGGGTGCGGAGCCATGAGCAAAACCTGGCTCGAGGCCATCAGCCAATCCCCTGCCGTCAAGATCGTCGGTCTCGTCGACCTCGACGCCGACAGGGCGCGCCAGCGGGCACGCGAATACGACCTCGCCGGGGTCGCGATCGGGACCGATCTCGACGTCGTTCTCTCCCAGACCAGACCCGATGCGGTGTTCGACGTGGTCGTGCCTGCCGCCCGTCGCGCCGTGGCGAATTCGGCCTTTGCCCATGGCTGTCATCTGTTGACGGAAAAGCCGCTGGCCGACAGCCCGGACAATGCGCGCGCCATCATCGACGATGCGCGGCGCGCCCGGCGCATCCATGCCGTGGTGCAGAACCGCCGCTACGTCGCCAACGTCCGGCGCATCCGGCGCTTCCTCGGCTCCGGCGCCATCGGCGCTGCGACCAGCATCCATGCCGATTTTTTCATTGCGCCGCATTTCGGCGGTTTCCGCGAAGGCATGCGCCATGTGCTGCTGCTCGACATGGCGATCCATACATTCGACGCCGCCCGCTACATGGTCGATGGCGAGCCGACCGAAGTGTATTGCCGGGAATGGGAGCCGGCCAATTCCTGGTACCGGCAGGGATCGTCGGCAAGCGCCACCTTCGAGCTCGGCCAGGGCAAGATGTTCACCTATCGCGGCAGTTGGTGCGCCGACGGTTTCCGCACCAGTTGGGAAGGCAGTTGGCGCATCGTCGGCGAACGCGGCAGCCTGACCTGGGATGGTCATGACGAGTTGAAGGCCGAAGCCGTGCTGCCGGAACGCGAAGGCCTGCTCGACAAGGTCGTGCCGGTAGCGGTGCCGCCGCTCGACCCTGCCGACCGCATCGGCGGGCATCTCGGCGTCATGGAAGATTTCGTCCGCGCCGTGGAAACCGGCACCGAGCCGGAGACGCGCGGCGCCGACAATATCAAGAGCCTGGCCATGGTTTTCGCGGCGATCGAAAGCGCCGAGACCGGGCGCCGGATCGAAATCCCCAGGCAGGAAGGATGACCATGGCGGACCCGCTTCTCGACATCAGGATCGGCACCATGGTGCGGGCCAATCTCGAAGACCCGGCCGCCTATGTCAGGCAGATCCTGCCGCTCGGTTTCGAGAGCGTCCAGCCCTTCTTCTGGCAGACGCTGGGCGGCAAGGACCTGGGGCGGCTCGCCGGCGAGATCCGCGACGCGATCGGCGATGCCGATGTCAGCGTCAGCTCGATCGGCGTGTTCGGCAATCCACTCGAGAGCGGCGACACCGACCGCGGCGTGCTCAAGGCCTGGGAAACGGCGATCGACAGCGCGCATCTGTTCGGCACCAATCTGGTCAGCGGTTTTACCGGCCGCATCCGCGGCAAGCCGCTGACCGACAGCCTGCCGCGCTACCGCGAAGTCTGGGGCGAATTGGCCAAACGCGCGGCCGACAAGGGCGTGCGCATCGCCTTCGAGAATTGCGCCATGGATGGCAACTGGGCCGCCGGCGACTGGAACATCGCCCATAATCCGGACGCCTGGGAACTGATGTTCAACGAATTGCCGGATGAGAATCTGGGTCTGGAATGGGAGCCCTGCCATCAGTTGGTCTATCTGATCGACCCGATCCCGCAGATCCGCAAATGGGCGCATCGCATCTTCCATGTCCACGGCAAGGACGCGACGGTGCGCTGGGATGTCATACGCGAGCACGGCGTCTTCGGCCGCCTGCCCTTCGTGCAGATGCGCACGCCCGGCTTCGGCGACAGCGACTGGACGCGGGTGATCAGCGAATTGCGGCTGGCCGGATACAAGGGCGCCATCGACATCGAAGGTTGGCACGACCCGGTCTATCGCGACGATCTTGAAATGACAGGCCAGATCCGCGCGCTGGAATACCTCCAGCAATGCAGGGGAGGCCTGAGCTACCTGCCGAACCCGACGTGAGGATTGGCCGGCGGGAGGAGCCGGACGGGATTGCCGAAGCAGATGTCGAAACCCTCGCTCGCGAGGACAAAAGGGAGGAACGTGCATGAGCATCGCCAAGAGAACGACACTTCTGCGCACGACCGTGGTGGCGACCGCCACGGCGCTCGCCGCCGCCATCTCCACCTTGCCGGCACAGGCGCTCGACGCGCAATGGTGCAAGGACGTCCACATCCGTTTCTTCGTCGGCGGCGCCGAGGGCGACGCTTTCGGCACCATTGTCTACAATGGCGCCAAGCAGGCTGCGGCCGATCTCGGACCGAAAGTGGATTACATCTTCTCAGGCTGGGACATCGAAAAAATGGTCCAGCAGCTGCGCGAGGCGGTCGCCGTCAAGCCCAACGGTATTGCCATGATGGGCCACCCCGGCGACGCCGCCATCATGCCGCTGGCCGAACAAGCGCATAAGGACGGCATCAAGATGATGTACCAGAACGTGCCGGTGCCGACGGTGGTGACGGCCTTCGGCGGCGGCTATGTCGGCGCGCAGCAGGAACAGCAGGGCCGCGCGCTCGGCGCGGAAGCCTTCAAGCTGGCCAAGCTCAAGGCCGGTGACAAGGCAATCATGATCGGCCCGTTCGAGAATGAGAGCCGCGGCGCCCGCGAGCGAGGAACCGTCTCCGCCTTGAAAGAGGCCGGCATCGATGTCGTTCAAATCAATTCCGCAACCGAATGGGCGGCCGATCCGAATCTGGCGATCCCGGTGATCACCGCCGCCTTGCTCAACAACCCCGGCGTAAAGGCCGTCGGCTACCCCGGCGGACAGATGCTCGGCAACGTCCAGACCTATATGACGGCGGCGGGCCGGAAGCCGGGCGACATCTTCAATTTCGGCTTCGACACCAGCCCGCAGATCGTCGAGGCCTTCAAGGGCGGCTGGGTGCAGCTGACCGCCGATCAGCAGCCGTTCATGCAGGGCTATCTGCCGATCCTCAGCCTCTGCCAGCAAGTGGTGCTGGGGCTGGCACCGATGAATGTCGATACCGGCGCCGGCTTCGTCACGCCTGAGAATTACAAGATCGTCGCCGAACTGGCCAAGCTGGCACTGCGCTGACCTCCCAAGCCGCCGGCCGGGGGCTCAGGCCCGGCCGGCGGGACCGCCGGCGAGGCCCGGCATGCGACAAGCAAGCGAGGACCCGATGGCCGAACGCATCATCGAACTGCGCGACATCACGAAATCCTACGGCCAGGTTTACGCGCTTGGCGGGGTCAATCTCAGCGTCGACCGCGGCGAGGTGGTCGGACTGATCGGCGACAATGGCGCCGGCAAGTCGACGCTGATCAAGATCCTCGCCGGCGCGGTCAAGCCGACCAACGGCGAGATCCTCGTTCGCGGCAAGCCGGTCACCGGCTGGAACGCGGCGCGCTCGCGCGACGCCGGCATCGAGACCGTGTTCCAGGACCGGGCGCTGGCCGTGCAGCAGACCATCGTGCGCAATATCTTCATGGGACGCGAACTCACCGGCTTCCTCGGCTGGCTGAAAGTCGGCACCGAAATCAGGGAGGCGAGCCGGCTTATGCGCGAGATCGGCTTCACTTCGAAAGTGTTCACGCCGCAGTCCGTCGTCGGCCAGCTTTCCGGCGGCGAGCGCCAGGGCGTGGCGATCGCGCGCGCCATCTACAAGCAGGCCGACCTGATCATCCTCGACGAGCCGACAACGGCTCTGTCGCTGACCGAAACCGCCAAGGTCTTCCACTTCGTGCGCCAGGTGCGGGCGAGCGGGCGCTCGATCCTGTTCATCGGCCACAACATCCACCATGTCTTCGACATCGCCGACCGTTTCGTCGTGCTCGATCGTGGCACTGTGGCGCTGCAGGCCGACAAGCGCGACATCAAGTCGGCCGACACGCTCGTCAATTTCATGGAAGACCTCGCGCATCCCGGCGGACTGCCCGGCTTGGGCGAAGCCCAGCGCGCGGAGGACACAAGGCCATGAGCAACATCGCCGAGCCCAATCGCCAGGCTCCCTCGCCCCATACCGAAATGGGCGAAGCGGCGTGGAAGCACCCGTCGGATCATTTGCTGCGCGGCTTCGTTCTCGACAATCGCGCGGCGCTGGGCACGCTCGGCGTTTTCGTGGTGATGATGGTCGCCTTCACCATCGCCAATCCGACGGTGTTCACCACCTGGTTCCTCTACAGCTCGGTGCTGACCACGCTGCCGGTGGCGCTGTTCGTGGTCGTGCCGCTGGTCTTTGTCGTTACCGCCGGCGAAATCGACCTGTCGTTTCCGGCGACGATGGGTTTTGCCTCCTGGGTTTTCGCGCTGGTCGTTCAGGCCGGCTACGATCCCTTCCTCGGCATCGTCGCAGCACTCGCCACCGGCATGCTGCTCGGCTTCCTGGTCGGCGTGCTGGTCGTCTATGGCAGCCTGTCGTCGCTGATCGCCACGCTCGGCATGAACTTCCTGCTGCGCGGGCTGATCCAGATCATCAACGAAGGCAAGTCGACCGCGCTGCCGACGCTCGGGCAAAGCTGGACCTATACGATCTTCTCCAGCCAGGTTTACGGGATTCCGGTACAGATCCTGTGGGCGCTCGCCTTCGTCGTGTTCGCCGCGCTGCTCTACAACCGCCACCGCTTCGGCGCGCAGGTGAAGGTGGTCGGCGACAATCCCGACAGCGCCCAGCAGATGGGCATCGACGTCAAGCGGGTGAAGGTCAAGGTGTTCGTCTTCGTCGGTATCGGGGCCGCGATCGGCGGCACCTTCTCGACGATGATCAACTTCACCTGGTGGCCAACCGCCGGCGACGGCTATCTGTTGCCGGTGCTGGCTTCGGTGTTCGTCGGCGGCACGCCGACTTGGGGCGGCATCGGTACCGTGTTTGGCGGCGCTATCGGCGCGCTGACGGTGGCGTTCATCCAGACCGGCGTCGTCGCTGCCGGCCTCAGCGGCTTCTATGTGCAGTTCTTCAACGGGCTGATCATCATCCTGTCGCTGCTTGGCCACCGCTGGAACCAGGCGCGCTACCGCTGAAACGCTGCCCAGGGCCGGCCGTTCGGCGCGACCGTCCGAGCTCAATCCGGTAGCTACAACGGCGGCCGCGCGGACGAGAACGCAGGGCCGGGGTCGTCGATTTACGTCACGCGCAATATCGATCAAACTGATGAAATGCGACGCTTTGGGTGCACCCAGTGCACTTTCGCTTGATTTAGTGCACCCTCTGCATTAAATTTGGCGCGATGGAACAGCCACATGCCCACTTTGAAGGTTCTCGACGGCATCAAGATTCAGGTCTTTGCGGATGACCATAACCCGCCTCACTTTCACGCGTTGAAGGGTGAGTATGAAGTCCTGATCAGGATTGGCTCATGGAACGTGTTGCGTGGCCAAATGCATCGCAAAGACCTCGATGCCGTAATCGCTTGGGCTAACTCGCATGAAGAGGAGTTGCGCAATGAATGGACCCGCCTCAATGGTTGACGACATCGTAACAGTCGGCAATCCGCTCCCCAGGATCGCCTCGGTCACCATGATTGATGGCCGCCGCGTGCGCATCACCTGGCGAGACGGCCGCTCCAATACGGTTGACCTGAATCCAGTATTGAATAGCCATCGACACTTCATTCCGCTTCGCGACAATGACGAGCTGTTTGGAACCATGCGGGTTAACGAAGACGGCAATGCAATCGAGTGGGACGGGGGAGTCGAGTTGACAGCCGAATGGATCGATACCCTGCCCTCAATTGGTATGGAGAACCGGGAATTCCGCCATATCATGGACGATCTGCTGAAATTCTCGCTTGAGGGGATGGCGCTCCAGTTGGAAATCTCCAGGCGCCAAATTGCCAACTATAGAGGATCGACACCTATCCCCAATTCAATCGCGTTGGCTACTCGATATCTCGCCGAGAAGGCCGGTCAACGATGACCCCGTCTGGAGGCGGATAGGCTCGCTGACTGTTCCAAGCATGCGGCTGCTGGTCGCCGGCGCATCGTGGCTTTGGGTTGACGGTCGGTCT
Organism: Mesorhizobium sp. B2-2-4; assembly: GCF_006442375.1. Lineage (NCBI taxonomy): Bacteria > Pseudomonadati > Pseudomonadota > Alphaproteobacteria > Hyphomicrobiales > Phyllobacteriaceae > Mesorhizobium > Mesorhizobium sp. B2-2-4. The sequence goes on along the minus strand of NZ_VFWB01000007.1, from coordinate 12,614 downwards.
GTTACATCGAAGCGTCTGGTTTGGACTCATCGTAACGAGGCACCATGCCTACCCCATTGGCAGCGCGGGCCAGCGGTCCACGAGCCTGTCGCCCGAAAAAACCGCGATCGATCCGAACTGCTGCAGCACCGCCTCGCTTTGCGTCGGACGCAGGAAGGCGTAGTCGCCTGACCTGGTGGTGGCATCGCCGGGCAGGCCCATGAATTGCTGGTTCGAGGAAAGGCCAAGCAGGCCATTGGTCTCCATGCCTTCGGGAAACACCGGTTCGGCCATCCATTTGCCGCCATAGAGATAGCAACCCTTGCGCGGAAACCGGCCGACCGTCTGCAGCAGGCGGGTGACCGCCGGCGGGCCTGGCAGCATCGGCTCGACCACCTTGAGGATAGGCGTGGCGATGAAGGCCGCGGGCTGGAAGCCGTCGAGGCCGGGCGTGTCGAAATCCCCGGGCAGCACGAAGGCCGAGCCGACCGACACTTCGTTGGCCATGCCGCCACGATGAAGCAACGCGGTCTTCGAGCCGCCGATGTTCAGTGTTCGGCGCTGGTCCTCGCCGAGAGCCGCGATGAACGCCGCGGCCCGCTGCGACGCCTCTGCCAGCGCCTTTTTGGGACCGCCGAACAGACCGGGAATGTGCGGCGCGTGCGCCTCGTAGGCAATGACGCCTTCGCAGCGCAACCGGGCGGGCAGCACGTTCAATGCCTTCGACAGCGCACGCGGTTCGGCGAACCCGCCCCGATGCAGCCCGACATCGATCTCGAAAGCGATGCGCAACCCGACGTCGAGTTCGGCGGCCAGAGCGCCGTATTCCGCCAGTCTCTCCTCGCTGTCGATCAGCCAGCAGGCGCGCGACCAGTCGGCGGTACCGCTTGAAATCGCTTGCCTTGCCGCGCCGACCGGCATCGGCTTGCCGTAAAGCATGTCGGCATCGGGAAAAGCGTCGAGCACGGCCCTTGTGATCGGCGGATGAAACGTCATGAATCGATGGGTGCCGAGCGCCCCGGCGATGTGCGAAAGCAGCGGCAGGCAAGCAAGCGACTTGTCGACCAGCCGCACGGCAAGGCCGGGCGCCAGTCTCTGCTTCACCAGGTCGATGTTGCGGTCCAGCCGGTCGCGGTCGAGCACCAGACAAGGCTGAAAGACGCCGGCCGCCCTCAACGCATCCGACAGCGTGGTGAAATAGCCGCTCATTGGCCGATGCCGAATAGGCCGGCCATGTAGGGCGAGACGAAACGGTTCTCGGGATCGATGTCTCGCCGAACGGCCATCGCATCATCCCAGCGCGGATAGAGCTTTTTGAGATCCGCCGCCTTCAGGCTGTGCATCTTGCCCCAATGCGGCCGGCCGCCATGCCTGCGGAAGATCGGCTCGGCCGCCCGCATGAAGGGCTCAGGGTCGTTGGCGGCATCGTGGTGAATGGCGATCGAGCAGGTCAGACGCTTGTAGAAGGGCGAAAGCCAGAACATGTCGGGTGCCACCGAGCGCACCTCCATCGGAAAATAGACTTCTGGAAAGTGCTTCTCGGTCAGCTCGATGATCTGCGTGATCACCTTCGGCCCCTCCTCGAAAGGCAGATGATACTCCATCTCGTTGAACTTGGTCTGGCGGTCGCTGGCATAGACATTGAGCCAGTCCTGCACATAATCCTCGGCCGGCACCTTTTTCACGGCGCCGCGGATCAAGGAGCGGCGCAGCCATGGCAGCCGGCGCAGCGCCCTGCTCAGCTTGCGTAGCGTCGCCAGGCCGGCCTCGTCGTGCTCGGTAGGCCTGGTGGTCGGGTTCGCGTCGCTGAGGTCGCTGGCGATAAACTGCGCGTAGCCGGAAAACGGGATGTAGTAGAATTCGGCCGACCGGTGCGCGGCCATCATCGTCTCGAAATCGCGCAGCATGTCGGCGATCGGCAGCACCCACTTGCGGCGGCGCAGCCGGTAGGTCGCGATGTTGTTCAGCGTGACTTCGCTCAAGATGCCGAAGGCGCCGAGAGCGACCCCCATCGCATGGATCATATCCTGGTCGCGGGTCCGATCGAATTCGCGCAACTCGCCCCGCCCGTCCACGATCTGCACCGTCTCCAACTGGGTGTGATAAGCGCCCAGCGTCAGCCCGGAACCATGGGTGGCGGTGCCCAGCGCCCCGCCGATCGCCTGACGGTCGATGTCGCCCATATTGGGCAGGCCCTGGCCCAGGCCTTGCAGTATGTGCATCAGCGGGCCGAGCCGCGTCCCTGCCCGCACCCGCGCGCGATGGCTTTGTACATCGTGCGAGACCAGCCCCTCGATCTTCTCCAGGGAAACGATCGAGCCTTGCGATGCCACCAGCGGCGTGAAGGAGTGGCCAGCACCCGCCACGCGCAGCGGCCCAGGTGCCGTGCGCACCAGATCGGCAAGCTCGCCGGCGTCGGTTGGAGTGGCGACCAGCTTCGGCTCGGCGCGCACGAAGCCCGACCAGTTGCTCCAGTTCCGCGCGGTGATCGTCGACATCCAGCCGTCCCGTCAGACGCGCCGACGGCGCATAGTGGCCACGAACAGGCCAAGCAGGGCCACGCTGGCAAACGCGCTTGCCGCGGCGAATTCCGGCACGGGCCGGAAATCCTTGCCGTCGATGAGCAGCGACGCCGCGACCGGCCCGATCGCCAGGCCGAAGAGCTGTGCAGCCGGCACCAGCAGCACGGCGGTACGCGTCTCGTCGGCCGTGATCGCCAGCCGGATCTGATAGGGTACGATGAACAACAGGATGAAGCCCATGACCAAGGCGGCGATCCAGAATGTCGTCAGGCCAGGTGCGCTGGCAAGAACAAGGGAGGAGACCAGCGCGACGGCACCGATGGCCGTAATGGCAATGCGGTAATCGATGCGCGCCTCGAACACGGTCGCCGTCATCGCGCCCAGGACCTGCGTCGCCAGGCTGGCCGAGACGATCAGACCGACGGTCCAGCTATCAATCCCATACTGCGCACCGAGCGGTTCCAGGAAGGCCCAGATCGCGCCGAAGAACATGAAGTAGCAGAAGACCGACAATAGCGCGGTGATCGACGGAACCGTCAGCACATTGGCCAGGTTCTCCTCTTTCGGCAGGTCGGCGTAGTCACCGGGTACGGTGAAAGCGGCCGCCAGCGAAACGACGCAGACGACGGCAAGCACGATGAAGCCGCCGGACGACCCCGCCTCGGGAATGACATAGAGTGCCAAAAGCAGAGCGAGCGCACATTGCGCCAGGGTCTGCAGCGTCACGAAATAGCCGCCGATGCGCTCCGCCCGTCGCGAACGGGCGATCAGTTCGGTGGTGATCGCGACCAGACCACCTTCAGCCAGCCCGGCGATGGCGCGGGCGGCGATCAACGCATTGGCGCTTGCGGCATGGGCGGTCCATACATTCGCCAGGGCCAGCAGGATCAAAAGGACGGCGCTTTTCCAGCGCATGTTGCGCGCGGAAAGCAGCATCGCCACCACGGCTGAACCGATGGCGATCGCGATCATCTCCGCCGTGGCGACCAGCGCCAGTTCATCGCCGCTGACATGGCCCTCGGTGTAGAGCGCGCCAAGCAGCACGGGCTGAAGCCCGAGGATCAGCAGCCCGACCGAGCCGATCCATAATGCGGAGCCGAGCTCGACGCCGGTCGGGTTGCCGACCAGCCAATCGCCATTTTCCGCTTGTACGGCTTGCGTCGCAGTCACGAGGCGCCTCCCAACGTCCTTGCAGTGCGATAAAAAAGCTGACAACTTGTCAGCATTACGAAACTGATACTTGATCATGTTTCTTGTCAACCGGGAATTTTGAAGCTCTCGCGAGAGATTGGGCGCATGGCGGAAGCAAGGCGGATGGCGACGGCGCCGAGGCGCAGGCCCAAGCAGGAGCGGAGCCGCGAACGCATCGACGCGATCCTTTCGACGACCATGCGGCTGATCGGCGAAAAAGGCATCGACGCGGTGACGATGAAGGAAGTGGGCGCACTGGCGGGCGGACCGATCGCCACCGTCTACCATTATTTCCCCAACAAATCGGCGATCCTGGCGATGCTCTATGAGCGCTTCTCGGAGGAAAGCCGCGCACGCTTCGGCGAGATCATCGCCGAAATAAGTGGGCTTGAGGACGTGACGGCTGCCGCGGACCGCATGATCGAGGACTATTACCGGCGCGTGGCCGACGACCCGGCCATCCAGGATCTGCAGAACGCGATACAGGCTGACAAGGCGCTGCAGAACCTCGACATTGCTGAGACAAGGCACCAGGCCAAGATGTTCTGCGACCACGTCGCTCCGATGCTGCGGCCCGACCGGCGCGAAGACTTCGCGCGCGTGGTGTTCCTGATCTTCCAGCTTGCCGGCGGCGTCGTGCGGCTAGCGCTGACGCAGGACGAGAAGGAAGGCCGCCGCACGATCGACGACTACAGGTCCATCATCCATACGCAGCTGAGATTGTTTCTGTAGTTTTCGGCGGCGGCTTTCGCGCCCCTCTCCCGTGACATCGACACGTCTTGCGTATCGAAGTATCGGGCGGCAGGATCTCTGACCGATAGCGGCAGAGCACCCCTCCGCGCCTTGTTTTGCCGTCGATTGCGGGAGGAACCGGCGCATTTCGCATGAAAGGCCAGCGGCAACTGGCACGTTCTGCGAGCGGGCTTTCGCGGAAAACAAAATTTCGCGCCGCTGCCCGCTCGCGCGCGCCTTGACTCTCGCCAGCCAGCAGCCTATTTCACCGCCACGTTAGCACTCGCCCTGGGTGAGTGCTAACCACAGGTCCGGTACCGCCGGGCTTTGTAGATTGTCCGGCTTCGCCGGACGGAGGAACTGTTTCTCACCGTTCTCATCGAGGAAGAAAACATGGCAAAGTCGAAGTTCCGCCCGCTTCATGACCGCGTGGTCGTACGCCGGGTCGAATCCGAATCCAAGACCGCCGGCGGGATCATCATCCCCGACACGGCGAAGGAAAAGCCGCAGGAAGGCGAGATCATCGCCGTCGGCTCCGGCGCCCGCGACGAAGCTGGCAAGCTCGTGCCCCTGGACGTCAAGGCTGGCGACCGCATCCTGTTCGGCAAGTGGTCGGGCACCGAAGTCAAGCTCAATGGCGAAGACCTTCTGATCATGAAGGAATCCGACATTATGGGCATCATCGGCTGAATATCGGCCTTTCCATCAACTGAATCTTGAATCTTCGGGCTCGATCCGAGCCCCTGCCAGGAGTTGAACATGGCTGCCAAAGACGTAAAATTCTCCCGCGACGCCCGTGAGCGCATGCTGCGCGGCGTCAACATCCTCGCCGACGCGGTGAAGGTCACGCTCGGCCCCAAGGGCCGCAACGTCGTCATCGACAAGTCGTTCGGCGCACCGCGCATCACCAAGGACGGCGTCACCGTCGCCAAGGAAATCGAACTTGAGGACAAGTTCGAGAACATGGGCGCGCAGATGGTGCGCGAAGTGGCTTCGAAGACCAACGACATCGCCGGCGACGGCACCACGACCGCGACCGTTCTGGCGCAGTCGATCGTCCAGGAAGGCCACAAGGCGGTTGCCGCCGGCATGAACCCGATGGACCTGAAGCGCGGCATCGACCTGGCCGTGACCGAAGTGGTCGCAGCTCTCGGCAAGGCCGCCAAGAAGATCAAGACCTCCGAGGAAGTCGCCCAGGTCGGCACCATCTCGGCCAATGGCGACGAGTCGGTCGGCAAGATGATCGCGGAAGCGATGCAGAAGGTCGGCAACGAAGGCGTCATCACCGTCGAGGAAGCCAAGACCGCCGAGACCGAGCTGGAAGTCGTCGAAGGCATGCAGTTCGACCGCGGCTATCTCTCGCCCTACTTCGTCACCAACCCCGATAAGATGGTTGCCGATCTCGAGGACGCCTACATCCTGCTCCACGAGAAGAAGCTCTCCAATCTGCAGGCCATGCTGCCGGTCCTGGAAGCGGTCGTGCAGACCTCCAAGCCGCTGCTCATCATCTCGGAAGACGTCGAAGGCGAGGCCTTGGCCACGCTGGTCGTCAACAAGCTGCGCGGTGGCCTGAAGATCGCTGCCGTCAAGGCTCCGGGCTTCGGTGATCGCCGCAAGGCCATGCTGGAAGACATCGCCATCCTCACCGGTGGCCAGGTCATCTCCGAAGACCTCGGCATCAAGCTCGAGAATGTCGGCCTCAACATGCTCGGCCGCGCCAAGAAGGTGTCGATCTCGAAGGAGAACACCACCATCGTCGACGGCGCCGGCAAGAAGGCCGAGATCCAGGGCCGCGTTGCCCAGATCAAGCAGCAGATCGAGGAGACCACCTCGGACTACGACAAGGAGAAGCTGCAGGAGCGTCTGGCCAAGCTCGCCGGCGGTGTTGCCGTTATCCGCGTCGGCGGTGCGACCGAAGTGGAGGTGAAGGAAAAGAAGGACCGCGTCGATGACGCCCTCAACGCGACCCGCGCGGCCGTAGAAGAAGGCATCGTTGCCGGCGGTGGCGTGGCCCTGCTGCGCGCTTCGGGCAACCTCAAGGCCACCGGCGTCAACTCCGACCAGGCCGCCGGCATCAACATCGTTCGCCGCGCACTGCAGGCCCCGGCCCGTCAGATCGCTGCCAACGCCGGTGCGGAAGCATCGATCGTTGCTGGCAAGATCCTCGAGAACAAGGGCGCGACCTTCGGCTACAACGCCCAGACCGGCGAATATGGCGACATGATCGCCATGGGTATCGTCGATCCGGTCAAGGTCGTGCGTACGGCTCTCCAGGACGCGGCCTCGGTCGCCGGCCTGCTGGTCACCACCGAAGCCATGATCGCGGAGGCTCCGAAGAAGGAGTCGGCTGGCGGCGGCATGCCTGGCGGCATGGGCGGCGGCGGCATGGGCGGTATGGGCGGCATGGACTTCTAATCCAGCCATCTGCTTTATGCATGCGGAAAGGGCGGCAGCGATGCCGCCCTTTTCTTTGCACATTCAGGCTTTGCTTCAGCGTAGTCGGTTGGAACCAGCGTCAGACAGCAGTGCTCTCCGCTTGCCGCGTCGCCTTGCCGGCGAGGACTGCCTGCTCGATCAGGGTAGCCACCTCATCGGCCACGACGTTGATCGATGAGCGATCGCGGGTGGCGCGGGCAATCACCATCAGGCCTTCCAGCGAGGACTCGACCAACAGCGCCAGCGCCCGTGCGCGGCGCTCGACCACCCCTGCCCTGACAAACGCCTGGCGCAGCAGGCCGATCCACTGCTCGAAAGCGGAGCGGCAGATTTCCTCCAAGTCCGGCACGTCGTTCGGCGCATCGAGCACGACCGGCGCGATCGGGCAGCCGAGCGAGAATTCGTTGTCCTCCAGCATGCGAGCGACCGACTGGTAAATGTGGTGAACGGCAACCGCCGGATCGCTTTCCGCCGCGAGCTCGGCGCCAAGCCTCTCAGTCACCTCGGCCACGCTGGCGCGCGTCACTTCGACGACCAGCTGATCCTTGCCACCGGGAAAGTGGAAATAGAGCGAGCCGCGCGGGGCGCCGCTGGCGCTCAGTATGTCATTGAGCGAAGTGCCGTGATAGCCGCGCCGCCTGAGCAGCAATCCGGTCGTTTCGAGTATGCGGGCTCTCGTATCGTTGGCCATGTCAACCTCTGTCAGGAGAGGGTCACTATAAGCCTTGCCATGAATATGACAACCGGTCTATATAATATGTAGATCAGTCTATATATTAAAGGAAGCCGAAATGCGCAGCTATCGTCTTGAAGGTTTGGGCGGAACCGAATGTCTGGTGATGCGGGAAGAGGTGCGGCCGGAGCCAAGGCCCCAGGAGATCGTGGTGCGGGTGCGCGCCACCTCGTTCAACCGACGCGATACGATGATCCTCAATGGCACCTACCCCTTGACACCGCGCCGCGGGATCGTTCCGCTCAGCGACGGCGCCGGCGAGGTCGTCGCCATCGGCGATGATGTCACACGCTTTGCCGTCGGCGACCGTGTCACCGGCAGCTATTTCGCCCGCTGGATCGATGGCCGCATCAATGCCGGACTGATCGACCAGCTCGGCTGCACGCTGGATGGCATGCTCGGCGAGTACGCCGTGCTTGACGAGCAATGGGCGGTGCGACTTCCCGAGCATCTCGACTGGCGCGAGGCGGCAACGCTGAGCTGCGCCGGCCTGACAGCCTGGAACGCACTGACCGGGGCGGAGATTCCCAAGCCTGGCCAATGGGTTCTGGTCATAGGCTCGGGCGGCGTCTCGCTGTTCGCGTTGCAGTTCGCCAAGCTGCTCGGCTGCCGCGTCGTCGCCGTCACCTCTCGCGCCGAGAAGGTCGGCAAGCTGCGGGCGATGGGGGCCGACCTCGTCGTGTCCTCGACCGACATGCCGGAATGGGGGGCGATGGTGCGTGGCGAAACCGGCGGTATCGACCTTACCGTCGAAACCGGCGGCCCGCCGACCTTCGCGCAGTCGCAGCCCGCGACGCCTACCGCTATTTCCAGCAATGCGACGTGTTCGGGAAGGTCGTCATCGACGGAGCCTGATCTTTCATATCGATCGAACCAGAAGGGAGAACAGCAATGACAATTCGTGAAGCTTCGGCCGAGTGGCAAGGCACGCTGAGGGAAGGTTCAGGCCGGCTGTGGCTCGGCAGTGGTGTGTTCGAAGGCGCCTATTCCTTTCCGTCGCGTTTCGAGAACGGCCCCGGCACCAACCCGGAAGAACTGATTGCGGCCGCGCATGCCGGCTGCTTCTCGATGGCGCTGACCTTCATCCTTGGCCAGGGAGGTCATATTCCCCGGGACATCCGCACCATCGCCAGGGTGCACCTCGGAGCGACGGAGGCCGGGCCGACCATCACCCGCATCGACCTTGAAACGGCGGTGGACGTCGCGGGGCTCGCCGAAGACCAGTTCGAGCGCCTTGCCCAGTCCGCCAAGGCGAGCTGTCTCGTTTCGCGCGCGCTGGCCGGCGTGGCCCAGATCAACCTCAAGGCGACCCTCGTGGGTACCGCCGCGCAACAATGAATCAGGAGAAGCACGAGATGAGCAGCATCATGGACAGCCATCCAGAGTCGCGGCGGACAGCCGAGATCATGCGGCGCTTCAACGATGTGTTCCAGTTGCACGAACCGTCGGCGCTCGCCGAGCTGGTGGGCGAGGACTGCGTGATTGAAAACACCGTGCCGGCACCGGACGGTGCGCGCCATGCCGGCAAGGCGGCCTGCGTCGGGCTATGGACGGCGATCGCGACCCAGCCCGGCACGCGCTTCGACATCGAGGAGACCTTCGTCGCCGGCGAGCGGGCGACGATCCGCTGGCGCTACTGGATGGCGGACGGCAATTCGCTGCGCGGCGTCAATCTGATGCGCGTCGAGGGCGGGCGGATCGTCGAGGCGATGGGCTACGTCAAGGGATAGGCCGGCTTCACCATATGAGTTACTCCTAATACACATCGGTTTGTGCTAGGAATAGAGTCCGACCGCCATTCGACGATCGAGAAAGACCATAGGGAGGACTAATGTCATGAACATCAGAACCGCCTGCTTTGGAGCACTCGCGTTGACCGTTCTCAGCGGCACGGCACTTGCCGGAGCGCTCGACTCGCCCAAGATGATGGAACCGTTCTTCACCGATGCGAGCATGAAGACGATGAAATCCGACGCCGAGATGAAAGCCGCCTGGGCAAAAATGTCCAAGGACGACCAAGCCATGATGATGAAGGAATGTCAGGATGCGGCGATGAGCAAGCCGTATGCCCCGTTCTGCGAAAAATTGAAGGCGCTCGGCGGCGCGAACAAATGATTGCCGGCTAGTCCGGAGTTGAAGAACAAAAGAAGGCGGGCCAAGGCTCGCCTTCTCATTGTTCGGCATCGATTTCGTGCCAAGGCGAGGCGAACGAATTCTACCTGTCCGCCAGCGCAAGCTTGGCGCCGAGCATGACGAAAGCGCCGGCGAACGTGCGGCGCATCCAGGTCAGCACCCTCGGCCGCGACGCGACATGGCTGCGGATCGAGGCGGCGAAGATGCCATAGCCGACGAAGATGACGAAGGTCAAAAGCATGAAGACGCTGCTCAGTTCCAGCATCTTCGACAGCGCGTGCGGCTCGGTCGTGCTGACGAACTGCGGCAGGAAGGCAAAGAAGAAGATCGACAGCTTCGGGTTGAGCACATTGACGAGGATGCCTCTCGCAATCACCTTGCCGGTGGAGCGCGGCGCGACATTGTCCTCGACGTTCAGACCACCCCTCTCCTTCAGCGTGTTCCAGGCCATGTAAAGGAGGTAGGCGACGCCCAGATATTTCAGCGTCTCGAAGGCGACCGCGCTGGTGTGCAGGAGCGCGGCGAGGCCGGTGATGGCGGCAGCCATATGCGGGATGATGCCGAGCGTGCAGCCGAAAGCGGCGACGATGGAGGCGCGGGCGCCGCGGGAAAGCCCGGCGCTCAGCGTGTAGAGGACGCCGGTGCCGGGCGAAGCCACCACGATCAGCGACGTCAACAAGAATTCGATGCTCACGATTTGGTTCTCCGCTGTGCTGCCCGGCGGGCAGCGTAGCAGCGAAATCCCCGCGCACAAGCCGCGGCGCCGTCAGATCAGAGGACAGGCAGCCCATGCGCCCGACGCGCCATCAGGCAATCCTCGTCGCCGGGCATGCAGGCGCGGCAGACATCCGGGCGCAACTCGTAGATGCCGCAAGCGGTTGCCTTGCCCACTGCGCCACAGAGAGCCGAACAGCGCGGGCCCTCGCAACGCATACCCGATAGATCGGCCGCGACATACTTGTCCGGGATACGGTCGAGCTGCGCGTCGTCCTCGGTGGAAAAGCGCGGCCACTCGGCCGAGTAGGAGCAACAGGCGCCGCAGCTCTGGCAATCAAATGCCGGGACGGTGCCTCGTTGGGGCGATGAAAGGCTTGCCACGGTCACCAACGAGAACGGTCCCTGCACAGCAGATTGCGGTCGGCGTCTTGCGGCAAGGCGCTATTTCTTCTTGCCTGCCTTGCGCGACGGCGCCTCGGTCGGCGACTTGAATAGATCGGTCGCGGCCTCGACAGCTACATCGGCCTTCGGCGCGGCACCCGGCTTGACCGGCTTTGCAGCGGCGGCGGGCGCCGGCGGGTGATCCTTGGCGGAGAATTTTATGGCCATCTCAGTCCTCGTCGGCGAAGCGCGATGGTGCGCGCGGACTGCGCAAACGGCCGATCAGGGCCGAAACCGCCGTTATGTTCATTTCCTCAGGCGACCAGTTCCTCGCCTCCGCGATGTGATGCGGCGCCAGTTCGCGATGCGTGCTGCCGCTGTAGGCGGCGTCCTGATGGGTCACCGGCTCGTGGGTCTTGGCGTCTTGGCGGACATATTCGATCAAATAGTTCGGGCACTCGGCGCGGCCCCGCACGCCGACGCGCACCTGTGCATCGCCATGGACGCGCTTGCAGCGTTCGAGTTTTTCCAGCACACGCCGGACATATTCGACTGGCTTGTCCAATGTTTCGACCATATCGGCGATGGTCGCATCAGCGGCGATTGGTGTCGCCGGCACACGCTTCGTCGCCATCAGCGTCTTCCGGCCCGTTTCGGCAACGCCGCCTGTGCGGCCGCCGCAGCCATTTCATCTGCCTCTTTTTCCAGGCGCAGTTCGCGCAAACGCGCGGTCTTGGCTTCACGCGCCTGGGTGAGGGCATCGCGTTCGGAAATGATGCGGTTGAGCGACATCGACTGGGTTTGCGTCTTGCTGAACAAGGGCACTGCCTGATCAGCAGCTGTTTTCGAATTGGCGGTCAAAATCTTTCTCCTGTCAGGAGTCTCGTGCCGATAGGGCAAGACCGGTCTTCAGTCAGGACCCACGCACAAAAGCATTGGGGCGGCGGATTCAACTTGCTGGAGCGTCCCTTAGCACGTTCAGGCCGACGCGCAGCGCATTTTCGGCGGCGAGACCCACAAAGTGAAAAAGGCCAGGCACCGCCTGACCTTCCATGAGAGCGTCGCGCATCCAGTGGATGCACAGGACGCTCCGGCACGCAGCGTGCGAAAACTCAGGTTTCCGCCGCCATGCGCCCGAATTCGCCATTCACCAGTGCCAGTACATCCGTGGTCACCGGGAAGGCTGAATCCTTTTTCAGGCCGCCTTCAACTGGTCGGCCGACATCTTGCCGGACTTGTTGTCGCGGACCATCTCGTAGCCGAGCTTCTGGCCCTCGACGATGTCACGCATGCCGGCGCGCTCTACGGCCGAGATGTGGACGAAAACGTCGGCAGAGCCGTCGTCAGGCTGAATAAAACCAAAACCTTTGGTGGCGTTGAACCATTTAACTGTGCCGGTGCTCATGACGAACCCTTTCCATGGCAAATACTCGTTCGCCGTCATGCGGATGCACAACGTCGTTTGTCTCGATTTTTGATGTGGGAAGTTCGTCAAAGGCGCGCTGCAAAGCGCGGATAACAAAAGTCAGTCAACAAATATCGACAAAGGTCTTGTAAGCTATTTAAACGGCCATGTCAATTCTTGGCTCACCCGCCTGTCGTAAGCACATGAGTTGTCCGGATTAGGTAGCACGTGAGTTGTCCGGTTTTATCGCCAGCGGATGGAGGCTGGGGATGAAGCGGACGGCATGGCTACAGGACCGGAGAATGCAAAAGTTTCGGGACGTATTGAGCCGCTGGAATGGCGGCGATCTTTCGATGATGGAGGCAGGGGAGTTGCTTGGCATGTC